>NZ_VATL01000001.1:0-286087 GCF_005781065.1 Escherichia sp. E1130
ATAAATTGTTAAAGAGCAGTGCCGCTTCGCTTTTTCTCAGCGGCGCGGGGTGTGCATATTACGCTTTCCCGCTACAGAGTCAAGTATTTTTTTGCTTTTCTCTGCCGGAATTCTCAGGAGAATCCCGCTGACCCGGCGGCGTGTTTGCCGTTGTTCCGTGTCAGTGGTGGCGCATTATAGGGAGTTATTCTGAGCTGACAAGAGGAAATTTAAAATAATTTTCCGAATGCGCAACATTCAACCAAATCAGCCTGAAACTGCCAGTTTTTCGAGCGTTTTGAAGCCGTAACGCTGTAAAACGGGTAATAACTGTTCAGCTTCTGGCGTCATTGCCATACAAAAGGCAATATTCGCATCGGCAGATTTCGCATCCGGAGCTTCATGTTCCAGCAGCCAGGCCGTTCGGCGGGCAATCGCTGCGCCAGAATCCACCAACCGGGTTCCCTCTGGCAGCACCTTTAACAGTTCTTCTTGTAGTAGAGGAAAATGGGTGCAACCCAGAACAACGGTATCTGGCGGCTCTTTCATTCTTAACCACGGGCGCAGGATACGTTTTAGCGCATCCAGAGAGATTTCTTCGCCATGCAACTTCGCTTCAGCCAGCTCAACCATTTCTGCCGAGCCCAGCATCTCTATCTGACATTCATTAGCGAAACGCGCGATTAGCTCGTGGGTATAAGAACGTTTTACCGTACCACGAGTTGCCAGCAATCCGACAATGCCATTAGCTGTCAGGCGTGCCGCTGGCTTAATTGCCGGAACGACACCGACAACCGGGAACGCAAACTTCTCGCGTAATGCAGGAAGTGAGACGGTACTGGCGGTGTTGCAAGCGACCACAGCCAGCGCAAGGGGATAACGCACTTGCACGGCGGTGACAATTTCCACCACACGCTCAACAATAAACTCTTCGCTTTTTTCGCCATACGGGAAAGCGACGTTATCGAAAGCATAAATGTAATGGAGATCCGGTAAGAGATGCCGGATCTCGTCATAGACCGACAACCCACCGACGCCGGAATCAAACACCAGCACGGTGGGACGTGGTTCAGAAGGTGTAGCTGCCAGACAAGGTGTATTCCCGTCCTGCAGTTTGGTAGCCATAGACTGTCTCGTAATCTTTGTCGAACAGGTTAGCTATTTTACCACGAACTGTCAGGTGAGAGGTGACCGGATATGCAACCGCAAGATCCCACAAGCTCACACCGCCTAATTTAACTGTATGTGATGAACCAGAGATCTCGTCATAAGCGTTGTCGTATCGTTGACCTATATATTGGTAAGAAACGTCCCATTCGAAACCATAAGCTTGTCCAGTCAACTCGTACTTAACCTGCTGTTTTGCCCGACGGTATAGCACTTTATCTGTTTCATCATCGCGCGGGTCAACATATTGTAACGTCAAGCGATGTTCAACGGGACCGGTTGTAATATTTCCCGTCCATTCCAGCCCTTTAATCGTGGCTGATTTCACATTAATGTACTGGTTGACATTATTTATGCTTTTATAATCAATCAGGTTCTGAATTTCATAACGATATCCTGAGAGCCGCCAATCCAGAGTCCCAGTTACCCCCTCAATTCCAATCTCCCACTGTTTAGATTCTTCTGGCTTCAAATTTGGGTTGGCTGCAATACCTGGACCATAAATTGAAGCAAAGCGAGCAGCCCCGTATTGCTGTCCAAGAGAAGGTGCAAGAAAACTGGTACCGTAAGAAAGTGTTGCCTGGTAGCCATCAATAAACTCCCAACCAGCAGCTGTCTGCCAGGTACCATGCCAGCCAAACTGTTCATCATGATCTTCTCGGCCTGAAGCTTCCAAAGTCACATTGGAAATCTGTTGCTGTCCAGTCAGGTATAACCCGGTGGTATCGCGTTTGTAATCATCTGATTTTGTAATACTGCTGGACGTCAGTTTTTCCTGTTTCCAATCGATCCCGCCGCTAATTGCACCATGCCCAACCTCAATGCTATTACCCCACTGAATATAACGCTGTTCCATGTCATCCAGGGTGGCATCTCCCGCATAACGACCAAGATTATTTGTGTAGTTATAATTCTTGAGTCGTTGATAGTTAGCAATTAACTGAGACGAATAGATGCCGGAGTTATAGCGTAGGCCAGTATCCCAGGACTGGTTGTAATTCTGAGCTTCTTCGTTGCCGGTAGCAGAACCATACATCGAGCCCTGGTCGTAATCATTATTAGCTGTGTAGCTGTACCCACGGAAGAACCCCGAGAAGTTATCGTTAAACTTATGCTGCAGCCCCCCCCAGAAAAGTTTGTTGCGATATCCATCGCGATCGCTATCACCACTGTATGGTGAGCCAGGCTGAATGTTAAAACCTTTGGTCGTCTGGTAAGCGCCTGCTGCTGTTACCATCGTATCGCCAAAACGTTTATTTATTACTCCATCATAGGCTTGATAACCATTTGTACCCATTCCTGCGTTGATCTGAGCGTTCTCATCATTACTCATTGTAATAATGTTCACCACACCTCCGATGGCACCAGAACCATAAACGGCAGAACGCGGCCCACGAATATATTCAACACGCTGTACAAGTGATACCGGGAACTGGCTAATATCAATTGCATTGTCGATACCGGCACGAGCCATCGGCACACCATCAATCAACACCAAAACATGGCGCGATTCAGTGCCACGAACATAAAGAGAAGAACTCGTCCCCATTCCACCAGTTTGAGAGATATTTACACCAGGGAGATGACTCATAACATCGTTGAGGTCTTTCGACTGCCAGCGTTGAATATCCTCACGGGTAACAATATCAGTAGGTGCAAGGACAGTATTTACTGGCTGCTGAAAACGGTTAGCAGTAACAACGAGAGTATCCGGGCTGGTATCCTGTGCCCAAGCAGAAAAGGCTGTGACGGAACACGCCGTCAGCAGCGAAGCTTTTTTAATCATTGTAAAGCATCCACAATAGATGAAGGATGCCGCAGGTTTCATCAATATTACGCGATGATGAGAACCAGATGCGACGTTGGCCGGCAGGTCTTCGGGCTTGGAGGGGTATCTGAAGATACAAAGAGATGATGACTTCCCACCGGATGGCAGTGTCCGCATAACGCAATCATCGCACCTTTCCTTACCGCTGCGCGTCAGCTCCAGATTCGCACTGGATTCCCTATTAACTCACAGGACCGGCAAGTGGATGCTACAGGTTGTAACAAGTTACTGTCCAGACGTAGCTCACAAATAGGAATTCATCAAGATCTGGACATCTGATGAGCAATCCCTACAATCGCCGCGTACTTTAATTTTTCAGGATACATCATGACCCCCGAACACCTTCCAACAGAACAGTATGAAGCGCAGTTAGCCGAAAAAGTGGTACGTTTGCAAAGTATGATGGCACCGTTTTCTGACCTGGTTCCGGAAGTGTTTCGCTCGCCGGTCAGCCATTACCGGATGCGTGCAGAGTTCCGCATCTGGCACGATGGCGATGACCTGTACCACATCATTTTCGATCAACAAACCAAAAGCCGTATCCGCGTGGATAGCTTCCCTGCCGCCAGTGAACTCATCAACCAGTTGATGACGGCGATGATTGCGGGTGTGCGTAATAATCCCGTTCTGCGCCACAAGTTGTTCCAGATTGATTACCTCACCACGCTGAGTAATCAGGCGGTGGTTTCTCTGCTGTACCATAAAAAGCTGGATGACGAATGGCGTCAGCAGGCGGAAGCCCTGCGCGATGCGTTGCGCGCGCAGAATCTGAATGTGCATCTGATTGGTCGGGCAACGAAAACCAAAATCGCGCTGGATCAAGATTACATCGACGAGCGTCTGCCGGTCGCCGGAAAAGAGATGATCTACCGTCAGGTGGAGAACAGTTTCACCCAGCCAAACGCGGCGATGAATATTCAGATGCTGGAATGGGCGCTGGACGTCACCAAAGGCTCAAAAGGCGATTTGCTGGAGCTGTACTGCGGCAACGGTAACTTTTCATTAGCACTGGCGCGCAATTTTGATCGGGTATTAGCCACCGAAATCGCCAAGCCGTCGGTCGCTGCCGCGCAATACAACATCGCAGCTAACCATATTGATAACGTACAAATTATTCGTATGGCGGCGGAAGAATTTACTCAGGCGATGAATGGTGTGCGCGAGTTTAACCGCCTGCAAGGGATCGACTTAAAGAGTTATCAGTGCGAAACCATTTTTGTCGACCCACCGCGCAGCGGTCTGGACAGTGAAACCGAGAAAATGGTGCAGGCATATCCGCGTATTCTGTATATCTCCTGCAACCCGGAAACGCTGTGTAAGAATCTGGAAACATTAAGCCAGACGCACAAGGTTGAACGTCTGGCTCTGTTTGATCAGTTCCCCTACACGCACCATATGGAGTGCGGCGTATTACTGACCGCGAAGTAAACCCCATGCCGGATGCGCCAGCATCCGGCATGATACCGATTACTCAGCAACTTCCTGCTTACGGTTACGCATCTTCGCGCCAATCCAGAACACCATAATAACGGACAGCACAGCCGGGAAGAAGTTAGAACCGATATCCGGATATTCTGCACGAACCACAGTGCTATAAAGCAGAACGCCGAGAATAAAACAGGCAGCTGCCAGACCCGGCAAGCCGACCGGCATAGTGCGATTAAGATAGCGTTGATGCAGGCAGTAAACCGTCAGCACCAGGGAAATAATCGGGAATACAGAAAATGGCACAATGGAGCTAAACAGCGCTGCGAAAGTACCATTAATCGATAAGCCAGCAACTAACGCCAGCAGCAGCGTACCTCTATCTTGATTTGCTTGTTTCATTACTCGTCCTTCACATTTCCCGGAATAATTGCGGTTTTCTCTTGTTCACGGCGATACCAGTAATAAGCCCCTTTCGAAATCATTCGCAGTTGCAGTACCAGTCGCTCTTCTAATTGCCGACGTTGTTCGACGCCGACATCCAACGCCTCGGCACCCGCACTGAAGACAATCGTCACCATTGCTTCGGCTTGCGCTTCAGTAAACGCGCGCGGCATATGGTTTTCGAGTTCAAGATAGTCCGCAAGTTCCGCAATGAAGTGCTGAATTTCACGCGCAACGGCGGCACGAAACGCGGCGGAGGTGCCGGAGCGTTCCCGCAATAATAACCGGAAGGCGTTAGGATTATTACCGATGAACTCCATAAATGTGGATACCGAGGTACGGATCACACTCCCGCCTTTAGCGATACGCTGACGCGCCTGGCGCATAAGCTGACGCAGCATCAAACCACTCTCGTCAACCATGGTCAGGCCAAGTTCGTCTACGTCGCGGAAATGCCGATAAAAAGAGGTGGGAGCAATGCCCGCTTCACGCGCCACTTCACGTAAACTCAGGCTGGCGAAGCTGCGTTCAGCACTTAATTGGCTAAATGCGGCTTCTACCAGCGAACGTCGGGTTTTTTCTTTTTGCTGCGCTCTTACGCCCATCACGATGTCTGAATCCTTGCCAAAAGTACTGCTGGCACTATACCAGAGAATGAACATACTGGATTGCTCCAGTGTTGTGAATGAACGGTAGCGCAATAAAACACATTTACTGCAACTCTTTGGCCGGTTCTTTTACAAACAATAACGCCAGCATCGACAGCAACGTGCCTCCGCCCAGATACCACGCCGGAGCCGTCAGACTATCCAGTAACACGATGGATTGCGTGGCGAAATATTGCGCAAAACCGCCGAAGATTGCTACACCAATGCTATAAACCAGCGCAAAACCCAATGCCCGAATCCGTTTCGGCAACAGTTCAGAGATCAACAACATCACTGGTACCCCACCAAGCGTGGTAAAGCTGACCATCACGAAAACTACCGTCAGCAACATGCCGGGGCTTGGGTAATTCACCAACAACCAGAATGACGGCCAGCTACAGATCAGCACCATCACACGGGAGATTAAAATCAGCTTTTTACGCCCGACCGAATCACATAGCATCCCCACCAACAGCGCGCCCACAAACGTAATTACCCCCGCCAGTAACATCGCTGCATGAGAATAGTGTTGAGGCATTGCCAGATACTTCGCCGCCCAGGTGCCATAGTAAAAGAGGGAAATATAGGTTGCTACCGTGCTACCGATAGCGAGTAAAACGCCGTTAATGATAGTCGCTTTATGTTGCAGGAGCAGAGAGAACGCGCTTTCGCTGGCAGCAGCTTTTTTATTGTGTACAGGTTCAGGTACGTCATTTTCCAGGCTCAGACGCAACCAGCAACCGATCGGTGCTAATAACACGCCAATAAAAAATGGCACACGCCAGCCCCATTCTGCCATTACGGTTTCTGAACCTGTGGCAAACGGTAGCCAAGTGCTCAGACCTAAAGCGACAACACCACCAAAGGTCGTTGCCAGCCCCTGGGTCGCCAGCGACCAACTGCTGTAAAAACCACGACGATTTGCCGGAGCTGATTCAACCAGTAAAGACATTGAGGCGCCGACTTCACCACCTGCCGCAACACCCTGAATCAGACGCGCCAGTACCAACGTCGCCGTTCCCCAATAGCCCGCCGTCGCATAGGTCGGCGCGATGCCGATCATCAGCGTACCGAGGCTCATCAGGGCAATGGTGAACACCATCGCGGGTTTGCGTCCGAAACGATCGGCCCAGGCCCCGACGATAATTCCACCAAGCGGGCGCATAAAAAAACTCACGCCAAACGTTGCAAATGCCAGTAATAGCGCGACATTATGATCAGCGCTGGGCGGGAAGAAAAGCGTACTGATATAGACCACAAAAAAGTTGTAAACGCCAAAATCAAAAAATTCGAGCGCATTGCCAAACGCCGAAGCAAAAATCACCCGCTTACCGCTGGGCTTTTTCTTCACAATCACGCTTCCATTTACGATCGCCGTCATTCCATGTTCCTTGCCAGAAAGTGTTGTTGTGTGTTGTTTTATTTATTGCAGCCAGGCTTCTACCAGTGCGCCCCAGTAGCTGCACGCCGGGACCAGACTTGCATCGTTGAAGTCGTAGCCCGGGTTATGCACCATGCAGGAACCTTCCCCGACATCGCCATTACCGAACAGCAAAAAAGCGCCTTTCGGCTGGGCTTCCAGCATGAAAGAGAAATCCTCACTGCCCATCAGGGGCTTGATGCCAAACTCGGCCCGATCTTCACCAAACGTTTTACACGCCACCTGCCAGGCGAAGCGCGCTATCTCCTCGTCATTTACTAATACCGGTGTACCGTTAACATGCGTAACCTCAGCCGTAGCGCCAAAGCTGGCAGCCTGGGCTTGCGCCAGAGCCGGAATACGGGTCAGAAGAAGTTGTCGGGTATCGCGGCTAAGAGAGCGGACGCTGATTTTCATCTCAGCACTGTCAGGAATGACGTTAGCCGCCTCTCCTGCAACAATGCTGCCAACGGTAATTACCGCCGCTTCCAGCGGATCGACATTGCGCGACACAATGCTTTGTAATGCAGTGGTGATATGTGCCGCGACCAGCACCGGATCGATGGCTTTGTGAGGAATTGCGCCATGCCCTCCACAGCCGCGAACTGTGATGTGGAACTGATCCATTGACGCCATTAGCGCCCCTGGCTGGAAGAAAAACTTGCCAACCGGCAAGCCCGGCATGTTGTGCATGCCGAAAATCACATCGCAGGGGAAGTGGTCAAAAAGACCTTCTTTGACCATAATCTCGCCGCCGTTAATCATCTCTTCTGCGGGCTGGAAGATAAGACGTAACGTGCCGTTAAAACGACGAGTTTCGGCAAGATAACGCGCAGCACCTAGTAATATCGTGGTATGGCCGTCATGCCCGCATGCGTGCATTAAACCGGGATGTTTACTGACCCAGGGCTTGCCACTATTTTCATAAATTGGCAGCGCATCCATATCCGCCCGCAGGCCAATACTTTTCTCTCCGTCGCCCACTTTTAACGTGGCCACTATCCCCGTCGTCGCCAGCCCTTGCTCAACCTCATAGCCCCACTGGCGCAGCTTTTCCGCAACCAGAGCACTGGTTTTAAATTCTTGTAGCCCCAACTCCGGGTTTTCGTGGATTTGGTGGCGGATCTCGCGCAACTCTTCCTCAAACCCACGAATATAGTGTTCGATCATCGACTATTCCTTTATTCACTTATAAACAGGTTAATTAACGGATTTTATTGATGGTATAAATACAAATAAGGCATCAATATAAAATATTTATATGTTTGTTTTATAAGAATATTTAACATAGACAATAACAAAAAAGCACACTTCAACAAGATAAAACTATCAGCCATAAGAAAAAGCAATTAATAGTGAATAAATAAAATAAGAAGGAGGAAGACAAAGCAAAGGCCGCTCACGATATAGCCAGATAAATGACGGGGATCAATTGGCTTACCCGCGATAAAATGTTACCATTCTGTTGCTTTTATGTATAAGAACAGGTAAGCCCTACCATGCCACATTCCTACGATTACGATGCCATAGTAATAGGTTCCGGCCCCGGCGGCGAAGGCGCTGCAATGGGTCTTGTTAAGCAAGGTGCGCGCGTCGCAGTTATCGAGCGTTATCAAAATGTTGGCGGCGGTTGCACCCACTGGGGCACTATCCCGTCGAAAGCTCTCCGTCACGCCGTCAGCCGCATTATAGAATTCAATCAAAACCCACTTTACAGCGACCATTCCCGACTGCTCCGCTCTTCTTTTGCCGATATCCTTAACCATGCCGATAACGTGATTAATCAACAAACGCGCATGCGTCAGGGATTTTACGAACGTAATCACTGTGAAATATTGCAGGGGAACGCTCACTTTGTTGACGAGCATACGTTGGCGCTGGACTGCCCGGACGGCACGGTCGAAACGTTAACCGCAGAAAAATTTGTCATAGCCTGCGGCTCACGCCCTTATCATCCAGCAGACGTCGATTTCACCCATCCACGCATTTACGACAGCGACTCAATTCTTAGCATGCACCACGAACCGCGCCATGTACTTATTTACGGTGCTGGAGTGATCGGCTGTGAATATGCGTCGATCTTCCGCGGTATGGATGTAAAAGTAGATCTGATCAATACCCGCGATCGCCTGTTGGCGTTTCTCGATCAAGAGATGTCAGATTCGCTCTCCTATCACTTCTGGAACAGTGGCGTAGTGATTCGTCACAACGAAGAGTACGAGAAGATCGAAGGCTGTGACGACGGTGTGATCATGCATCTGAAGTCGGGCAAAAAACTGAAAGCTGACTGTCTGCTCTATGCCAACGGTCGCACGGGTAATACCGATTCGCTGGCGTTACAGAACATTGGGCTGGAAACTGACAGTCGCGGACAGCTGAAGGTCAACAGCATGTATCAGACCGCGCAGCCGCACGTTTACGCGGTGGGCGACGTGATTGGTTATCCAAGCCTGGCTTCAGCGGCCTATGACCAGGGGCGCATTGCCGCGCAGGCGCTGGTAAAAGGTGAAGCCACCGCGCACTTGATTGAAGATATCCCTACCGGTATTTACACCATCCCAGAAATCAGCTCTGTGGGCAAAACCGAACAGCAGCTGACCGCGATGAAAGTACCGTATGAAGTAGGCCGCGCCCAGTTTAAACATCTGGCACGTGCACAAATCGTTGGCATGAACGTGGGTACGCTGAAAATTTTGTTCCATCGGGAAACGAAAGAGATTCTGGGGATCCATTGCTTTGGTGAGCGCGCTGCCGAAATTATTCATATCGGTCAGGCGATTATGGAACAGAAAGGTGGCGGCAACACTATTGAGTACTTCGTCAACACCACCTTTAACTACCCGACCATGGCGGAAGCCTATCGGGTAGCGGCATTAAACGGCTTAAACCGCCTGTTTTAACGCTTTATCGAAATGGCCATCCATTTTTGCGCGGATGGCCTCTGCCAGCTGCTCATAGCGGCTGCGCAGCGGTGAGCCTGGACGATAAACCAGACCAATGGTACGGCGTGGTTCCGGCTTAATGCACGGCAGATAAACGACGCCATCGCGTTTGCGTTCTGGCGGTACAGCCAGCGCAGGCAATAAAGTGATCCCGCTACCTGCGGCCACCATGTTGCGCAGCGTCTCCAGACTGGTCGCGCGGAAGTGTGTATCTTCATCCGCTCCAGCTTCAAAGCAGAAGCCCATTGCCTGATCGCGCAGACAGTGACCATCTTCCAGCATCAGCAGTTTTTCCCCTGCCAGATCGGCCATCGGCACGCATTCGCGATTAGACCACGGGTGATCTTCATAGACTGCCAACAACATGGGTTCATCAAACAACGGTACTTCAATGAATGCTTCGCTCTCTTTCACCAGCGCGAGGATCACGCAGTCGAGTTTGCCACTGTCCAGTTGCGCCAGTAACTGATGGGTCTGGGCTTCATGCAAATACATTTCCAGCTTCGGAAAGGTCTGGTGCAGCATCGGGATAATATGCGGCAACAGGTAAGGCCCAACCGTGGGAATCAAGCCAATATGCAGCGGCCCGGACATCGTCTCCCCCTGCTGGCTTGCCATCTCTTTAAGGACTTTCACCTCGCGCAGCACGGTACGCGCCTGATCCACCAGTAGCATTCCCGCTTGGGTGAATAACACTTTACGGCTGGTCCGCTCCAGCAACATCACGCCCAGCTCATCTTCCAGCTTACGAATTTGCCCGCTAAGCGTCGGCTGGCTAACGTGGCAGGAATCTGCCGCACGCCGAAAATGGCGGTGCTCGGCCAGTGCCACCAGGTACTCAAGATCACGAATATTCATTATCCATCCTCCATTGCCACGATAGTTCATGGCGATAGGTAGCATAGCAACGAACGATTATCCCTATCAAGCATTGTGACTGATAATTGCTCACAGAAACGGAGCGGCACCTCTTTTAACCCTTGAAGTCACTGCCCGTTTCGAGAGTTTCTCAACTCGAATAACTAAAGCCAACGTGAACTTTTGCGGATCTCCAGGATCCGCTTTTTTTTGCCATAAAAAAGCCCGGCGATAAGCCAGGCTCAAATTTGTACATATAAATGTTCTTACCCCAACCGCGCCCTTGCAAAAGCAATCGCCTGCGCCACCTGCTGCGGTGAGACGCCGCCTTTTGCCGCACGCTTGTCGAGGCACGATTGCAGCGACAGAATCGGATAGACATCTTCGCCAATCACCGGGCTGAATTTCTGCAACTCACTGAGCGGCAGCTCTTCCAGCGGTTTGCCCTGACGAATGGCTTCCACCACTGCTTCACCCACGATATGGTGCGCCTCGCGGAACGGTACGCCTTTCGCCACCAGGTAATCCGCCAGTTCAGTGGCGTTCGCGTAACCTTGCTGCGCCGCTTCCTGGCAACGCGGACGTTTCACCTGAATGCCGTCCAGCACCAGCGCCGCCATATGCAGGCAGTCCAGCCAGGTATCGAGCGCGTCGAACAGACCTTCTTTGTCTTCCTGCATATCTTTGTTGTAAGCCAGCGGCAGACCTTTCAGCGTCATCATCATGCCAGTTAACGCGCCCTGCACCCGCCCACATTTACCGCGAATCAGCTCCAGCGCATCCGGATTTTTCTTCTGCGGCATTAATGATGAACCAGAAGTCACGCGGTCAGAAAGCTCGACAAACCCCGCTTCGCCGGTGTTAAAGAAAATCAGATCTTCAGCAAAACGCGACAGATGCACCATGCCGATAGCGGCAGCAGAAAGCAGTTCCAGCACATGATCACGGTCAGAAACGCTGTCGAGACTGTTACGTGTCGCCGAAGCAAAACCCAGCCAGCCGGCTAACTGTTCACGGTCGATTTCATAGGCCGTTCCCGCCAGTGCGCCACAGCCTAACGGGCTGACATCCAGACGCTTAAGCGCGTCCTGCAAACGGCTTTCATCACGCGCCAGCATCTCAACATACGCCAGGCACCAGTGAGCGAACGTCACCGGCTGGGCGCGTTGCAGGTGAGTGTAACCTGGCATCACCGCGTCCTGATTGTTTTGTGCGGTTTCCACCAGCGCCGATTGCAGCTGACGGTTAGCCGTCAGCAACTCGCTAACGGTATCTTTGCACCACAGTTTCAGGTCAGTCGCTACCTGATCATTACGGCTACGCCCGGTATGCAGTTTTTTGCCTAACTGACCCACTTTGTCGATCAGTTTGCCTTCCACCCAGCTATGGATATCTTCGGCGTCGCTTTCGAGGATTTGTTGTGGCCTGGCGCGAACATCTTCCAGCAGCTCGTTCAGCGCCTCTTCCAGTTGCGCCTGTTCTTCTGCGGTTAACACGCCTACCGTTACCAGGGCTTTGGACCAGGCCACAGAGCCAACAATATCCTGCTCCGCCAGACGGTAATCAAAGCGCAGTGAGTCGTTGAATTGTTTGAACCGTTGATCTGCTGCCTGGGTAAAACGCCCGCCCCAAAGTGCCATAACTCTGTTTCCTTATGTTGAAAATCAATGCCGGAAAGCTGCGCCTCCGGCCAACAAAACTTAAGCTAAAATCCGCGTACCCATCGGCATACCGTTAAACAGTGCCGGAAGCTGTTCCGCATGACGCCAGGAGGCGATATCTACCGGACGGCCCAGCGTGCGCGCAGCATCCAGCGCCGCGTTCACTTTTACAATCATGCCGTCGGTAATAATGCCCTGCTCAATCAGTTGTTCCGCTTTCGCGGCGGTCATTTCGGCAATACGTTGCCCTTTACCGTCGAGAATGCCGCTGACGTCGGAGAGCAAAATCAGATCTGCACCCAGCGTTGCCGCCAGCGCCGTCGCCGCCTGGTCGGCATTGACGTTCATCAGTTGCCCTTCGTCCGTTACGCCAATGGAGCTGACCACCGGCAGATAACCGTTTTCCAGCAACGTATTGATAAGCTTAGGCGAACCTGGCTGCGCCAGTCCAACATGGCCTAACTCTTCATCAAGCTGGGTCACTTTGACGCTGTCGCCGTCACCGAGAAACAAACCTACGGCCGCAATCTGATGTTTCTTCGCCCATGCCAGCAGGGTTTTATTTGCCGTTCCCGCCAGCGCTCCGGTGATAATGTCTATCTGATCCGCAGGCGTCACCCGCAGGCCGTTTTTCTTTTTCACCGGCAGATTCAGCCCTTTCATCAGCTCATCCACCACGCAGCCGCCGCCGTGGACAATAACCAGCGGACGCTGATGTGACTCACGATATTTCACCAGTGCGCTGAACAGCCGTTCCAGCGCCTCTTCGCTATCCAGCAGTACGCCGCCCAGCTTGATAATTAATGGATTCATCATTGCACCCTTAAATAAGAGACTGCGTTTGGGCATAGCCGAAACGAATATTGGCACACTGGATTGCCTGTGCCGCCGCGCCTTTCAGTAAGTTATCTTCGGTCGCCACAATAATCAGATGCTCGCCCTGAACGGCAAATCCGATATCGCAAAACGGCAGCCCGACGACATTTTTTAGTGCCGGAACGCCTTTGTCATACAGACGCACCAACGGTTGATGCGCATACGCCTGCTGTAATGTCTGCGCCACTTGCGCCTGACTCACGCCCGGTTTCAGGCGGCAGGTAATGGTTTCGAGAATACCGCGCGGGAAATTGCCCAGATGCGGGGTGAAGATGACGTCAGCACCGAGATGCGTAGCGATCTCCGGCTGGTGGCGATGGGTAAAGATGCCATACGGTTGCAGGCTCACTTCACAAAAGCTATTTGAAATCGCTGCCTTACGCCCTGCACCGCTCACGCCGCTGGTGGCGTTAATCACCGGCCACTGACTGAGGTCGAGAAGATCGGCATCAATCAACGGTTTCAGCGCCAGCTGTGCCGCCGTCGGATAACAGCCCGGCACCGCAATCAAGTTCGCTTCTTTTAATTTATTGCCACACCACTCCGCCAGGCCATAGACCGCCTGCTCAAGCAATGCCGGGTATTGATGGGTAAAGCCGTAATATTTTTCATAGAAGGCGGCGTCGTTAACGCGAAATGCGCCGGAAAGGTCGAACACCACACAGCCCGCTTCAAGAAATTGCGGCGCTAAATCGTGGCTAACTTCATGGGCGGTGGCGAGAAACACCACATCCACCCCTGGGCTAAACTCGCTGATATCCGACATCGGCTGCAACGGCAGATCAACGATGCCTTTGAGCTGCGGATGCAAATCGGAGATTAACTTTCCCGCATCATTGCTTTGCGCTGAGACAGTCAAAGCGGTTATGTTCATATGCGGATGGCGATTTACATAGGTCACTAGCTCTGCGCCAGCGTAACCACTGGCACCCACAATCAGCGTATTCAACATCGGGGCTATTCACCTTCTTATGTCTGTTTGCCTGGCTAAACGTAAAACATTCACCTTACGGCTGGTGGGTTTTATTACGCTCAACGTTAGTGTATTTTTATTCATAAATACTGCATGAATATTGATACTATCATGACCGGAGGTGTGTCAACAATGAAAAACAAATTACCGCCATTTATCGAGATTTACCGCGCTCTGATTGCCACACCTTCAATAAGCGCCACGGAAGAGGCACTCGATCAAAGTAATGCAGATTTAATCACTCTGCTGGCGGACTGGTTTAAAGATTTAGGCTTCAATGTGGAAGTGCAGCCTGTGCCAGGAACTCGCAACAAATTTAATATGCTGGCAAGTACCGGACAGGGGGCTGGCGGCTTGTTGCTGGCGGGGCATACCGATACGGTGCCATTTGATGACGGTCGCTGGACGCGCGATCCGTTTACACTGACGGAGCATGACGGCAAGCTTTACGGCTTAGGCACCGCCGACATGAAAGGCTTTTTTGCGTTTATCCTCGATGCGCTACGCGATGTCGACGTCACTAAACTGAAAAAAACGCTCTACATTCTGGCGACTGCCGATGAAGAAACCAGTATGGCAGGAGCGCGTTATTTTGCCGAAACCACCTCCCTGCGACCGGATTGCGCCATCATTGGCGAACCAACGTCGCTGCAACCGGTACGCGCGCATAAAGGCCACATCTCAAATGCCATTCGAATTATGGGTCAGTCGGGCCACTCCAGCGATCCGTCGCGCGGGGTTAACGCTATTGAACTGATGCACGACGCCATCGGCCATATTTTGCAATTGCGCGATAATCTTAAAGAACGTTATCACTATGAAGCGTTTACCGTGCCGTATCCCACGCTCAACCTCGGGCATATTCATGGCGGCGACGCCTCTAACCGAATTTGCGCCTGCTGTGAGTTGCATATGGATATTCGCCCGCTGCCGGGCATGACGCTCAACGAACTTAATGGTTTGCTCAACGACGCGCTGGCTCCGGTGAGCGAACGCTGGCCGGGCCGTCTGACGGTCGAAGAGTTGCACCCACCGATCCCAGGCTATGAATGCCCGCCAAATCATCAACTGGTTGAAGTGGTTGAGAAATTGCTCGGTGCAAAGACCGAAGTGGTGAACTACTGTACTGAAGCACCGTTTATTCAGACGCTATGCCCGACGCTGGTGCTAGGCCCGGGCTCAATCAATCAAGCCCATCAGCCTGATGAATATCTGGAGACGCGTTTTATCAAGCCCACCCGTGAATTGATTACCCAGGTGATTCACCATTTTTGCTGGCATTAAAACGTAGACCGGATAAGGCGCTCGCGCCACATCCGGCACCGTTGCCACACTCCGGTGCCACAAATAATGTCGGATACGATGCTTGCGCATCTTATCCGACCTACACCTTTGGTGTTATGTATGGCGATTTTTTAACATTCCCATAAGTTACGCTTATTTAAAACGTTGTGAATTTAATGGCGTAAATTCCTGCTATTTATTCGTTTGCTGAAGCGATTTCGCAGCATTTGACGTCACCGCTTTTACGTGGCTTTATAAAAGACGACGAAAAGCAAAGCCCGAGCATATTCGCGCCAATGCGACGTGAAGGATACAGGGCTATCAAACGATAAGATGGGTGTCTGGGGTCATATGAACGAACAATATTCCGCATTGCGTAGTAATGTCAGTATGCTCGGCAAAGTGCTGGGAGAAACCATCAAGGATGCGTTGGGAGAACACATTCTTGAACGCGTAGAAACTATCCGTAAGTTGTCCAAATCTTCACGCGCTGGCAATGATGCTAACCGCCAGGAGTTACTCACCACTTTACAAAATTTGTCGAACGACGAGCTGCTGCCCGTTGCGCGTGCGTTTAGTCAGTTCCTGAATCTGGCCAACACTGCCGAGCAATACCACAGCATTTCGCCGAAAGGCGAGGCTGCCAGCAATCCGGAAGTGATCGCCCGCACCCTGCGTAAACTGAAAAACCAGCCGGAACTGAGCGAAGACACCATCAAAAAAGCGGTGGAATCTCTGTCGCTGGAACTGGTCCTCACGGCTCATCCAACCGAAATTACCCGTCGTACACTGATCCACAAAATGGTGGAAGTGAACGCCTGCTTAAAGCAGCTCGATAACAAAGATATCGCCGACTACGAACACCACCAGCTGATGCGCCGCCTGCGCCAGTTGATCGCTCAGTCCTGGCATACTGATGAAATCCGTAAGCTGCGCCCAACTCCGGTTGATGAAGCGAAATGGGGCTTTGCCGTGGTGGAAAACAGCCTGTGGCAAGGCGTACCAAATTACCTGCGCGAACTGAACGAACAACTGGAAGAGAACCTCGGCTATAAGCTGCCGGTCGAATTTGTTCCGGTACGCTTTACCTCGTGGATGGGCGGCGACCGCGACGGCAACCCTAATGTAACCGCCGATATCACCCGCCGTGTCCTGCTGCTCAGCCGCTGGAAAGCCACCGACCTGTTCCTGAAAGATATTCAGGTTCTGGTTTCTGAACTGTCGATGGTTGAGGCTACCCCAGAACTGCTGGCGCTGGTTGGCGAAGAAGGTGCCGCAGAACCGTATCGCTATCTGATGAAAAACCTGCGTTCTCGCCTGATGGCGACACAGGCCTGGCTGGAGGCGCGTCTGAAAGGCGAAGAGCTGCCGAAGCCGGAAGGTCTGCTGACGCAGAATGAAGAACTGTGGGAACCGCTCTACGCTTGCTACCAGTCACTTCAGGCGTGTGGCATGGGTATTATCGCCAACGGCGATCTGCTCGACACCCTGCGCCGCGTGAAATGTTTCGGCGTACCGCTGGTGCGTATTGATATTCGCCAGGAGAGCACTCGTCATACCGAAGCATTGGGCGAGCTGACCCGCTATCTCGGCATTGGCGATTACGAAAGCTGGTCAGAGGCCGACAAGCAGGCATTCCTGATCCGCGAACTGAACTCCAAACGTCCGCTTCTGCCGCGCAACTGGCAACCAAGCGCCGAAACACGCGAAGTGCTTGATACCTGTCAAGTGATTGCCGAAGCGCCGCAAGGCTCTATTGCCGCCTACGTGATCTCGATGGCGAAAACGCCGTCCGACGTACTGGCTGTTCACCTGCTGCTGAAAGAAGCGGGTATTGGATTTGCAATGCCAGTCGCACCGCTGTTTGAAACTCTCGATGACCTGAACAACGCCAACGATGTCATGACCCAACTGCTGAATATCGACTGGTATCGCGGTCTGATTCAGGGCAAACAGATGGTGATGATTGGCTATTCCGACTCAGCAAAAGATGCGGGCGTGATGGCGGCCTCCTGGGCGCAATATCAGGCACAGGACGCGTTAATCAAAACCTGCGAAAAAGCGGGCATTGAACTGACACTGTTCCACGGTCGCGGCGGTTCCATTGGTCGCGGCGGCGCACCAGCCCATGCGGCGCTGCTGTCGCAACCGCCGGGAAGCCTGAAAGGCGGCCTGCGCGTAACCGAGCAGGGCGAGATGATCCGCTTTAAATACGGTCTGCCAGAAATCACCGTTAGCAGCTTGTCGCTGTACACCGGGGCGATTCTGGAAGCCAACCTGCTGCCACCGCCTGAGCCGAAAGAGAGCTGGCGTCGCATTATGGATGAACTGTCAGTCATCTCCTGCGATCTCTACCGTGGCTACGTGCGTGAAAACAAAGACTTTGTCCCTTACTTCCGCTCCGCTACGCCAGAACAGGAACTGGGCAAACTGCCGTTAGGTTCACGCCCGGCGAAACGTCGTCCAACCGGCGGCGTCGAGTCTCTGCGCGCCATTCCGTGGATTTTTGCCTGGACACAAAACCGCCTGATGCTCCCCGCCTGGCTGGGTGCAGGTACGGCGCTGCAAAAAGTGGTCGAAGATGGCAAGCAGAGCGAACTGGAAGCCATGTGCCGCGACTGGCCGTTCTTCTCAACGCGTCTCGGCATGCTGGAGATGGTCTTCGCCAAAGCAGACCTGTGGCTGGCGGAATACTATGACCAACGCCTGGTCGACAAAGCACTGTGGCCGTTAGGTAAAGAGTTACGCAATCTGCAAGAAGAAGACATCAAAGTGGTGCTGGCGATTGCCAACGACTCCCATCTGATGGCCGATCTACCGTGGATTGCCGAGTCTATTCAGCTACGAAATATATACACTGACCCGCTGAACGTACTGCAGGCAGAGTTGCTGCATCGTTCGCGCCTGGCAGAAAAAGAAGGACAGGAACCGGATCCCCGCGTCGAACAAGCGTTGATGGTCACTATTGCCGGAATTGCGGCAGGTATGCGTAATACTGGCTAACCCCCCTCCTCTATCAACCCTCGTGCAATAGCGCGAGGGTTTTCTGAAATACTTCTGTTCTAACACCTTCGTTTTCAATATATTTCTGTCTGCATTTCACCCAGATTCTGGATATCCCTTCAGATATCCTTAAGGTTTTGTCCTTACATTCGGCGCTATTATCCAAAACGGGTTCTTACTATGCATTCCACTGAAGTCCAGACTAAACCCATTTTTAGCTGGAAAGCCCTGGGTTGGGCACTGCTCTACTTTTGGTTTTTCTCTACCCTGTTACAGGCCATTATTTACATCAGCGGCTACAGCGGCACCAACGGCATTCGCGACTCGCTGCTGTTCAGTTCGCTGTGGTTGATCCCGGTATTCCTCTTTCCGAAGCGGATTAAGATTATCGCAGCAGTAATCGGCGTAATGCTGTGGGCGGCGTCTCTGGCAGCGTTGTGCTACTACGTCATCTACGGTCAGGAGTTCTCGCAGAGCGTTCTGTTTGTGATGTTTGAAACCAACACCAACGAAGCCAGCGAGTACTTAAGCCAGTATTTCAGTCTGAAGATTGTGCTTATTGCCCTGGCCTATACGGCGGTGGCAATTTTGCTGTGGACGCGCCTGCGCCCGGTCTATATTCCAAAGCCGTGGCGTTATATCATCTCTTTTGCCCTGCTTTATGGTTTGATTCTGCACCCTATCGCCATGAACACGTTTATCAAACACAAGCCGTTTGAGAAAACGTTGGATAATCTGGCATCTCGCATGGAACCTGCCGCGCCGTGGCAATTTCTGACCGGTTATTATCAGTATCGTCAACAACTTAACTCACTGACGAAGCTGCTGAATGAAAATAACGCATTACCGCCACTGGCTAATTTCAAAGACGAATCGGGTAACGAACCGCGCACCTTAGTGCTGGTGATTGGCGAATCGACCCAGCGTGGACGCATGAGCCTGTACGGCTATCCGCGTGAAACCACGCCGGAACTGGATGCGCTGCATAAAACCGATCCGAACCTGACCGTGTTCAATAACGTGGTTACGTCTCGTCCGTACACCATTGAAATCCTGCAACAGGCGCTGACCTTTGCCAACGAAAAGAACCCGGACCTGTATCTGACACAGCCGTCACTGATGAACATGATGAAACAGGCAGGTTATAAAACCTTCTGGATAACCAACCAGCAGACGATGACTGCCCGCAACACCATGCTGACGGTATTTTCGCGCCAGACCGACAAGCAGTACTACATGAACCAGCAACGTACGCAGAGTGCGCGTGAATACGACACCAACGTGCTGAAGCCGTTCCAGGAAGTGCTGAAGGACCCTGCGCCGAAGAAACTGATCATCGTTCATCTGCTGGGTACGCATATCAAATACAAATACCGTTACCCGGAAAATCAGGGCAAGTTTGATGGCAATACCGATCATGTTCCGCCGGGATTAAGCGCAGAAGAGCTGGAGTCATATAACGACTATGACAACGCTAACCTGTATAACGATCATGTGGTTGCCAGCCTGATTAAAGACTTTAAAGCAGCAGACCCGAACGGTTTCCTGGTTTACTTCTCTGACCACGGTGAAGAGGTTTACGACACGCCGCCACACAAAACTCAGGGGCGTAACGAAGATAACCCGACGCGCCATATGTACACCATTCCGTTCCTGCTGTGGACGTCGGAAAAATGGCAGGCGACTCATCCGCGTGATTTCTCGCAGGATGTTGATCGTAAATACAGCCTGGCGGAACTGATCCACACCTGGTCGGATTTGGCAGGTTTATCTTACGACGGTTACGATCCAACCCGTTCGGTGGTGAATCCGCAGTTCAAAGAAACTACCCGCTGGATTGGTAACCCGTATAAGAAAAATGCGCTGATCGATTACGACACTCTGCCGTATGGCGATCAGGTGGGTAATCAGTAATTATCAGCCAGATGCTATTTGCCGGATAAGGCGTTCACGCCGCATCCGGCAATACAAGGCGACTGAAACTGCCACAATGTTTACATCGAACTCCCATCAGGCCACACTTTTCAGGTGGCCTTTTTTTATAATGCCAGTTACTGTTTTCCCGTCTACATACCTAAGGGAATAACATGTATCACGACGTCAGCTATCTGCTCTCCCGCCTGATAAACGGCCCGCTGTCGCTGCGCCAGATTTACTTTGCCAGCAGCAACGGTCCGGCGCCCGATCTTGCGTATCAGGTCGATTTTCCACGGCTGGAAATTGTGCTGGAAGGTGAGTTTGTTGATACCGGCGCTGGAGCAACGTTAGTTCCCGGCGATGTGCTGTACGTTCCCGCTGGCGGCTGGAATTTCCCACAATGGAAAACACCCGCGACCACCTTTAGCGTGCTGTTTGGCAAACAGCAACTCGGCTTCAGCGTCGTGCAATGGGATGGCAAACAGTATCAAAATCTGGCGAAGCAGCACGTCGCCCGACGCGGCCCGCGCATTGGTTCTTTTCTGCTACAAACGCTCAATGAAATGCAAATGCAGCCACAGGAGCAGCAAACGGCAAGGCTTATCGTCGCCAGCCTGCTTAGCCACTGCCGCGATTTGCTTGGCAGCCAAATCCAGACCGCCTCACGCAGCCAGGCTCTATTCGAAGCTATTCGTGATTATATCGACGAACGCTATGCCTCCGCGCTTACCCGCGAATCTGTCGCACAGGCATTCTATATTTCGCCAAATTACCTCTCGCATCTGTTTCAAAAAACGGGGGCCATTGGTTTTAACGAATACCTGAATCACACGCGACTGGAGCACGCTAAAACGTTATTGAAAGGGTATGACCTGAAGGTAAAAGAAGTGGCGCACGCCTGCGGCTTTGTCGACAGCAACTACTTCTGCCGTCTGTTTCGTAAAAATACCGAACGCTCGCCGTCGGAATATCGTCGGCAGTACCACAGCCAACTGACAGAAAAACCAACTACTCCAGAATAAGATGGGTTTGCTGCGGCGCAGAAAGCACTTTGCGCACCGCGCTCATCACCCGCTGCGGCTCACGCAGGAACGCGTAGATACTGCATTGCACGTAGCGACAATGTTCAAATCGCTCGGCACCGGAAAGCTCAATATCCGTAATCAACAGCGCGACATCCGCCCGGCGGATATCCTCGTCCGCTAAACGATTCTCCGTTCCCAGCGCGCCCTGGGTTTCAATGCTGACGCCCCACTTCTCTATCTGACACAACTTTTCCAGCCGTTCCGCCGCCATATAAGTATGCGCCACGCCGCTCACGCAGGCGGTTACTGCCACCAGGTATGCCATTTTAACCTCCCACGGTAACCTGAAATCCGGCCCGTTCTGCCATTTCGCGCATTGTTGCCACATCGACTGACGACGGCGCAGAAACCTCTTTCATCGACCATGTTTTCCCCAGCAGGCGGTATTTCGGCTCGCCGTACTGATGAAACGGCAACAGGTGGATCTGCCTGATATTCAGCGGGATCAGCACGTCCAGCGCCTGCTGCATATTCTCCCGGCTGAGTGTGAAGCCGGGGATCAGCGGCAAACGCGGGATCACGTTGACACCCTCACTCACCAGCAAACGCAGGTTCTCCAGTACGCGTGGCAGGTTCATCTTCACCACATCCCGCGCCTGAGTCGCGTCCATAATTTTTAAATCGAACAACACTTCATCGCACAATTTCGCCAGCGGTAACAACCTGCTGGCTGGCGCGTCTCCGGCAGTTTCGATGGCGCATGACACGCCCCACAGCCGCAGTCGTTGCAAAAAACGGGTAGCAAACTCCGCCTGCATCAACACTTCGCCACCAGAAAGCGTGACGCCGCCACCGGACGTGCGAAAGAAAATGTCATCTTTCATCACTTCCCGTTCCAGAGCGTCAAGGCTGATATCGCGACCAATCCGTTCAAACGCCCCGGAGGGGCATTCATCCGCATCGCGCAAACATTTCGCGCAGTGCAGACATTTCGCCTCTCTGCGCACCGTCTGGATTTTGCCGGAGATCGACTCCGGATTAGCACACCACGGGCAAAGATGCGGACAGCCTTTAAAAAAGACCACCGTGCGAATGCCCTCGCCGTCATTCAGCGAATAACGCTGAATGTTGAAAATGCGCGCCACATCATCGAGGCGCGTTTCCACAACGTTACAGCTGATGCGCTGTCCGGCGGATGATGTCATCCTGGATCTCCTTCGACAGTTCGACAAAGAAGGCGCTGTATCCGGCAACGCGTACCACCAGCCCCGCATAGTCCTGCGGGCGTAATTGGGCTTCACGTAACGTGTCGGCGTTCACCACGTTAAACTGAACATGCTGCAACTTCAGCTGGGTAAATGCCCGTAAGAAGTCGGCCAGTTTGCGTAATCCCGCGTCACCTTCCAGGGTAGCTGGAGTGAATTTCACGTTCAGCAACGTCCCGTTAGAAAGCAGCGTGTTATCGAGCTTACTGACGGACTTCAGTACCGCCGTTGGTCCTTGCCCATCCTGGCCCAGCATGGGTGACAAGCCGCCGTCTGCCAGTTGTTCTCCGGCAAAACGACCGTCTGGCGTCGAACCAACCACCGATCCCAACGGGACATGAGCAGAAACGGTATACGATCCCGGCGTGAAGTAACCACCACGCGGGTTCTGGTATTTTTCCACTTCTTTGCAGTAATGGCGCAACAGCTCGGCGCTGATGTTATCCACCTCGTCGATATCGTTACCGTATTTCTCGAAGCGATTAATTAAGCGAGCGCGGACTTTTTCGCCTTCTGCCGTTGCGAAGTTCGCTTTTAATACCGACAACAATTCGTCAAAACTTAAACGCTGTTGATCAAAAACCATCCCTTTCAACGCATGGAGAGAATCACTCAGGTTGGCGATACCGATCCCCTGTACACCGGAGAAGTTATAACGCGCGCCGCCATCGGTAATATCGCGACCTTTTTCCAGACAATCGCTGATAAAAGACGAGAGCAGCGGTACAGGTGCCCAGTCGCGATGGCCGATATCACAAATATTGCTGCCTTCAACCATCAGGGTGATGTAGTGGCTGATCTTGGCGCGGATCTGTTCCAGCAAACCGTCATAGCTCAGCGCGGCATTGCCTTCATTCTCATGCAGGCAGATTTCCATCACTTTCAGCAGGTTAAACATCGCGATGTCGTGCAGACCGTAGGTTCTGCCAGGAATAGATAATTCCACGCAGCCCACCACTGAATAATCGCGCGCATCTTCCAGCGAAACGCCACGGTTGAGGAATGCGGGCACCACCACTTCATCGTTGAAGATTTGCGGAATACCGGTGCCGAGGCGAATGGTTTCTGCGGTTTTCATCAGGAACGGCGTGTCGATCAAGGCGTTAGTGCGCACGCCCAGGTTCGGTTGCGGTAATTGCACGCTTTGATAGGCATCGAGGCAAAGGAACGAAAGTACGTTCACTGCGCTACGTCCGTTCTCGGTTAACCCACCGAGCAGTGCGGTATACCCGGTTGGGAAACCTGCGAAATAACGCGCGCTGCTGGTAGAACGTAACAGTACGATGTCGTTGCATTTCACCCATAAAGATTCGAGCAGTTCTTTCAGGAACGCCGGATCTTCCCCCTGAGTTAATGATGCCTGATAGAACGGCAACATATACTGGTCGAAGCGCCCCAGCGACAGCGAACTAGCGTTGGATTCGTATTGCAGGATGATGTTCATGTACCAGAACAACTGGCACGCCTGCCAGAACGTCTGCGGCTTATGTTCGGCATTATGGCGGGAGACCTCCGCAATAGTCAGCAGTTCTTCGCGACGCTGGGCATCTGTGCAGTTTGCCGCCATCGTTTCCGCCAGTTCGGCGTAACGCAAAATGTGTTTCTGCGAGGCTTCCAGCAGTAACAGCGCTGCCTGATAAAAGTGATTCTCAGGCTGTTGCTGGCAATGTTGCTGCATCTGCGCCACCAGCTCACCCAGCCCGTGATTCAGCAGGCGCGGGTAATCAATAATAATGTGTCCCTGGCCTTTATCCGTCTGGTTGATGCTAAAAATCTGCGTGCTGGTCGCGGTTTTTACTTCATCCGTCATCTGCCCGTTGATGAAATCTTTCATCGAACGTTTTTCCCAGTACGGGAACAACTCTTCGCGGTAGATACGTTTATCTTCTTCGCTAATGGCGAAGCGGTCTTGCGGGCGCGTCGGGAACTGATCCAACTCTTTCAGCAACCAGTAAGGGTCCATTTCCGGCGACATAATCCCGGCGCGCGGTTTTACGGTGCGGTTACCGGCAATCAGTTCTTCATCACGAATCGAAATTTCAACATGTTCAAGGATATACGCTGTTGCTCTCGCCCGACGCAATATCACCGGCTCGCCTTCAGTTTGCCGATGACTGGCAGTGTAAAGCAGCGCACGCTCCAGCGAGATTTCACGGGTATTGGAAAACAATGCAGTTTTAAGGCGAGAGATACGATTCGTCATGAGGAACTCCTGTAGGGAAAAACAAGCCCGCCGTTTCAGGCGGGCTAAAAACTCAAGCAGTCTGTGCCAGATGGGCTTCGATTTTGTTCATGATGGCGTCAGCACGTTTTACCGCATCGCTGATGTTGACGCGCACGATGGTCTTGCCAGCAAAACGCTCTTCAAACTTGATGCCGATATCTTTGGTCAGAATCACCATATCGGCGCTCGCCACGTCTTCCGCAGTCAGTTCGTTTTCCAGACCAATCGACCCCTGGGTTTCTACTTTCACTTCCCAGCCTTTCGCTTTCGCGGCACTTTCCAGCGCCTCTGCCGCCATATAGGTATGGGCAACACCTGAAGGACATGCGGTTACTGCAATAATTTTCGTCATGGCTCGTTCCTCAATTAATTAATTTCAAAATCCAGATCCAGGTCGTCTTCCTTCTCATCAGTCGAAGACCCATTTTTACGCGCCAGACTTTTCAGCACGTTAACGCAGATAGCCGTTGCTACAGCCCCAACAGCCACTGCCGCGATGTAACCCAACTTGCCTTCAACCACCGGCAGCACAATCAGACCACCCCAGCCTGCATAGCACTGCGCACCTACCATTGCTGCGGTCACCGTGCCACAGACAGTCCCTACCATAATGGAAGGAATGACACGCAACGGATCGGCGGCAGCGAAAGGAATCGCCCCTTCGGTGACGCCAACACAGCCCATTACCAGCGCCGCTTTACCGGTTTCGCGCTCTTCTGCGGAGAAATTTTTACGACCAATCAGCGTTGCCAGCCCCATGCCCAGCGGCGGAACACAGATCCCCACGGCAGCAATTGCCACCACGGTATAAACACCCTGAGCGACGCAAATCAGCATAAACGCATAGGCCACTTTGTTAACCGGGCCGCCCATATCGAACGCCAGCATCAGCCCCATAATCACCGCCAGCATCACAACGCTGCCTTGCTGCATACCCTGAAGCCACTGAGTCAGGCTGTTAGTCAACGCGCCTACCGGCTCGCCCAGCCCCCACATCATGACGCCAGCGGTAATTAAGGTACCGACGATCGGAATAATGAAGATAGGCATCACCGAGCGCAGAACTTTATGCACCGGGATTTTCTTCAGGTAATGCACCACAATGCCGCCGATAATCCCGGCGATCAGCGCACCAAAGAAGCCCGCACCAAAGCTGTTACCAACCCAGGCACCGATAGCACACGGGGCCAGCGCAGAACGTTCTGCAATGGAATAACCGATGTAAGCGGCGAGGAAAGGCACCATCAGCGTCAAACCTGCAACGCCGATATCAAACAGTTTTTTCAGATTCGGATCGGCTACGGCATCCGGCACTGCGCCTTTGCCATACAACATGACGGAAACCGCCAGCAAAATACCGCCCGATACCACGAAGGGAATCATGTGTGAAACGCCCGTCATTAAGTGCTGACGAGTGTTTTTCAGGATCTGTACCAACTCATTCATAAGTCGCTCCCAGGCTTACCCAAGCCTATGTCCATATTTTTTGATGGGAGAAACAATAGGCAATCGCAAGCAGGTCAAACAGTGGATAAAAAGGCCATTTACTGGACTTTTGTAATGTCAGTACAAAAATGCGATCCGCCTCATAACTTGCGTTAACTCGGAATCATGCCGGAATGGCGCGTCTTGTGAGACGCGTCGCAAATTGGCGGTTACATTACATTTGTCCAGCTTTTGGCAGATTTGTCACATGGCAGGTCGTTGCCATGCGCTCTTATCCTGTAAACAGAAAACCGTACCGGGAGAGAGGCAATGGCCCTGATTGTGGAATTTATTTGTGAGCTGCCTAACGGCGTACATGCGCGTCCGGCAAGCCACGTTGAAACGCTGTGTAATACTTTTTCATCTCAAATTGAGTGGCATAACCTGCGTACTGACCGTAAAGGCAACGCCAAAAGCGCCCTGGCGCTGATTGGCACCGATACACTGGTGGGCGATAACTGCCAGTTACTGATTTCCGGGGCTGACGAACAAGCAGCACACCAGCGTTTGAGCCAGTGGCTACGTGATGAATTCCCCCACTGCGATGCGCCGCTGGCAGAAGTTAAATCTGACGAGCTGGAGCCGCTGCCGGTTTCACTCACTAATTTGAATCCGCGCATTATTCGCGCCCGCACCGTATGTAGCGGTAGCGCAGGCGGCACGCTGACGCCAATTTCATCGTTAGATCTCAACGCACTGGGTAATCTTCCCGCCGCCAAAGGTGTGGACGCTGAGCAATCCGCGCTGGAAAACGGCCTGACGCTGGTGATGAAAAACATTGAGTTTCGTCTGCTGGATAGCGACGGTGCCACCAGCGCGATTCTGGAAGCGCACCGCTCGCTGGCTGGCGACACTTCCCTGCGCGAACATTTACTGGCAGGCGTCAGCGAGGGATTAAGCTGCGCCGAAGCAATTGTCGCCAGTGCGAATCACTTTTGCGAAGAGTTCGCCCGTTCCAGCAGTAGCTACCTGCAAGAGCGTGCGCTGGATGTGCGCGACGTGTGCTTCCAGTTACTCCAGCAAATCTACGGTGAACAACGCTTTCCGGCGCCAGGTAAACTGACACATCCCGCTATTTGTATGGCGGATGAACTGACCCCCAGCCAGTTCCTCGAACTGGATAAAAATCACCTCAAAGGATTGTTGCTCAAAAGCGGCGGCACCACCTCACACACGGTAATTCTTGCTCGTTCGTTCAACATTCCGACGCTGGTTGGTGTGGATATCGATGCCCTTACCCCGTGGCAGCAACAAACGATTTATATCGACGGCAACGCCGGGGCAATTGTGGTTGAGCCAGGGGAAGCCGTAGCCCGTTATTATCAGCAAGAAGCCCGCGTACAGGACGCTCTGCGTGAGCAACAGCGTGTCTGGCTGACCCAGCAAGCGCGTACCGCTGACGGTATCCGTATCGAAGTCGCGGCGAACATCGCCCACTCCGTGGAAGCGCAGGCCGCATTTGGCAATGGCGCGGAAGGCGTTGGTTTGTTCCGCACTGAAATGCTCTATATGGATCGCACCAGTGCACCGGGCGAAAGCGAGCTGTACAACATTTTTTGTCAGGCGCTGGAGTCCGCCAACGGGCGCAGCATTATTGTGCGCACTATGGATATTGGCGGTGACAAACCCGTTGATTATCTGAACATTCCGGCAGAAGCTAACCCGTTCCTCGGTTATCGCGCGGTGCGTATTTATGAAGAATACGCCTCGCTGTTCACCACACAACTACGCTCGATCCTGCGCGCCTCTGCTCACGGCAGCCTGAAAATCATGATCCCGATGATCTCCTCAATGGAAGAGATCTTATGGGTGAAAGAAAAACTGGCAGAAGCCAAACAGCAGCTACGTAACGAACACATTCCGTTTGATGAGAAGATTCAGCTCGGCATTATGCTGGAAGTGCCGTCGGTGATGTTCATCATCGATCAATGCTGCGAAGAGATTGATTTCTTTAGTATCGGCAGTAACGACCTGACGCAGTATCTGCTGGCGGTGGATCGCGATAACGCTAAGGTTACTCGTCACTACAACAGCCTGAATCCGGCATTCTTGCGGGCGCTCGATTACGCCGTGCAGGCGGTGCATCGCCAGGGGAAATGGATTGGTCTGTGCGGAGAACTGGGGGCGAAAGGTTCCGTGCTGCCGTTGCTGATTGGTTTAGGTCTGGATGAACTGAGCATGAGCGCACCGTCAATTCCGGCAGCGAAAGCGCGAATGGCACAGCTTGATAGCCGCGAATGCCGCCAGTTGCTCAACCAGGCAATGGCCTGCCGAACTTCGCTGGAAGTGGAACACCTGCTGGCGCAATTCCGTATGACGCAACAGGACGCACCGCTGGTCACCGCTGAGTGCATCACGCTGGAAAGTGACTGGCGCAGCAAAGAAGAAGTGCTCAAAGGCATGACCGATAACCTGCTGCTGGCGGGCCGCTGCCGCTATCCGCGTAAACTGGAAGCCGACTTGTGGGCACGCGAGGCCGTTTTCTCTACCGGTCTGGGCTTTAGTTTCGCCATTCCACACAGCAAATCAGAACACATTGAGCAATCCACCATCAGCGTAGCGCGTCTGCAAGCGCCGGTGCGCTGGGGCGATGATGAAGCGCAATTCATCATTATGTTAACGCTGAACAAACACGCCGCGGGCGATCAGCATATGCGCATTTTCTCGCGTCTCGCTCGTCGCATCATGCACGAAGAATTCCGTAACGCGCTGGTTAACGCCGCCTCTGCCGACGCTATCGCCAGCCTGCTGCAACATGAACTGGAACTGTAAAAGGAAACATCATGGAACTGTATCTGGACACCGCTAACGTCGCAGAAGTCGAACGTCTGGCACGCATATTCCCGATTGCCGGGGTGACAACTAACCCGAGCATTATCGCTGCCAGCAAGGAGTCCATCTGGGAAGTGCTGCCGCGTCTGCAAAAAGCGATTGGTGATGAAGGCATTCTGTTTGCTCAGACCATGAGCCGCGACGCGCAGGGGATGGTGGAGGAAGCGAAGCGCCTGCGCGACGTTATTCCGGGCATTGTGGTGAAAATTCCGGTAACCTCAGAAGGTCTGGCAGCAATTAAATTGTTGAAAAAAGAGGGTATTACTACACTTGGCACCGCAGTGTACAGCGCCGCGCAAGGATTGCTGGCCGCGCTGGCAGGGGCAAAATACGTTGCTCCCTATGTAAATCGCGTGGACGCTCAGGGCGGAGACGGCATTCGTACCGTCCAGGAGCTGCAAGCGTTACTGGAAATGCACGCGCCAGAAAGCATGGTGCTGGCTGCCAGCTTTAAAACACCACGTCAGGCGCTGGATTGTTTGTTGGCAGGATGTGAATCCATCACACTGCCCTTAGATGTAGCGCAACAAATGCTCAACCCCCCTGCGGTAGAGTCGGCTATAGAGAAGTTCGAGCACGACTGGAATGCCGCATTTGGCACTACTCATCTCTAAAGGAGCAATTATGGACCGCATTATTCAATCACCGGGTAAATACATCCAGGGCGCTGATGTCATTAATCGCCTGGGCGAATACCTGAAGCCGCTGGCAGAACGTTGGTTGGTTGTTGGCGATAAATTTGTATTAGGTTTTGCTCAGGCAACCGTCGAGCAAAGCTTTAAAGATGCCGGGCTGGTTGTTGAAATCGCCCCCTTTGGCGGTGAATGTTCGCAAAATGAGATCGATCGTCTGCGCGGCATTGCCGAAACGGCACAGTGTGGCGCGATTCTCGGTATTGGCGGCGGTAAAACCCTTGATACCGCCAAAGCACTGGCGCATTTCATGGGTGTTCCGGTAGCAATCGCACCGACCATCGCTTCTACCGACGCGCCGTGCAGTGCGTTGTCTGTTATTTACACCGATGATGGTGAATTTGACCGCTATCTGCTGCTGCCAAATAACCCGAATATGGTCATTGTCGATACTAAAATCGTCGCGGGCGCACCTGCGCGTCTGTTAGCAGCGGGTATTGGTGATGCGCTGGCGACCTGGTTTGAAGCGCGTGCATGCTCTCGTAGCGGCGCGACCACCATGGCGGGCGGTAAGTGTACTCAGGCGGCGCTGGCGCTGGCTGAACTGTGCTACAACACCCTGCTGGAAGAAGGCGAAAAAGCGATGCTTGCCGCCGAACAGCATGTAGTGACTCCGGCGCTGGAGCGCGTGATTGAAGCGAACACCTATTTGAGCGGCGTTGGTTTTGAAAGCGGTGGTCTGGCGGCGGCACACGCGGTGCATAACGGCCTGACCGCTATCCCAGATGCGCATCACTATTATCACGGTGAAAAAGTGGCATTCGGTACGCTGACGCAGCTGGTTCTGGAAAACGCGCCGGTTGAGGAAATCGAAACCGTAGCCGCACTTAGCCATGCGGTAGGTTTGCCAATAACTCTCGCTCAACTGGATATTAAAGAAGATGTCCCGGCGAAAATGCGAATTGTGGCAGAAGCGGCATGTGCAGAAGGTGAAACCATTCACAACATGCCTGGCGGCGCGACGCCAGATCAGGTTTACGCCGCACTGCTGGTAGCCGACCAGTACGGTCAGCGTTTCCTGCAAGAGTGGGAATAACCTATGTCAAACTCCCGGCTTATCCGGGAGTTTGAACACAAAATAGCCTGATGCGCTACGCTTATGTGGCCTACCTAATCTCTGCAATATATTGAATTTGCGTGTTTTTGTAGGCCAAATAAGGCGTTCACGCTGCATCCGGCACTCTGTGCCAGTAATCTGAAACTCCCACGTTGATTGGGAGTTTTTTTATCCGCTTCTGGACATTTTCTCCACAGAACAATCGTTAGCCCGGAAGGTCGAATCTGTGACTCTTATTTTCACGGATGAAACAGATGAAAGCTTCACTGGCGCTGGTCAGCCTGCTAACGGCATTTACCAGCCCCCCCCTTAAAATCTCCCGCCGTTCCACCAGCCGTGGTACAAATCCAGGCCAACACCAATCTTGCCATCGCGGACGGTGCCAGACAGCAAATTGGCAGCACGCTATTTTACGATCCGGCGTATGTGCAGCTTACCTATCCTGGCGGTGATGTCCCGCAAGAACGCGGCGTATGTTCCGATGTGGTGATCCGCGCCTTGCGCAGCCAGAAGGTCGATTTGCAGAAACTGGTTCACGAAGATATGGCGAAGAATTTTGCCGATTATCCGCAAAAGTGGAAGTTAAAGCGCCCTGACAGCAACATCGATCACCGTCGGGTGCCTAATCTGGAAACCTGGTTTACCCGCCACGATAAAACACGCCCCACCAGCAAAAACGCTGGTGACTATCAAGCGGGCGATATTGTCTCCTGGCGACTGGACAACGGGCTGGCACATATTGGGGTAGTTTCAGATGGCTTCGCCCGCGACGGTACGCCGCTGGTGATACATAACATTGGCGCGGGCGCGCAGGAAGAAGATGTGCTGTTTAGCTGGCGGATTGTGGGGCACTATCGCTATTTTGTTAAATAAGAGCTCGCCCCACATGAAGAAAAAATTCAGATCCTTTTTACACTGACGGCTTCTTTTTTCTTACGGCTCACCAGCGCCAATGCCAGCACAATCAGCACAATACCGCTACCTTCAACCGCACCAGGATTCTCACCGAGCAGCCACCAGGAAAAGAGTACGCCGCAAACGGGAACGGCCAGTGTGCTTAAACTGGCAATACTGGCAGGCAAGTTTTTCAATACAAACAACCATAAGCTCCACGCCAGCGCCGTCGCCAGAATTGCACTGTAGGCCAGCGCCCAGAACACGGTGGGCTGCCAGTCAATTTCACGTTGCGGCACCAGCCAGGCGACCACGCTCATCACCAGCGCCGCATACAGCATCTGCCAGGATGTTAACGACAATAGATCCACGCGCGGATGACGGGCGTAAAGGCGTTTAGCGACAATGGCGCTCGCCCCCCAACTGACGCCGGAGAGGATCGCCAGCATGGCGCTTTTCATCGAAGAGAAATCGAGTTGCCACGGCTGCAACACCAAAAATAAACCGAAAGCGGCAATCAGAATCGCGAAATATTGCCCACGTCGCAGGCGTTCACCGAGAAACAACGCGGCGAAAATCACCACCCAGAACGGCATGGTATAGCTCAGGATCGCCACTTTCCCCGCTCCACCGCTGACCAGCGCCCACTGCGCCAAGCCAACCATCCCGCAGGTTTGTAACAGGGCAATGGCTAAGGTGTATTTAAACGGCGTCGGGCGCATTCCGCGACCACGTAACAAAAGAACGATGAATAAAACGAGAGCGCCGAAAATGCAGCGTAAGGCGGTGAAGTCGAAGGCACCGATGTAGCTGGTGACTTGCTTCATGAAAATCCAGCTATAACTCCAGATAAGTGTGAGCGCAACCAGGCCACTGATTGCCAGTGGGTTGCTCTTTCCTGCGGCAGACATGAGAGATCCAGTGTGTAGTTTTCCTGTGGACACTATACGCCGGTAAAGAAACTTCAGCGACTGCCTGAAAGGCAGTCGCTGAAGAAGGTCAGATTACAGCAGGTCGAAACGGTCGAGGTTCATCACTTTCACCCATGCTGCCACGAAGTCTTTAACAAATTTCTCGTGGGCATCGCTGCTGGCGTAAACTTCTGCCAGTGCACGCAGAACGGAGTTAGAACCAAATACCAGGTCCGCACGGCTGGCGGTGTATTTCACTTCACCCGTTTCACGATCACGGCCTTCGAACAGCTCTTTCGATTCGTCGGTCGCTTTCCACTCGTAGCGCATATCCAGCAAGTTCACAAAGAAGTCATTGCTCAATACGCCCACACGGTCAGTGAAGACACCGTTTTTGCTGCCATCGAAGTTGGCGCCCAGCACACGCATCCCGCCCACCAGCACAGTCATTTCTGGTGCAGTCAGCGTCAGTTGCTGCGCTTTATCGATCAGCAGTGATTCAGTGGTAGCCTCGCCCGACGCAGCGCGATAGTTACGGAAACCATCAGCAACAGGTTTGAGCAGCTCGAACATCTCGATATCCGTCTGATCCTGACGTGCATCTACGCGACCTGGTGTGAACGGAACACTGATGCTGATACCCGCAGCACTCGCCGCTTTTTCGACACCAACAACACCGGCGAGAACAATAATGTCAGCGAGTGAAGCCGTGTGTGAGGATTTATAGATCCCCTCCAGCACCGGCAATGCGCGTGCTGCTGCGGCATTAACCTCCCAGTCGCGCTGCGGAGCTAATGCCAGACGCGCACCGTTGGCACCGCCACGTTTATCCCCACCGCGGAAGGTGGAGGCAGAAGCCCAGGCAACAGAAACCAGCTCGCTCACAGAGAGACCAGACTCAGCAATCGCCGTCTTCAGGTTAAGGATATCTTCCTCGCTCGGGTTGAAGAACGCATGTGGCAGCGGATCTTGCCAGATCAGATCTTCTTTCGGCACTTCCGGTCCGATGTAACGAGATTTCGGCCCCATATCCCTGTGCGTCAGTTTGAACCACGCACGGGCAAAGGCTTCGTTGAACGCTTGCGGATCGTCAAGGAAGCGACGTGAAATCTTCTCAAACTCTGGATCAAAACGCAGCGTCAGGTCAGTGACCAGCATCGTCGGCTTACGTTTCTTCGACGGATCGAACGGATCTGGGATAATTTCCGGTGCATCTACAGCTTCAAACTGGATGGCGCCTGCCGGGCTACGAGTCTGTACCCACTCATACTTGAACAGGTTTTCGAAGAAATAGTTGCTCCACTGGGTCGGCGTCTGGGTCCAGACCACTTCCAGACCTGACGTAATGGCATCAGCACCGACACCGGAACCAAAATCACTTTTCCAGCCTAAGCCCTGGTTTTCGATCGGGGCCGCTTCTGGATCAGGACCTACGTGCGTTGCCGGGCCTGCGCCGTGAGTTTTACCTAACGTATGACCACCCGCGATCAGCGCAACGGTTTCTTCGTCGTTCATCCCCATATTGCCAAATGTCGCGCGAATAGCTGCAGCCGCAGAAAGTGGTTCGCCACTGGCATTTGGTCCTTCCGGGTTAACGTAAATCAGCCCCATTTCGGTTGCTGCTAATGGGCGTTTTGCCAGTTCTTCCGGGTTACGGTGGGCAAGCCAGGTTTTTTCATCACCCCAGTTAACATCCAGATCCGGTTCCCAGACGTCTTCACGACCGGCACCAAAACCGAAGGTACGGAAACCGGAGTTTTCCAGCGCCACGTTACCCGCGAGGATAAACAGGTCGGCCCAGGAGATTTTCTGACCATATTTTTGTTTGATTGGCCACAACAGACGACGCGCTTTATCCAGGCTGACGTTATCCGGCCAGGAGTTGAGCGGTGCAAAACGTTGCTGACCACGACCCGCGCCGCCGCGACCATCGATTGAACGGTAAGTCCCCGCGCCGTGCCAGGCCATACGAATAAACAGACCAGCGTAGCTGCCCCAGTCTGCTGGCCACCACGGTTGAGACTCTGTCAGCAGATCTTTCAGATCTTTTTTCAGGCCGTAGTAATCTAGCTTGCTAAATTCTTTGCGGTAGTCGAAGTCCTCACCCAGTGGGTTAGAACGGTTAGAATGTTGGTTTAACAGGTCAACACGGAGTTGTTTTGGCCACCAGTCATGAGTGGTTGTTCCCGCACCGGCGCTCTGGTCATGACCGCCATGATGGAACGGGCATTTTCCGGCTGCTGTTGTGTTATGGATATCGTCTGACGTGCTCATCAATATACTCCCTCTACAGTGTTACCCTTACGATACACAGCGTTAGAGAGAAGTTATAATTGAATTAATCCACGGATGCGATAGTTGGGATCTTACATATCATTAGTTAAAGAGATGTAGATCAAATTGATCTTAAATAAGCCTTTTTGATTATGTCCGATTACGGACAAATACCTTATAAAAAAGGGTTTTATCCCTGTTTTCTCTCTGTTCTTTTAAGGAATGAAGGAGAAAAAGCGAGTCAATAGTTTTACTTGTCTGCCCCCTCGCTTCGAGGAGGCATTTTGTGCTTTGTTTTAATTTTGTGATCACCGTGTGATTTTTACAGAAACCAAAGCACTTATAAACCAGGTCGGACACCCAATGTGTGGCAAATCGCGTAACTCATTTCAGCGCGGTTAAGCGTATAGAAGTGGAAATCTTTCACTCCTTCACGGCTTAAAATCTTCACCATATCCATCGCAATATTCGCGCCCACCAGCTTGCGGGTTTCGGCGTCGTCATCCAGACCATCAAACATTTGCGCCATCCACGCCGGAATGCGTACGTTGGTCATGTCAGCAAATTTCTTCGCCTGTTTAAAGTTAGAGACGGGCAAAATGCCAGGAATAATTTCCACATCGATACCCGCCGAAACGCAGCGATCACGAAAACGCAGGTAGCTTTCGACATCAAAGAAGAATTGGGTAATTGCGCGATTGGCGCCGGCGTCCACTTTGCGTTTCAGGTTAAGCAAATCCGCCTGGGCGCTTTTCGCTTCCGGATGCACCTCCGGATACGCCGCCACGGAGATATCGAAATCCGCGACGTCTTTTAACAGCGTCACCAGGTCAGAGGCATACATTTCCGGCTTACCGCTTCCCGGCGGCAGGTCGCCACGCAGCGCCACGATATGGCGAATACCGTTATTCCAGTAGTCGCGGGCGATGGTCCGCAGCTCGTCAGGCGTCGCATCAATGCAGGTGAGATGCGGTGCAGCCTCCAGACCAGTACGGTCTTTAATGCCTTTAATGATGCTGTGCGTACGGTCGCGCTCGCCGGAGTTTGCGCCATAGGTCACTGAAACAAATTTCGGTTTCAGGCTGCTAAGACGATCGATGGAGTTCCACAGGGTCTGCTCCATTTCACTGGTACGCGGCGGGAAAAATTCGAACGAAACATTAATCTGCCCCTGGACTTCGGCCAGGCTCTGATTCAGGGCATCCCGCTGGCTGGCGTGAAAAAAGCTCATACCTTACCTCATCAATCGCTTGTAGTTATATGTTGTGTTGTGAACATCTATCCATTTAGACGTCCAGATGTAAAGATGAAGGAAAAGCCGAGGGGCGTCAACCGAAAAATGCCCCATGATGGTGAGGAATAATCAGTGAAGATGAATTTTCTTCATTTGAATGTGAGGGTAAATGGGTTCTCTCACATTATCGCGCGCGAAGTAATGAATAAACGGATAAGCCATCGGCTTCAAATTTATTTAAATAAGAGTTAATTAATATGCTCGTCTGTGTTAGCTAGACACTTATTTAAATAAAACAAATAGATACCATAATTTGCATTCAATACTGCATGTTTATTATTTGAACTACTTCAAACTATTAACAATTTCTCCAAAATTATGTTGCAGAGCAATTATGCATCCCCCACGATAAGTAGAACGTTCTACTAGAACGTTCTACTTATACAAAAAAAGACTAATTCGCGCAGATTTATGCGCTATTCGGGGGAAATCAGCATGAATCTGATGTCGAGTTTCGTGAAGTCACTTTCTAAATTGTCGATGATTGGTCGCGCCCTAATGCTGCCAATTTCGCTTCTGCCTGCCGCTGGGCTGTTACTGGCGTTCGGAGATAAATTCCATTTGCCGTTGATGATGAATGCAGGCGGCATTATTTTTGATAACTTGCCGATGCTTTTTGCTATCGGTTCCGCCGTAGGGCTGGCTTCTGAATCAGGAATTGCGGCGTTATCCGCAGCCGTTTCCGTTTTTGTCACCAATATCACCATCAGCACCGTACTTAGCATCACGCCAGAAATGGCCGGGCAAGGCGGCAAATACGCGATGGTGGTGGGTATCCCTACATTGCAAATGGGCGTTTTTGGCGGCCTGATATGCGGGATCCTGGCGGCGTGGTGTTACAACCGTTTTCATACCATGCAATTGCCAGAATTCCTTGGTTTTTTCTCCGGGAAACGCTTTGTCGCTATCGCGACGGCTTTTCTCTCCTTCATTCTTGGCCTGTTACTGCCCTATGTCTGGCAACACATTCAGTCAGGAATCGATGCATTATCGGTTATCGTTAATGGTAACAACCAGGCAGCATCGACCTTTATTTTTGGTGTAACTGAACGAGCGCTCATTCCGCTTGGCTTGCACCACATCTGGTATCCGTCGTTTTGGTATTCTTTTGGGGATTACACTACCCATGCCGGGCAAATGATTCACGGCGATCAGACGATTTGGTTCAAGATGTTGGAAGAAGGGGTGAAATCATTTAGCAGCGACAGTTATCATGACGCCGGTAAATTTATGCAAGGCGAATTCCCCCTGATGCTGTTTGCCCTGCCTGCGGCGTGCCTGGCGATGTACCATGAAGCGCACACAAAGAATAAGAAAATTGCCGCCGGTATTCTGTTCTCTGCCGCATTAACCTGTTTTCTGACCGGTATTACAGAACCCGTTGAATTTACATTTATCTTTGTCGCCCCTGTGCTGTATATCTTCAATGCCATAATGGCGGGCCTTTCCTATATGGCGATGTATCTGCTGCATGCACATATTGCCAAATCCTTCTCTGCGGGGCTGATTGACTATATTTCGTTTGGCATCCTGCCATCCTTTAACGGCTATAAAACCAACTTCCTGAGCGCCATTATCGTCGGCGTGCCAATGGCGGTGATCTACTACTTCACCTTCCGCTTTGTTATTCGTCGTTTTGATGTGAAAACGCCTGGTCGTACTGAAACTACGGTTAGCGCTAATGATAAAACCGATGACGAGCTGGCAACAGAAATCATCACGCTGCTTGGCGGTCAGCAAAACATTAAATCGGTAGGCTCCTGCATCACGCGTTTACGTCTGGAAGTCTCTGATAAAGAAGCGGTGGATCAGGATGGTCTAAATAATATTGGCGCCCGTGGCGTGGTTTTTGTTGGCGATAACGGCATTCAGGTCATTTTTGGCGCGCGAGCGCAATTTATCGCGCAAACCATGTCGACGATGATCGGTAAATAGCCTTAAGATTACTCGATGTCAGAGGTTCTGGTCCCTGACCAGAACCTTCTTGCTATTTAAAGAATCAACGTTGTTCAGGGAGTGAGTTTGAAGAAAGTCAGCATAATTGATGTTGCCAAAAGAGCCGGAGTTTCCGTCTCTACCGTGTCGCTAGTGCTGCGCCAGAAAGGGAAAATCTCAGAGGCGACCATCGGGAAAGTTCATGCTGCTATTGACGAACTGGGCTACGTGCATAATGTTGCCGCCGCCAATTTACGTTCCCACACGTCAAATATTATCGGACTGATTTTACGTGATTTTAGCGATAGCTTTTCCATCAAAGTGATGGCCAGTATTGTTCAGGAACTGGAAGCCAGGGGCTATATGGTATTCCTTGGGCAACCACAGAACGAACATGAACATCTTGAACGTTGTTTACTTTCCTTCAAGCAACAAGGTGTTGCCGGAGTGATTTATCTGGCTTCCGATGCGCATCGTGAAACCCTCCCCACGCTAATCCGCCAGTGTTCGCTTCCCCTTGTTGTCGCGTCACAAACGCCTATCAAAGATGAGTGCAACCTGGTGTTGCGTGACAACCAGCAGGCAGCAAGTCTTGCCACACGTTATTTAATTGAGCGCGGCCATCGTTACATTGCCTATCTCGGTGGCAGAGAAAGTGATCTTATCCGTCAGCAGCGACTGGTTGGTTTTCGCCAGACCCTGGCAAAATTTGGCATTGCTTGTCGTGACGAGTTCACGCCAGCCTGTGACGGTGACACCTGGGCTGCCAGCATGGCAACGCGCCAGTTGCTGGAAAATAACAACGCCATTACCGCCCTGCTCTGCCATTCGCCCGAGGCCATGATTGGCAGCATCAACGGCATACATCAGGTGGGGCGTACCGTCGGGAAAGACGTCTTTCTGACCCAGCAGGTAGCGCTAATTGGTTTTGAAGATATGCTGCATATCAACCTGACCTCTCCTGTTTTCACCTATGTATCTTCCGCCAGTGAAGAAACCGGACGCCAGGCAGCGACCCTGATGATTCGCAAATTAAAAGACCCGGATTTGCAAACCCAAAGAATTGCGCTTTCCGGGCAACTGGTGGTGCGGGAATCGGCGTAATACACATGCCGAATGAGATGTACGTCGATATCGTCATCCGGCAATAAGGTGTAAACCAACTCAATGCGTATGTTTACTTGATATCTTTCACACGCATACCGTTGAGCTGTTCATCCGTGATGGTGTTACCCGCTTTGAAGTAATCAACCACGGCGTGATAAACGTAATAACCGCCCGTTGTGTTGCGCGCTTTCCCTTCGGTAAAGGCGCTAAAACCATCTCCACCATCAGCAAGGAAACTCTGAGTAGCAATAGGGTAAACCGTCGCATCTTCAATCGGTTTGCCATTCACAGTCAGTGAGATAACCCGCTGACCAACCGGCTTACTGCTGTCGTACTTCATTTCCAGGCCTTTCGATACCTGCAAAACGCCATTACTCAAACTTGCGCCGTGTTCCATCAAACTGCGTAACTGTTTACCCGTGAGTTCCATCGTCACCAGTTCGTTGGGGAACGGGAACGTACTGATGACGCCGCCCATCGTAATCGCCCCCGAAGGGATCTCATTGCGGATACCGCCAGAGTTGGTTAAGGCTATTTGGGTGTTTTTACCTGCCGCTGCCAGTAAAGCGTCAGCCGCCAGGTTCCCGAGGGAAGCCGATTCACCATAGGCACGTTTTAATTCAACCGGCGATTGCGCCACCGTTTGTTGCACCACTTCATCAAGTTTTTTATTCCAGCCGTCGATCACCTGTTTCGTTTGTGGATCGGGCTTCCACTCGTCGGCGTAAATGGTTTTAAGCTCGAAGTTTTTCACCGTAAAATCATGCGGCTTCTCTTTATAGTCCAGTACCAGTTTGCCCACATCAATCCCGCCGCTGTCAGTAGAGAGGATGAGCGTATTGCCGACTTTAATCGGTTCCGGCGTACCCACATGTGCATGTCCGGTGATCAAAATATCCAGTCCTTTCACCTGACTTGCCGTCTGAATATCTTTATCCAACGCGCGACGCACATCTGTGCCTCCCATACTGGACTGGCGGGCCGGAACACCTTCGTGGATCAGGGCGACGGTCAAATCAACCTTGCCTTTGAGTTCATCGATATAACGTTGTAGCCATTTAATTTCATCGCGCGCCTCAATACCCACTCGCGTGGCAGCGGATACCGTGTCATTAAAGGCAAATACTCCGTGCAAACCTATAACGCCTATTTTCACACCGTCTTTTTCGATGATGGTATAGGGCTTATCCCAGAATGATTTACTGCTGTTCTGATAAAAAACATTGCCCTGCACAATCGGGAATTTTGCCTGACTCAACTGTAATAATGTGTTGTCCCAGCCGTGGTCAAATTCATGGTTGCCTATTGTGGCGACATCAAACGGCATGGTATTCATAATATCGATAATAGCTTTGCCTTTGGTCAGGCTGCTAATATAGGGCCCGGTAAAATAGTCACCTGCATCAAAAAACCATGTCGCTTTATTTTTTGCTTTTTCTTGTTTAACCAGCGTAGTGATATTTGCCCAGCCGCCAATATCTCGTTTACCGTCAGCGATCCATGGCACTTTATAAGGCTCTACATGTGCATGGAGATCATTGGTATAAATGATAGTGACATCTTTGGCGCAAGCCCAGAACGGCAGTGTTAATGCAATACCCGCAGCAAGCATTTTAATTTTCATAAATAGTCCCTTTCAGTGATTTAAAGGATTGCTACATTACGTTCTGAAAGAGTTATTTATGTGAGAGTAATCACATCCACAAGGGAGCGTTGCCGGACAAAATCAACGACCTTGTGAAATCGTTGGTGATATATGTCGACTCTGTTTACGATTAATGCCTGCAAGTCGTTTGGTTGCCGTAATTTAGGACGGTCAACATCGACAGATTACAGCTGGCCTGACTATCGACTGGGTTATGCAGCATTGCACTGCCGGGCATGTGGAAGCTATCCACCGTTGTTTGACGAACAACAATTTCGTGACTGGTTGACAGTTCACTTATCTACATGGGCCTCGGAGAAGGGGCATTTCTGCCCGGTATGTTATGGCACAGAGACAATTTGTTATGGTCACAATCCACAGGGTTCGCAACGCATTCAATGCCGTAACTGCAAAAAAGTCTGGACACCTAAACAATATCAGAAAGAAATAACGCCTCCCGAAATAATCGAAACGGTTGCTCTTCTGGTGCCATTTCAGGGGGGTAGCAGTGGACAGAAACTGTATGTTTTAATGAGTTTTGATGCTCTGCGCGGTAATATTCTTCATCTTTCTACTAATTACACGCAGCATCAGGCTGGAGAAAGTCTGCATTATCGATACAGAGGAAATGCAGAACCAGAGTTACACAACAATAATATTGTACAACGCGTTGATATGCGCGAAGCACAATTTCTACGCCGCAGTCAGTTTGATGAAATTCAGTATGGCAGTGCAGCGCTCAAGCGCAATGCTAAAGGCGCTATTCTGCGTCCGGTTATCACAGCGCACGGGCATTTCAGGGTACTGAATATTCTATTCCCGACAGTTAAAACACAGGTTATTTCACACGAGTGTTTTTTAAGAGGCGCCATTATTACGGTTTGGGCTGATCTGTTTCGCCAACAGCAAGGTGAAATTTGGTTTATTGAAGAGGAAATAACTGACTGTACCGATAATACGTCCTGGAGTTTTCAGGGAACAACTTATCACGGCTGGTGGAAAAATCAGTGGCAACTCTGGGTTCAGGGAAAAAATCGTAAAATGGTATGTGCATTAACGGGCGGAAATAACAGCAAAGCTGAAATGCTCTCATTAGCAACCAGCAGACATTTTATCGACTGGCTACATAAACAGGCAGAATTTACTCACAGCGCCCCGCTTTCCGCAGGGCGCGTAACGAAAATACTGCTTTCTCTGGCTCAGGATTACAACAACTGCGCCAGTCGGTTGATATCCGACTGAATCGCCCCGGCGGTGACGTCGCGCCCTGCGCCAGGCCCACGGATCACCAGCGGATTATCGCGATACCAGCGGCTTTCGATGGCAAAGACGTTATCGCACGGCAGCAATGATGCCAGCGGATGGTCTTCACGTACCGCTTCCACGCCTACACGCGCTTTGCCGTTGGCATCGAAACGCGCTACGTAGCGCAGCACCAGCCCCATTTCACGGGCAGCTTCCAGCCGTTGCACCATCTGCTCGTTAAGTTCATCGCCATTTTCAAAGAAGTGGTCGATGCTGCCGCCTTCGCAATGGGCAGGCACCAGCGACTCCACGCGTACCTGATCCGGTTCGATGTTGTAACCTGCTTCACGCGCCAGAATCACCAGCTTGCGCATCACGTCTTTGCCAGAGAGATCGTCACGCGGGTCAGGTTCGGTTAAGCCCTGCTGCCAGGCCTGATCCACCAGCTCGGTAAACGGCACGCTACCATCGAATTGCAGGAACAGCCAGGAGAGCGTGCCGGAGAAGATCCCACTGATCGACAAAATAGTATCGCCGCTGTCGATCAGATCGCGCACGGTATGGTTGATCGGCAAGCCCGCACCGACGGTGGCATTGTACAGCCAGTGACGCCCGGTTTTTTCGAAGGCGTCGTGGATCTGGCGATATTTATTGCTGTCGCTGGCTCCCGCCAGTTTGTTGGCACTGATGACGTGGAAACCGTGGCTGGCGAAATCGAGATATTGATCAGCAAGCTGCTGGCTGGCAGTAACATCCAGCACCACTAAATCATCATACGGATGGGCGCGCATCCACAGGAACAGCGACTCTTCATCCTGCTCGACCGCTTCATCGTTGAAGAAGGCTAACGCGCGGCTGGCGTCCAGCCCGTCGTAGCTCAACAGGCTGCGACGGCTGTCCACCACGCCTGCCAGCACAAATTCAAAGCCGGTGCGTGCCGAGAGCGTACTCTGCTCGCGGGCGAACAGTTCCAGCCAGCGGGAGCCGATATTGCCCTTGCCGAACAGCACCAGGCCGATGCGTTTTTCTGCACGGAAGACGGACTGATGCAGCCCCTGAATCAGGCTTTCGGTTGGTCCGGTGCGCAGTACTGCCACCAGGCTGATGCCGTCATCCGACTGCCAGGTAAACTCGACCGGCTGGCCTTTCAATTGCTGCCAAAAGCGGTGGCAATGCAGCGGGTTACGGGTGACGCCCGCCCCAACCATCGCCACCAGTGCCAGCCCCTGACGCAGGCGCAGTTCGCCGGGTAATCCCGCTTCGTCGAGGATTTTCAGCGCACTGTCAGCGACTTCTGCGGTGTAGCAAAATTGCAGCAACTGGCGATCGTTATGCACGCCAACTGCCAGTGGACGCACCTGAGCACGTTTCAGGATTTGGTCGATCTCTTTATGCGCCAGTTTGAAATCCTGGCTGGTGGGCACCTGAAACTCAATCAAGCAGACATCATCATGGCTGGTGACAATACGCGCACCAGTACCGGAGGCCAGCACACGTTCAATACGCGTGGAACCTTGGTCTGGCGTGTAACTACAGCGCAGCTGCAGGTCGATTTCGCTACCGGATACTGGCTGTAAAGTACGGGCGTGAAGAACGGGAGCCGCCAGACGCGCCAGTTCGCTGGCTTCATCCAGACGCAGCAACGGCAGCAGACAGGCATCTTTCACTTTACGCGGGTCGGCGCTGTATACCCCGGCGACGTCGCTCCAGATGGTTACGCGAGAAACGCCCGCCAGCGCACCGATTTGTGTCGCGGAATAGTCGGAACCGTTACGCCCCAGCAGCACCGTTTCACCAGCGTTGTTACGGCTGATAAACCCAGTCACCACCAGACGTTTGCCCGGATGTTGTACCAGTAGCTGTTGCAGCAACGGATAAGAAAGCCCTTCATCAACCTGCGGTTGTGCGGCGCGTTCGGCGCGTAAAAACTCGCGGGCATCAAGCCATGCCGCTGGCAGCCCTTGTTGATTAAGCACCGCAGACATTAAGCGTGCTGACCACACTTCCCCGTGGCCCACCACTTCTGCATACACCGCGTCGTTAATACCGCTGTCGAGCAGCGCCGCCAGACGCTCCAGATCGCTGACAAAGGCGCTAATGAGGCTATCGGCTTGTTCGGCGGGTAACAAGCCGCTAATCAGATCGCACTGATAACGACGCAACGTTTGTTGAACCTGATGCGCAGAGAGACGATCGGTCTGGCTTAGTTTCAACCAGTTAATCAACTGGTTAGTGGTGCTACCGGCGGCGGAAACCACCATCATATCGTCGGGCTGGGAGTACTCAGCCATAATGCCCGCGACACGCAAATAACACTTCACATCAGCCAGACTACTGCCACCAAATTTATGCAGTTGACGACCTTTCGCCCCTGCCTGCGCAATCACACTCATTTTTACCCCTTGTTTGCAGCCCGGAAGCCATTTTCCAGGTCGGCAATTAAATCTTCGCCATCTTCAATACCGGTGGAGATACGCAGCAGCGTCTCGGAGATCCCGGCGGCAGCACGCGCTTCTGGCGCCATGCCTGCATGTGTCATGGTTGCGGCGTGAGAGATTAAACTTTCCACTCCCCCTAACGATTCCGCCAGCGTAAACAACGACAGCCCGCCCAGGAAACGACGCAGCGTCTGCTCATCGCCATCCAGTTCAAAACTCAACATTGCGCCAAAGCCTTTTTGCTGGCGCGCGGCAATTTCATGCCCCTGATTTTCCGGCAGCGACGGGTGATACAGTTTTTTCACCAACGGCTGGGTTTGCAGATATTTCACAATCGCCTGCGCGTTGCGCTGGGCCAGCTCCATACGCGGCACCAGAGTACGCAACCCTCGCAGTAGCAGATAGCTGTCAAACGCGCCGCCCGTCACGCCAATATTGTTTGCCCACCAGGCAAGTTCAGTGACAACGTCCGGGTCTTTAGCAATCACCACGCCGGCCACCACGTCAGAGTGGCCGTTCAGATATTTCGTACATGAATGCAACACCAGATCGGCACCCAATGCCAGCGGATTTTGCAATGCCGGGCTTAAGAAGGTGTTATCCACCACGCTCACCGCCCCGACTTCCCTTGCCAGATGGCAGATTTTCGCAATATCCACGACGCGTAACAATGGATTACTTGGGCTTTCTACCAGCACCAGTTTAGGTTTTTCCGCCAGTGCCGCCTGCAATGCCTGCTCATCACCTTGATCAACAAACAACACGCGATAGCAACCGCGTTTCGCCAGGCTGTCAAACAGGCGATAGCTGCCGCCGTAGCAGTCGTGTGGCGCAACCAGTAGATCGCCGGGTTTCAAAAAGACGGTAGTCACCAGGTGGATCGCGGACATGCCGGTATTAGTAAGCACTGCACCAGCACCGCCTTCCAGTTCTGCCAGCGCACGCTGAACCACATCGCGCGTTGGATTGCCGCGACGCGAGTAATCATGCGCGCGCGGCTCGTTAAATCCGGTAAAGTTATAGGTGCTGGAAAGATGGATTGGAGGGACAACGCAACCATACTGTTCGTCGTCATTTAACCCACTACGCACTGCGATGGTGGCCTGTTTACGCGTCATGTGATGAAGTTCCCTGGGCTTTGTCGGTGAAATGTCAGGCACCAGAGTAAACATTGTGTTAATGGACGTCAATACATCTGGACATCTAAACTTCTTTGCGTATAGATTGAGCAATTCCCCAATAACCGTTAAAATTACATGCATTATCACGCCGACAGGTGCATTACACGATGTCACGGTAGCGCCTGTACGGTAAACTATGCGGGTTTATGGCCATTACCCACATTAATTGTGTGGTCTGGTTTCAATTTATTGACGAAGAGGATTAAGTATCTCATGGCTGAATGGAGCGGCGAATATATCAGCCCATACGCTGAGCACGGCAAGAAGAGTGAACAAGTCAAAAAGATTACGGTTTCCATTCCTCTTAAGGTGTTAAAAATCCTCACCGATGAACGCACGCGTCGTCAGGTGAACAACCTGCGTCACGCTACCAACAGCGAACTGCTGTGCGAAGCGTTTCTGCATGCCTTTACCGGGCAACCTCTGCCGGATGATGCCGACCTGCGTAAAGAGCGCAGCGACGAAATTCCGGAAGCGGCAAAAGAGATCATGCGTGAGATGGGGATTAACCCGGAGACGTGGGAATACTAATGCTGAAAAAAGCGGTCTGGCGTTAACCAGCCGCTTTTTTTATACATGGACGTTTAACTATGAAAAACAGGCTGCTGATCCTCAGCCTGCTGGTTTCTGTACCTGCCTTTGCCTGGCAACCACAAACCGGCGACATCATCTTTCAGATCTCTCCCTCATCGCAAAGTAAAGCGATCCAACTGGCAACTCATTCCGATTACAGCCACACCGGTATGCTGGTGATACGCAACAAAAAGCCCTACGTTTTTGAAGCGGTCGGCCCGGTGAAATACACCCCCCTCAAGCAGTGGATCGCCCACGGTGAAGATGGCAAATACATTGTTCGCCGCGTTGAAGGCGGACTGAATACCGAACAACAGCAAAAACTGGCGCAAACGGCAAAACGTTATCTCGGCAAACCGTATGACTTTAGCTTCTCGTGGAGCGATGATCGTCAGTACTGCTCGGAAGTCGTTTGGAAGGTTTATCAGAACGCGCTGGGAATGCGCATAGGTGAACAGCAAAAGCTGAAAGAATTCGATCTTAGCAACCCGCTGGTCCAGGGAAAGCTTAAAGAACGATACGGTAAAAATATCCCGCTTGAGGAAACGGTGGTTTCGCCACAAGCCGTTTTCGATGCGCCACAACTCACCACGGTTGCCAAAGAATGGCCGCTGTTTTCCTGGTAATGGATTACTGTGAACACGGCTGGCGTTCCCGCCGCAAACGTTAATCGCGTTTTGCCATAACTCGAAATGCGCTTTACGCAACCAAACGGGTACGAAATCGATGATGAAAGGTAATTGTGCGGAGAAGCAAGTGGGCCAATCACATCGTGACTGGCCCTAAAACTTAGCTTTTTTGGGTCTGAAGCTCTGGTTGATACGTCTCAGCATCATTTTGACGTTGTTTTTCCATAGCAATCGCACCAAAGTGCGTTAACGTACAGAAAATGATGCAACAGATAACACCAGCAAGCAGAAGATAAAAACCACCATCCCAACCAACCTCATCGACCATAATACCAAACAGGCTTGTACCAAGCGTCGCTCCAAGAATATAGCTCATGAAACCACGCAAACCGACAGCGGAGCCCACGGCAAAACTGGGAACAATTTCCATTGTCTGAACAGAGGCCAGGAACTGCGGAACATAGATAAGGCAGCCCACGCAAGCAGCGAAAATAGTAATAGAGAGTAGAGAATCGCTTTTCCAGTAGCCCAACAGGCAGAAGAAAATCAATACCATACTGATAATCGCTGGCGGCATACGGCGACCATGAAATAATTTATCACTCAACCAGCCAGCAAATAATGTCGTTGGAATAGCCGCCCATTCGAAGATTAAAAATGCCGTACTCATTTCGGTCTTTGTAAAATGCTTCACGCTTAACAAATAAATAGGTAACCAGCTGATAATTCCGAAACGCACCATATAGACAAAAACATCAACGAAAGAGACAAACCAGGCATTCTTATTTTTAAGCACATAGGTACAAAAAATTTGCCAGGCCGTCATATCTTCCGGCGCACGATCATCTTTTGCTTTAATGCTGACGTCGTCCGGAACGATTTCGTTTAATGGCGGCAAACCTTCACTTACCGGTGAACCTTTACCTGACATCAGTACCACGATAGCAATGACAACAGAGACAATCGCTGGAATAACATATGTTGCTATTTTCCAGTGTTCAGTGCCCAGTACGGCAAATGCGCCGCCGACAATCGGAGCAACAATACCACCACCCACGTTGTGCGAAATATTCCAGACCGCGCCGACAATGCCCCGTTCTTTACGAGGAAACCAGTTGGCGATCGTAATAAATGACGGGCCAACACCCATTCCCTGAAAGAAACCATTCAGAATGACAAGTCCTGCAAACATCCAGAATGCGAAACTAAAACCAAGTGCCACGTTAACGAGAGCACAAAGTATTAAACCCACTGCCATATATACTTTAGGATTAGCTTTATCCGCCAGACTGCTCATTATCCCTTTACTAATACCGTAGGCTATCAGCATACAACTGCTTAACAGCCCTATTTGCGTCGCAGAAAGATTGAGCTCTTGTTTTAAATACGGTGTAGAGAGAACAAAGTTATTCCTGACAATGTAATACGAAAGATAACCGATAAATACGCTGAATAACGCCTGCATACGGTAACGATTATAGGTACTTTTCACTTCACTTTCAGGAACCTTATGTGTTGCCACTTTAGGTTTCAATAAAGAAAGCATATATCACCTTCCAGTTCATAGTGTTGTTTAATCAAATAATAATATTCATAGCAATGCTCATTACTACTCTCTGAAGAGTATTTAAAAAGCCTTTGCTTAGTGAGTTTTGAAGATAGTGAAGCAAGAGAGTTTAAGTTACAATACAGGGCAAATGAGTCAAAACTGACTCAAAAAAACAAATTCAATGTTCCATTTCTTTCCCATATTTGATGTTGGAAAATGCAACATGGTTATTATTTAAACCTTAACGTGTTACAACAGGCCCAATTTAAAAAAAATTAGTTTTATTAAAATTTTCATTTTTTGAGTTCAATCACATATTTTGCTTCTATAATCGGGATCATTGAAGATACTTGTTCTTGTTATGCCAGAGAACCATGCTGCACAACATGAAAACCTTCATCACCGCACAACAAAAAGCAGAGTCTGAACACCTTCAGGATATCCGTCGTAACACGCTGATTTGCGCTCAAATTAGGGCCTTTTTTATGGTTTCTGAAGACTGGAACTCCGTCATGATTACTGAGGCGCTAAGTCTGCATCAGGCCACCGCAGATGACCCTATTTACGATAGTGCTTGTTATTACCATCCTCAACGAGTAAAAAATGGGATGAAGCCGCCAATAACAAATTTCATTTTTTACTGCTATACAGTCAGAACCTGAATCTGAGAGCGAAAATGTGGAAATTAATTAATGCACATTTCCGTAACAGTCACTTGCGGATATAGTAATGCTGGTTGCTTGCCGAATTAATGATAATTTACAAATACAAAAACATATGGCTTAAAGTTCGTTGCTTATGTTAACTAATGGATAACAACATGGATTACAGCCCAGGAATTTATCTCTTATTAATGGGATTTTTGACATGATTCGCATTATACAAAGAGCGCTAATCTGTTGGATTTTATATATCAGCGTTGCCTCAGCGCATGAATTAGTGATTGCTACAACGCTTTCTTCGGAAGCGACAGAGCACATTATCAGTCAATGGCAAAAGCAACCACAGGCAACCAAAATCCGTACGCTCAACCGAACCAGTGCATCTATTGAGCGCCTGCTGGAAAATCCATTGGGTGAAAATATTGATCTGGTACTGAGTTCATCCCCGATGTTGCTACAGCGGTTACAAAGTAAAAATCTGCTCCAGCCATTTAATAATCAAATAGAAACAAGTAGAAAGTTAGTACCGGAATCCATTCGTTCAACCACCGTTGCTGTTGCCATATCGGGCTACGGCATTCTTATCAATGTGGCGCATCTGGAAGACAAAAAAGAGCCTGTGCCAACGTCATGGCAGGAATTAAGTAAGTCGCGTTATCAAGGAACGCTATTAATGAGCAGTCCTTCTCGTTCAGATACTACTCATCTGATGATTGAAGATCTCCTGCAACAACAAGGATGGAGTAGCGGTTGGAGTACACTACTGAAAATAGGCGGTAATCTCGCCACCATTTCATCACGTAGCTTCGGCGTAGCAAATAAGATCAGTACAGGACTGGGGGACGCTGGTCCGGTAATCGACAATTACGCTAACGTACTGCTTAATAATTCAACTTTACGTTTCAGCTATTTCCCCAACTCGCGCGCAGCGCCTATGTTTATTGCCATTACAGAAGGCAGTAATCATCCACAAGAGGCGGGACGTTTTATTGATTTCTTGTTGAGTCAGGAAGGCCAGCAAGCACTGAGCGATTCTGATTCAGGGAAGTATCCGGTATATCCTCTGCCCTCCGGCACTCCACTCGCTGACCAACAAATGCGGTTATTTACATCTCCTTCGCTTGATTACCCGTTGATCATGCAACGCCAAAAGCTTGTGCAATTGTTATTTGATTATGCGATTACTTTTCGCCTTACCGAGCTTCAGAAAAGCTGGAAAGCATTATACGCCGCAGAACATCGACTTAAGCGGACATTGCCAGAGGTGCGCGCGCTATTAACCGCGGTTCCCGTTACTCCGCAACAGTCTGTTAATCCTACATATCTACAGCAATTCGAACTGCAATCAGGTTTTCGTGAAGCCCAGATTATGGCATGGCAGCAGTTTTTCCTGCAGCAGCAGCAATTAGTGAATACGCAACTTGAGTCATTAAAGTGAAACAACTACATACTATCGGGACGAGCTTGCGTCTCGCCTTTGTTTTTAGTGCCGTTCTTACGCTATTCGTTAGTGTAGTTAGCCTTTATTCCTGGCATGAACAAAATTCCCAGGTTCGCTACGCACTTGACGATTATTTCCCACGAATTCAGGCTTCATTTCTTTTTGAAGAAAACCTTACGGCATTGGTAAATGAATTCAATGAGCTACAACAGACAACCAACACCGATAGCCGCCTTCAGGTAAGAGAGCAAATTGAACAACGGCTACAAAAAATTCAGTCAATTAATCCCCATCTTGATTCAGTACATCAAAGTGCGCTTAACCAACAGGTCGCCAGTAGTCGCAAATTGCTGAGTAATCTCGATAAAGCATTAAATGAACATAATAAGGAAAACGGAAAACTCGACGTTATATCGTCAAGAGTTAACTGGTTGCATGACGATTTCAATAATGAACTCAACTCCCTGACTCAGGATTTAAGTTGGCAACAATCATCATTGCTCAATCAACTCAGCCAACGGAAAGATCTTCACGAAAACCAGGGGTTGCAAAATGCACTGCAATCTATTCAAAACGAGTTGCAGCTCGTTTTCGAACTCTCACATATAGAAACTGAAATCGTCAGTACCTTAAAGGAGATGCTTAACACGCATAACAATGATACCGAGTCGTTAAGACAACATATTCAATACCTGGATTTTTTGAAGCATAGCATTGACGAAAATGTGCGGTCGTTAGCTTCTTATTCCAGCACTATCACATTACACCAGACAGTTTATTCCCTGTGGGAACTGGGTACACAGAAAAGTTATCTACCCGGAACTCTGGCCGCCTGGCGGCAGGCTCAACAGACCCTTATGAATACCATCAGGGATAAAGAGCGTGTATTTACGCAAATACGCGGCCAATTAGAAACGCAACTGGGTAATAGCCATCAACAGCTACAAACTTTCAATCTGCGATTAGAAAAAATAATGCAAATTAGTGGACTACTGATTTTTGCCGCTATGGTGACGGCTTTACTGTTCGTTATTCTGGTGAATTACTTCTACATTCGGCCAAGAATGATCCGCCGTTTTCGCTTACTGAATGATGCCGTCGTCAAATTAAGTAACGGTGAACTCGATGCAGATATTCCAGTCTCCGGCAATGATGAGCTTGGTAGAATTGCCAACCTGCTCCGCCAGACGATAGCGCAAATTAATCAGCAGCAACGTCAACTGGGGCAGGAAATCTGTGATCGAATCGCGACAGAAAAAAATCTGCGAACAGCACAAAGTGAATTGATCCAAACCGCCAAACTGGCCGTAGTCGGGCAGACAATGACAACACTGGCACATGAAATCAATCAACCGCTTAATGCATTATCTATGTACCTGTTCAGCGCCAATCGCGCTATAGAGCAACAAGACGCTGGTTTGGCGAAAAACTATATCGTTACGATGCGATCGCTGGTTGAGCGCATGGATAATATCGTTAAACGACTGCGAAACTTCGCCCGCCGCCGCGATAGTGAACTCGTAGGTGGAGCAATTAATTTACAGCAGGTAATTTATTCATCCTGGGAGCTTCTGGCATTGAAACATCGGCCACTGAAAGCATCTCTTCACTACCCGGATAATTTTCCTGCCGTTTATGGCGATGATGTTTTGATTCAACAAGTTTTAGTTAATTTATTTACGAATGCCCTGGAAGCCAGTCAGGAAAAACCGCCCACAATAACCATTAACTTTGAAGAAGAAGACACCACGTTAACGCTCTATATTGCTGATAATGGAAAAGGCTGGCCAGTGCTTCTGGCTGATCGACTATTAACACCATTTACGACTGACAAAGCTGTAGGTTTAGGTATTGGTCTTTCGATTAGTCATTCTATTATGCGTCAGTGCCAGGGAGAGCTATATATCGCGTCTACCCTCGACCGCCATGCGTTGGTTATTCTATGTTTCAGGAAACTTTAAGCATGACAGATACAACTCCAACAATACTGCTCATTGATGACGACAATGATGTTCTGCAAGCCTACAGTTCTCTCTTACAGCAAGAGGGTTATACCGTATGTACCTGTAGCAATCCTTCAGAAGCGCTGCAATTGCTGCAAGATACCTGGGAAGGAATCGTGGTATGCGACGTTTGCATGCCGGATATTTCAGGCATTATGCTGCTGGAAAAAATAATGCTGATTGATCCTAATCTTCCCATTCTGATGATCACCGGCCACGGCGATGTCCCAATGGCCGTTGAAGCGGTAAAAAAAGGAGCGTGGGATTTCCTGCAAAAACCGATCAATCCGGAACAATTTTTATCGCTTATCGAAAAAGCGCTGGCAGAGCGTGAAGATTATCTGGAACAAAAAAAATGGCGACGAGCGCAATTTAATCGGCACTTAATTGGTAACAGTGGCTGGGTTCGTCAGACACGTCAGCAGCTTGAAACTCTGGCAGAAACCGATCTTCCCGTCTGTTTTTACGGCGAACCTGGAACCGGCAGAACATTAGCCGCCCATTATCTTCACCAATTTAGTTCTCGCAAGGAAAGGCCTTTAATTGAACGCACACTCAGCGCTAATAGTCAGCAACCGCTGGAAGAATGGGTGGAAGAAGCCAAAGGTGGCACGCTGTTATTAAAAGAACTTGAATATTTAACGCAAGAAAATCAGCGTCTCTTGATTCAACTCCAGGAACGCCCACAGGATCGGTCGTTTCGTCTGATTGTTGTTAATCAAAGCCCTCTGGCTGCACTTGCCGCCACACAAAAAATTATTCCCGCATTGTATTTTCTTTTTTCACTTACCCACATCGAATGCCCACCGCTAAGTCAACGCCCGGGGGATATTGAGCCTATTTTTCACCATTATCTGACTCTCACCTGTAAACGATTAAATCGCCAACAACCGCTGCTGGGGAAAACGTTTTATAAGCGACTGATGGCGCGAACCTGGCCCGGTAATATCATTGAATTAATAAATGCAGCAGAATTGGTGGCTGTGGGTGTTTTAATGCTGGACGATTCAGTCAGTTTGCAGATGATGGATGCTGATCCAACACCACTTGATGAACGTGTAGAAAGCTATGAAAGACAAATAATTATTGATGCACTCAACTTCTTCCAGGGACGTATCAACGACGTTGCCGATTACTTTCAGATCCCCAGAAAAAAACTGTATTTGCGCATGAAAAAATACGATATTGATAAAATGGATTTTCGCGATGTAAAGGAAAGATAACAATCCAATACGTTATCCTGCTAATGAAAGTTTTCAGGCACAAAAAAAGCGCCGTTCGGCGCTTTTTTCGGAAATCCGGTCTTATTTGCTGCCCGGGATGTTGAAACGCTTGTTGAAGCGGTCAACACGGCCACCGGTAGCAACATCACGCTGTTTGCCAGTGAAGAACGGGTGGCACTTGCTGCACACGTCGAGGTTCAGATCATGACCAACGGTGGAGCGGATTTTCATTACGTTACCGCAAGAGCAGCTAGCAGTAATTTCTTCGTATTTCGGGTGAATATCTTTTTTCATGGGAAAACCTCGGTTTAAGGCCGCGTCGCTCTTCCAGCCCTAACGCCAGACACCACGCGATGTTTAAAGTATAGTTTCAATACGATCATTTCGTATCAAAGGCGCCGAATCATACAGAAATTAACCAGCGTATGCAAACTGATCCGCACTCCTCTACCGCAATGTGTATACTGTTCCACCGAATTTCAAGTCAGGATGATGCTATGCCCGTTGCCCACGTTGCCTTGCCCGTTCCGCTTCCCCGCACCTTTGACTATCTCCTGCCAGAAGGCATGACTGTTAAAGCCGGGTGTCGCGTGCGCGTGCCGTTTGGCAAACAGCAGGAGCGCATCGGGATTGTCGTGTCAGTTAGCGACGTCAGCGAGTTGCCGCTCAACGAACTGAAAACCGTAGTAGAAGTGCTGGACAGTGAACCCGTTTTTTCCAGTTCCGTTTGGCGCTTACTGCTTTGGGCGGCGGATTACTATCATCATCCAATTGGCGATGTATTGTTTCATGCCTTGCCGATTTTATTGCGCCAGGGGCGGCCTGCGGCGAACGCGCCCATGTGGTACTGGTTTGCTACCGAACAAGGCCAGGCGGTGGATATCAACAGCCTGAAACGTTCGCCTAAGCAACAACAGGCGCTGGCGGCGTTGCGGCAAGGGAAAATCTGGCGTGACCAGGTAGCGGAACTTGAATTCAACGATGCCGCACTACAGGCGCTGCGCAAAAAAGGTCTTTGCGAGCTGGCAAGCGAAACGCCGGAATTTAGCGACTGGCGAACGAACTATGCTGTTACTGGCGAACGTCTACGGCTGAATACCGAACAAGCCACCGCCGTTGGCGCAATTCATAGCGCGGCGGATACTTTTTCTGCCTGGCTGCTGGCGGGCGTTACCGGTTCCGGTAAAACAGAGGTTTATTTGAGCGTGCTGGAAAACGTGCTCGCTCAGGGCAAGCAGGCGCTGGTGATGGTGCCGGAAATCGGCCTGACACCCCAGACGATCGCCCGTTTTCGTGAACGGTTTAATGCGCCAGTGGAAGTTCTGCATTCCGGCCTGAATGACAGTGAGCGCCTTTCGGCCTGGCTGAAAGCGAAAAATGGCGAGGCGGCGATTGTGATTGGCACCCGTTCCGCACTGTTTACACCGTTTAAAAATCTCGGTGTGATTGTTATCGATGAAGAGCACGATAGTTCCTACAAGCAGCAGGAAGGCTGGCGCTATCATGCCCGCGACCTGGCGGTATATCGCGCGCACAGCGAGCAAATCCCGATAATTCTCGGTTCGGCAACACCCGCGCTGGAAACGTTATGCAACGTGCAGCAGAAAAAATACCGCCTGCTGCGTCTGACACGTCGGGCGGGTAATGCGCGTCCGGCAATTCAACATGTACTGGATTTAAAAGGTCAGAAGGTGCAGGCGGGGCTGGCTCCGGCGTTAATCACCCGTATGCGCCAGCATTTGCAGGCCGATAACCAGGTCATTCTCTTTCTTAACCGCCGTGGTTTTGCGCCTGCACTGCTGTGCCACGACTGCGGCTGGATTGCCGAATGTCCACGTTGCGATCACTACTACACGTTGCATCAGGCGCAGCAGCATTTGCGCTGCCATCATTGCGACAGTCAGCGTCCAGTACCGCGCCAGTGTCCGTCCTGCGGCTCTACCCATCTGGTGCCGGTGGGTCTGGGAACAGAACAACTTGAACAGACGTTAGCGCCGCTTTTCCCTGGTGTAGCCATTTCACGTATCGACCGCGATACCACCAGCCGTAAAGGCGCGCTGGAGCAGCAACTGGCAGAAGTGCATCGCGGCGGCGCGCGAATTTTGATTGGCACGCAAATGCTGGCGAAAGGTCACCATTTCCCGGATGTAACGCTGGTTGCATTACTGGACGTGGACGGCGCGCTGTTTTCTGCCGATTTTCGCTCGGCGGAGCGTTTTGCCCAGCTATACACCCAGGTGGCAGGCCGTGCCGGACGCGCAGGTAAACAAGGCGAAGTGGTGCTGCAAACGCACCATCCGGAACATCCTCTCTTACAAACCTTGCTGTATAAAGGTTATGACGCTTTTGCGGAACAGGCGTTGGCCGAGCGGCGAATGATGCAACTGCCGCCGTGGACCAGCCATGTGATTGTGCGCGCGGAGGATCATAACAATCAGCACGCGCCGCTGTTCCTGCAACAGTTGCGTAATCTGCTTCTCTCCAGCCCATTGGCGGATGACAAATTGTGGGTTCTCGGCCCGGTTCCGGCGCTGGCGCCTAAACGCGGCGGTCGCTGGCGCTGGCAAATCTTGTTGCAGCACCCTTCCCGCGTGCGTTTACAACACATCATCAATGGCACACTGGCGCTTATCAATACCATACCGGATTCACGCAAAGTGAAATGGGTGCTGGATGTTGATCCCATTGAGGGGTAAACCACTCACGATGCGAGGCGGATCGAAAAATTAAATATTCATCACACTTTTCATGAAAATTCTGTAACCGTTTTCACGCACTATCTGCTAAAAATGTTGCCGATATGAAGTAAACATGGATGTAGTACGCCTGACGTGCCAGGCGAGGAGTGAGTGTGAAAGCGAAGAAGCAGGAAACTGCCGCAACAATGAAAGACGTTGCCCTGAAGGCAAAAGTCTCTACAGCGACCGTCTCCCGAGCATTAATGAATCCAGATAAAGTCTCCCTGGCCACCCGTAATCGGGTTGAAAAAGCAGCCCGGGAAGTGGGTTATTTTCCGCAGCCAATGGGGCGTAACGCTAAGCGTAATGAATCCCGAACGATTCTGGTGATTGTCCCGGATATCTGCGACCCCTTCTTTAGCGAAATTATTCGCGGTATCGAAGTCACGGCGGCAAGTCATGGATATCTGGTACTGATTGGCGACTGCGCACACCAAAATCAGCAGGAAAAGACCTTTATCGACTTGATCATCACCAAACAAATTGATGGCATGTTGCTGCTGGGTTCAAGGCTGCCGTTTGATGCAAGCATAGAGGAACAACGTAATCTGCCGCCGATGGTGATGGCGAACGAATTCGCACCAGAGCTGGAACTGCCTACGGTTCATATCGACAACCTGACCGCTGCCTTTGATGCCGTAAATTATCTGTATGAACAAGGGCATAAACTGATTGGCTGTATTGCCGGCCCCGAAGAGATGCCATTGTGTCACTACCGTCTACAAGGCTACGTGCAGGCACTGCGTCGCTGCGGCATTATGGTTGATCCGCAATATATCGCCCGGGGCGACTTCACCTTCGAAGCCGGAAGTAAAGCCATGCAACAGCTGCTCGACCTTCCGCAACCGCCAACTGCCGTCTTCTGTCATAGCGATGTCATGGCGCTCGGCGCACTTTCTCAGGCGAAACGCCAGGGGCTGAAAGTCCCTGACGACCTTTCCATAATCGGTTTTGACAACATCGACCTGACACAATTTTGCGATCCGCCGCTGACAACCATTGCACAGCCGCGCTACGAAATTGGTCGGGAAGCTATGCTGTTACTGCTTGATCAAATGCAGGGGCAAACGGTCGGAAGCGGCTCACGTTTAATGGACTGCGAGCTTATTATCCGGGGATCGACGCGCACGTTATCTTAAAGTAAACCTTTAAGGCTTCCGTGACTGGTCAAAGGCCCGCCGCTTAAGTAACATGGCGGGCTGACGAACGAATAAATACAGCGAAACGATAGTGGCACAACGAGATTATGTACGCCGCAGCCAACCGGCACCTTCGCGGCGAAAAAAGAGCACCTCACGGAAAAAGCAACGAAATATGCCTGCGGTTTCTCCCGCAATGGTCGCTATTGCTGCAGCCGTTCTTGTGACCTTTATCGGGGGTCTGTACTTCATTACGCACCACAAGAAAGAAGAGTCTGAGACGCTGCAAAGCCAGAAAGTGACCGGAAACGGACTACCTCCGAAACCGGAAGAACGTTGGCGCTATATTAAAGAGCTGGAAAGTCGCCAGCCGGGCGTACGTGCGCCAACAGAACCGTCTGCTGGCGGCGAAGTGAAAACGCCGGATCAGCTGACTCCGGAGCAGCGCCAGCTTCTTGAACAAATGCAGGCTGATATGCGTCAGCAACCAACGCAGCTCGCCGAAGTCCCGTGGAATGAGCAGACACCGGCACAGCGCCAGCAAACGCTGCAACGCCAGCGTCAGGCGCAGCAGTTAGCGGAACAGCAACGCCTGGCTCAGCAGTCGCGTACGACCGAGCAAAGCTGGCAGCAACAGACGCGTACGTCGCAAGCCGCGCCGGTACAAGCGCAACCGCGCCAGTCTAAACCGGCTTCTACCCAGCAACCGTACCAGGATCTGCTGCAAACGCCTGCGCATACAACCTCGCAGCCGAAGCCACAGCAGGCCGCACCAGTAGCACGCGCGGCTGAAGCGCCAAAACCAACAGTGGAGAAGAAAGATGAACGTCGCTGGATGGTTCAGTGCGGTTCATTTAAAGGTGCTGAACAGGCTGAGACTGTACGTGCGCAGTTGGCTTTCGAAGGCTTTGACTCGAAGATTACCACCAACAATGGCTGGAATCGTGTGGTCATCGGGCCGGTGAAAGGCAAAGAGAACGCTGACAACACCCTCAATCGTTTGAAGATGGCAGGCCATACAAACTGCATTCGGCTCGCCACCGGGGGTTGAAACCCTCAAAATCTCCCCCATCTATACTTGCATTATGCCCCGCACAATTGTGCGGGGCTTGAATTCTGTATTCCTAACCAAGGGGTCTGCTCGTGACAACTATAGTAAGCGTACGCCGTAATGGCCACGTAGTAATCGCCGGTGATGGTCAGGCCACACTGGGTAACACCGTAATGAAAGGCAACGTTAAAAAAGTTCGCCGCCTGTATAACGATAAAGTAATCGCAGGCTTTGCCGGCGGCACGGCGGATGCCTTCACGCTGTTCGAACTGTTTGAACGTAAACTGGAAATGCATCAGGGCCATCTGGTTAAAGCGGCAGTTGAGCTGGCAAAAGACTGGCGTACCGATCGCATGTTGCGCAAACTTGAAGCACTGCTGGCGGTCGCGGACGAAACTGCATCGCTGATCATCACCGGTAACGGTGACGTGGTGCAGCCAGAAAACGATCTTATTGCTATCGGCTCCGGCGGCCCTTACGCCCAGGCTGCGGCACGCGCTCTGTTAGAAAACACAGAACTTAGCGCCCGTGAAATTGCTGAAAAGGCGTTGGATATTGCAGGCGATATTTGCATCTATACCAACCATTTCCATACCATCGAAGAATTAAGCTACAAAGCGTAAGGATCTCCCATGTCTGAAATGACCCCACGCGAAATCGTCAGCGAACTTGATAAGCACATCATCGGCCAGGATAACGCTAAGCGTTCCGTGGCGATTGCACTGCGTAACCGCTGGCGCCGCATGCAGCTCAACGAAGAGTTGCGCCATGAAGTAACCCCGAAAAACATTCTGATGATCGGCCCGACCGGCGTCGGTAAAACTGAAATCGCCCGTCGTCTGGCTAAGCTGGCGAACGCGCCGTTCATCAAAGTTGAAGCAACCAAATTCACCGAAGTCGGTTATGTAGGTAAAGAAGTCGATTCTATTATTCGCGACCTGACCGATGCCGCAGTGAAAATGGTGCGTGTACAAGCTATCGAGAAAAACCGTTATCGCGCTGAAGAACTGGCAGAAGAACGTATTCTCGACGTGCTGATCCCACCGGCTAAAAACAACTGGGGACAGACCGAACAGCAGCAGGAACCTTCCGCTGCCCGTCAGGCATTCCGCAAAAAACTGCGTGAAGGCCAACTCGATGACAAAGAAATCGAGATCGATCTTGCCGCAGCACCGATGGGCGTTGAAATTATGGCGCCTCCGGGAATGGAAGAGATGACCAGTCAGTTGCAGTCTATGTTCCAGAACCTGGGCGGTCAGAAGCAAAAAGCGCGTAAGCTGAAAATCAAAGACGCCATGAAGCTGCTGATTGAAGAAGAAGCGGCGAAACTGGTAAATCCGGAAGAATTGAAGCAAGACGCTATCGACGCCGTAGAACAGCACGGGATCGTGTTCATCGACGAAATCGACAAAATCTGTAAGCGCGGCGAATCCTCCGGCCCGGATGTTTCTCGTGAAGGCGTTCAGCGTGACCTGCTGCCGCTGGTAGAAGGTTGTACTGTTTCTACCAAACACGGGATGGTCAAAACAGACCACATTCTGTTCATCGCTTCTGGCGCATTCCAGGTTGCGAAACCGTCTGACCTGATCCCAGAACTGCAAGGTCGTCTGCCGATCCGCGTTGAGCTGCAGGCCCTGACCACCAGCGACTTTGAGCGTATTCTGACCGAGCCGAATGCCTCTATCACCGTGCAGTACAAAGCACTGATGGCGACCGAAGGCGTGAATATTGAGTTCACCGACTCCGGTATCAAACGCATTGCAGAAGCGGCATGGCAGGTAAACGAATCTACCGAAAACATCGGTGCGCGTCGTTTACATACCGTTCTGGAGCGTTTGATGGAAGAGATTTCCTACGACGCCAGCGATTTAAGCGGTCAAACCATCACTATTGACGCAGATTATGTGAGCAAACATCTGGATGCGTTGGTGGCAGATGAAGATCTGAGCCGTTTTATCCTATAATCGCGTTCAATCATTTTCATCATTGTTTGATGGGGCTGAAAGGCCCCATTTTTATTGGCGCGTATTATGACTGAACAACAAATTAGCCGAACTCAGGCGTGGCTGGAAAGTTTACGACCTAAAACCCTCCCCCTCGCCTTTGCTGCAATTATCGTCGGGACGGCGCTGGCATGGTGGCAAGGTCACTTCGATCCGCTGGTCGCTCTGCTGGCACTCATTACCGCCGGGCTATTACAGATCCTCTCTAACCTCGCCAATGACTACGGTGATGCCGTCAAAGGTAGCGACAAACCTGACCGTATTGGACCGCTGCGCGGCATGCAAAAAGGGGTCATTACCCAGCAAGAGATGAAACGGGCGCTCATTATTACCGTCGTGCTCATTTGCCTCTCTGGACTGGCGCTGGTCGCAGTGGCGTGTCATAACCTGGCTGATTTTGTCGGCTTCCTGATTCTTGGTGGGTTATCAATTATCGCCGCTATCACCTATACCGTGGGCAATCGCCCTTATGGTTATATCGGCCTGGGTGATATTTCCGTACTGGTGTTCTTTGGCTGGTTGAGCGTGATGGGCAGCTGGTATTTGCAGGCGCATACGCTGATTCCGGCGCTGATCCTTCCGGCAACGGCCTGTGGTCTGCTGGCAACGGCGGTGCTCAACATTAACAATCTGCGCGATATCAATAGCGACCGCGAGAATGGCAAAAACACACTGGTAGTGCGCTTAGGTGAAGTGAACGCCCGTCGTTACCATGCTTGCCTGCTGATGGGCTCGCTGGTGTGTCTGGCGCTGTTTAATCTCTTTTCACTGCATAGCCTGTGGGGTTGGCTGTTCCTGCTGGCAGCACCGTTGCTGGTGAAGCAAGCCCGTTATGTGATGCATGAAATGGACCCGGTGGCGATGCGTCCGATGCTGGAACGCACCGTCAAAGGAGCATTACTAACTAACCTGCTGTTTGTTTTGGGAATATTCTTAAGCCAGTGGGCTACATAACTGACAAATATCAATTAACAATTGATGATTTTGCCAACAACCCACATAGCGCGATATACTGAAAATTCTCGCAGCAACTGAATGTTAAGCCTATGAAATACGATACTTCCGAGCTTTGTGACATCTATCAAGAAGATGTCAACGTCGTGGAACCGCTGTTCTCCAACTTTGGTGGACGGGCGTCGTTTGGCGGACAAATCATCACGGTAAAATGTTTCGAGGACAACGGGTTGCTGTACGATCTGCTCGAACAGAATGGCCGTGGTCGTGTCCTTGTCGTCGATGGCGGTGGTTCTGTTCGTCGCGCACTGGTCGATGCTGAACTGGCGCGTCTGGCAGTACAAAATGAATGGGAAGGCCTGGTCATTTACGGCGCGGTGCGTCAGGTAGATGATCTGGAAGAACTGGACATCGGCATCCAGGCGATGGCCGCAATTCCGGTTGGTGCCGCTGGCGAAGGCATTGGCGAAAGCGATGTCCGCGTCAATTTTGGCGGCGTCACCTTCTTCTCCGGCGACCATCTCTATGCCGACAATACCGGGATTATTCTTTCTGAAGATCCGCTGGATATTGAATAAGTATCTGCCATGCGTTAAAAGGGGAATTAAATTCCCCTTTTTTATACATGGACGTATTCATGCAAAATATTATTCTTTTAATTTTATATTTATTTCTTATAGCCGTTAACCATTTCCGCTACAAATTCCTTTTATCTGGCAACACCGGTGAAATGATTTTATATTTTGCTAACGTATTTTTTAACCCACTTGCCCTATCATTTATTACCGCCACAATCATCTGTATAACGATAAAAAAAAGAAGCAGCCGCAGCTTTATTCGCGGCACTTGTTGGTTAATGGGATTATTTCTTATCTATAGCAGCTATACGGTGTGGGAACGGCACAGCACATGGGATTATACTTTCCCGAGGCCAGGTATCACCGTCACGGTTCCGAGCAAACAGTGGGTTGCCAATATAGTAAAACAAGGGCCAACCCTGGTGACTCGGGATGCCCATGCTATTTTAGCTATTGTTGCCTTCTCACAAAATGAACTCGGTGTACATTCAATCGAGGAACTTACCGCGACTCAAAACGGAACTGCAGAAATGCATGTTTGTGATGTTCAGGGATTTACCTGCGCTTATCAGGAAGGAGTGCAAACAATGAGTGATGGCAAAGTAAGACATGCTATTTTCATGACTCTACTGGATAACACTAATTTGATACAACTGGTCGCAGCCATCGACCCAGATTATTTGGACGAATATCAAGAAGAAGTAATGAAAATGATGCTTTCTGCCCGTCAATGATCTGATTGATATATTATTGATACGAGATGCATTATCTTATTAATACTATGGATATTAGTTGTTTTTCTTAGCCACCTTCAGCACAGCAATCTGTGGTCCGGGGTCCCTGGCATGGCTGGAAAATATATCAGTTCAGTCTTTCTGGGGTCACTATTACGTCCCGTGCTTGTGTCAGGTCTTTTATGCGCATTCGCTCAAAAAACACTGAAGTAAAAAATAAGGCGCCTTGCGGCGCCTCTGCGTGGAAGAGATTAAACCTCTTCCATACGACCCAGCAGGGCCTGCAGACGTTCCTGCCAGCCGTTCTGCTGTTCTTTCAGATGGTTGTTCTCACGCTCCAGCTCTTCGCGCTGATGCTGGGCATTTTGAACTTCCTGCGACAGTGAGTTGTTTTTTTCTTTCAGCTCTTCGATTTCCATCTGCAACAGAGTGATGGTATCAATCGCCTGCTGTACTTTTGCTTCCAGTTTCTCAAACACTTCTAATGACATTGTCATACCTCTCCTGAATTGCAAGGCGTTGATGGATAAAAATCCTCGTCCCGATTACCGGTGACGCCTTAATAAATACGAGCGCATTTTAGTTAGCTCCGATTGTATGAAGCCGCGCCATCGCTGTCCAGCGGCACGCCTTGTAGATTACGGTTTGCCACACTTTTCATCCTTCTCCTGGTGACATAATCCACACCAATCGAAAATGTTAATAAAATTGTTACATTAATGTTCTAACAAACATACATCATGTATAGACAGATGAAAAAAATAGCGCGATAACGCTCATTTTATGACGAAGCACACACATTTTAAGTTCGATATTTCTCGTTTTCGCTCGTTAACGATAAGTTTACAGCATGCCTACAAGCATCGTGGAGGTCCGTGACTTTCACGCATACAACAAACATTAACTCTTCAGGATCCGATTATGAGTCAAACATCAACCTTGAAAGGCCAGTGCATCGCTGAATTCCTCGGTACCGGGTTGTTGATTTTTTTCGGTGTCGGTTGCGTTGCTGCACTTAAAGTCGCTGGCGCGTCTTTTGGTCAGTGGGAAATCAGTGTTATTTGGGGACTGGGGGTGGCGATGGCCATCTATCTAACCGCAGGGGTTTCCGGCGCACATCTTAATCCAGCTGTCACCATTGCGCTGTGGCTGTTTGCCTGTTTCGACAAGCGCAAGGTTATTCCTTATATCGTTTCACAAGTCGCCGGAGCTTTCTGCGCTGCGGCATTAGTTTACGGGCTTTACTACAATTTATTCTTCGACTTCGAGCAGACCCATCATATTGTTCGCGGAAGCGTCGAAAGTGTTGATCTGGCGGGTACTTTCTCTACTTATCCTAATCCTCATATCAATTTTGTGCAGGCCTTCGCAGTTGAGATGGTGATTACCGCTATTCTGATGGGGCTGATCCTGGCGTTAACGGACGATGGTAACGGCGTACCGCGCGGCCCTTTGGCTCCCTTGCTGATTGGTCTACTGATTGCGGTCATTGGCGCATCTATGGGTCCATTAACGGGCTTTGCCATGAACCCAGCACGTGATATCGGTCCGAAAGCCTTTGCCTGGCTGGCGGGCTGGGGCAATGTCGCCTTTACTGGCGGCAGAGACATTCCTTACTTCCTGGTGCCGCTTTTTGGCCCTATCGTTGGCGCGATTGTAGGTGCATTCGCCTACCGCAAACTGATTGGTCGCCATTTGCCTTGCGATATCTGTGTTGTGGAAGAAAAGGAGATCACAACTCCTTCAGAACAAAAAGCTTCGCTGTAATGTGACTACGGGACAATTAAACATGACTGAAAAAAAATATATCGTTGCGCTCGACCAGGGCACCACCAGCTCCCGCGCAGTCGTGATGGATCACGATGCCAATATCATTAGCGTGTCACAGCGCGAATTTGAGCAAATTTACCCAAAACCAGGCTGGGTAGAACACGACCCGATGGAAATCTGGGCCACCCAAAGCTCCACACTGGTAGAAGTGCTGGCGAAAGCAGATATTAATTCCGATCAAATTGCAGCTATCGGTATTACGAACCAGCGTGAAACCACCATCGTCTGGGAAAAAGAAACCGGCAAGCCTATCTATAACGCTATTGTCTGGCAGTGCCGTCGTACCGCCGAGATCTGTGAGCATCTCAAGCGTGACGGCATGGAAGAGTACATTCGTAACAACACCGGTCTGGTGATTGACCCGTACTTCTCTGGCACCAAAGTGAAGTGGATCCTCGACCATGTGGAAGGTTCCCGCGAGCGTGCTCGCCGTGGTGAACTGCTGTTTGGTACGGTTGATACCTGGCTTATCTGGAAAATGACTCAGGGCCGCGTTCACGTCACTGATTACACTAATGCGTCTCGAACCATGTTGTTCAATATCCATACTCTGGACTGGGACGACAAAATGCTCGACGCGCTGGATATCCCGCGTGAGATGCTGCCAGAAGTACGTCGTTCTTCCGAAGTGTACGGTCAGACCAACATTGGCGGCAAAGGCGGCACGCGTATTCCGATCGCCGGGATTGCGGGCGACCAGCAGGCGGCACTCTTCGGCCAGTTGTGCGTGAAAGAAGGGATGGCGAAGAATACCTACGGTACCGGCTGCTTTATGCTGATGAACACCGGCGAGAAAGCAGTGAAATCAGAAAACGGTCTGCTGACCACCATCGCCTGTGGCCCGAGCGGAGAAGTAAACTACGCACTGGAAGGTGCGGTATTTATGGCGGGCGCCTCCATTCAGTGGCTACGCGATGAAATGAAGTTGATTAACGACGCCTACGATTCCGAATACTTTGCAACTAAAGTACAAAACACCAACGGTGTGTATGTCGTTCCGGCGTTTACCGGACTGGGTGCGCCCTACTGGGATCCGTATGCGCGCGGGGCCATTTTCGGCTTAACTCGTGGGGTGAACGCCAACCACATCATCCGTGCGACGCTGGAGTCTATTGCCTATCAGACGCGTGACGTGCTGGAAGCAATGCAGGCCGACTCAGGCATTCGTCTGCACGCCCTGCGCGTGGACGGTGGCGCGGTGGCAAATAACTTCCTGATGCAGTTCCAGTCCGATATTCTCGGCACGCGCGTTGAGCGCCCGGAAGTTCGCGAAGTGACTGCGTTGGGTGCGGCCTATCTTGCTGGTCTGGCGGTTGGCTTCTGGCAAAATCTCGACGAACTGCAAGAGAAAGCAGTGATTGAACGCGAGTTCCGTCCTGGCATCGAAACTACCGAGCGTAATTACCGTTACGCTGGCTGGAAAAAAGCGGTCAAACGCGCGATGGCCTGGGAAGAACACGACGAGTAATGTCAGGCACCTGAACCGATTGTCTGATGCTGATCGCCTGATGCGACGCTGACGCGTCTTATCAGGCCTATGAGCCGGATACATATCCGGCATCACACAGACTCTGAAATCGTGCGGGGGCACCCCCCGCACACATCAATAATCCGCTCCCTCCCCTGTGCTACACTTCGCGCCATTCCTTACTGCTTAGAGTTTGCTATGAGACGAGAACTTGCCATCGAATTTTCCCGCGTCACTGAATCTGCGGCGCTGGCTGGCTACAAATGGTTAGGACGCGGCGATAAAAATACCGCTGACGGCGCAGCGGTTAACGCCATGCGCATTATGCTCAACCAGGTCAACATTGACGGCACCATCGTCATTGGTGAAGGTGAAATCGACGAAGCACCGATGCTCTACATTGGTGAAAAAGTCGGTACTGGTCGCGGTGATGCAGTGGATATTGCTGTTGATCCGATTGAAGGCACGCGCATGACGGCGATGGGCCAGGCTAACGCGCTGGCGGTGCTGGCAGTAGGCGATAAAGGCTGCTTCCTCAACGCGCCAGATATGTATATGGAAAAGCTGATCGTCGGACCGGGAGCTAAGGGCGCCATTGACCTGAATCTGCCGTTGGCGGATAACCTGCGCAATGTTGCCGCGGCGCTCGGCAAACCATTGAGCGAACTGACGGTAACGATTCTGGCGAAACCGCGCCACGATGCCGTTATCGCAGAAATGCAGCAACTCGGCGTACGCGTGTTTGCGATTCCGGATGGCGATGTTGCGGCCTCAATTCTCACCTGTATGCCAGACAGCGAAGTTGACGTGCTGTACGGCATTGGCGGCGCGCCGGAAGGCGTGGTTTCTGCGGCGGTGATTCGGGCGTTAGATGGCGATATGAATGGCCGTCTGCTGGCTCGTCATGATGTCAAAGGCGACAACGCAGAAAATCGCCGCATTGGTGAACAGGAACTGGCACGCTGCAAAGCAATGGGCATCGAAGCGGGTAAAGTGTTGCGTCTGGGCGATATGGCGCGCAGCGATAACGTCATCTTTTCCGCAACCGGTATCACTAAGGGCGATCTACTGGAAGGTATTAGCCGCAAAGGCAATATCGCCACTACCGAAACGCTGCTGATCCGTGGTAAATCCCGCACCATTCGTCGCATTCAGTCGATTCACTATCTGGATCGTAAAGACCCGGATATGCAGGTGCACATTCTCTGAGTGATTTGATCGATTGAGCCTTCCAGTCCTTCGGGACTGGAATTTTTTTGTTCGGAGAACGAAGATAAGGCAAGTCAATCAAAACAGGAGAAAAACATGGCTGATTGGGTAACAGGCAAAGTCACTAAAGTGCAGAGCTGGACCGACGCCCTGTTTAGTCTCACCGTTCACGCTCCCGTGCTTCCGTTTACCGCCGGGCAATTCACTAAACTTGGCCTTGAAATTGACGGCGAACGCGTCCAGCGCGCTTACTCCTACGTTAACTCGCCCGATAATCCCGATCTGGAGTTTTACCTGGCCACCGTTCCCGATGGCAAATTAAGCCCGCGACTGGCGGCGCTAAAACCGGGTGACGAAGTGCAAGTGGTTAGCGAGGCGGCTGGCTTCTTTGTGCTGGATGAAGTGCCGGACTGCGAAACACTGTGGATGCTGGCAACCGGTACAGCGATTGGCCCTTATTTATCAATTCTGCAATTGGGCAAAGATTTAGATCGCTTCAAAAACCTGGTGCTGGTTCACGCCGCACGATATGCCGCCGACTTAAGCTATCTGCCGCTGATGCAAGAACTGGAAAAACGCTACAAAGGGAAACTGCGTATTCAGACGGTGGTCAGTCGGGAAACGGCTGCGGGTTCGCTCACCGGGCGAATACCGGCGTTAATTGAAAGCGGTGAACTGGAAAACGCGGTTGGCCTACCAATGGATAAAGAAACCAGTCACGTGATGCTGTGTGGTAATCCGCAAATGGTGCGCGATACGCAACAGCTGCTAAAAGAAACCCGGCAGATGACGAAACATTTACGTCGTCGACCGGGCCACATGACAGCGGAGCATTACTGGTAAGCGGTTACTTATCGATAAACGGCACGATGAGCAGGTCCGCATTCAACTTATTGATCATCCCGCGGTATGCTGGCATCAAACGGTTGATAAATGAGTGGTGATGCCCACAGACAAGGAGGTCGCACTGCTCTTGTTGCAGAATTTCAAGCAGTGTTTCCGGCATTTCTCCGCGTTCAATACGCAGTTTGGTCTTCGGCCACTGAATATTTTTCGTCAGTTTATACAGCTTGTTATCTGACTTATCTTTCAATAGTTGAAGAATATCTTCTGTTGCAGGGAAGTAAATGCCCGGATACAACTCGCTTAAGCCATCATCAATATGAATCAATGTCAGGTGAGCGTCATTATGTCTGGCGAGATCCAGGGCTTTGTTCACCAGTAAGGCATCTTCTTCATTTCCGGAAATTGCCACGCCAATGTGTTTATAAGCCATGTTTAACTCCTTCTAAAGCGACTCCATCAAGCTAACGAACGCAGGGATAACTCAAAAATAATCATCTCGGCCTGGCATGAGAAGGTGAAGGCCGCATCAAGCTCAACTTGCCCCTCCAGATCCTTAATCTTATAGGCCACGCTGGCCCCTTCATCCGCAGAGGATGCAGTGGCGGCAAGCTCTTTCAGTTTGGTCATAAAGGACTCGGCTTCTTCGCGGGTGGCAAAAAAGCGCGAAAACTTACTGGTACAGTTGTCGTTATCAATCACCGTACCGATATCAATCGCACATCCTTTAGTACTGCATTTATCTACGACATCTTTCATAGGGCACCTCTGTATATTCGCCTCTCTGTCGATTACGACTTAAGAATAATGCGCCGTTAAGAGAAGAACAAACAAGTAATGATCTTATGGATTACCATTTTTTTTGATATTGCTTAAGGTGAGGAAATGGGGAGGATTTTCCGGGCATTGTCATTTCCAGCGTGGAAATAACGATCCCGGAAAAAAATAGCAATAAAAGATATATTAAAGGTTAATTACTTGATTTATTGTCGGCTTTATACTTCACATCCAGAGTATCTTTGCCAAATTTATTTTCGCCCTGCGTACCGACAAATGCGCCAAGATCAATAAGCATCATCACCAGAATCAACGTCGGGACAAAACGCCCCACCGTCCATTGCCAGACGCCCGGTAAAATCGCCCAGTTACCCGCCAGCAGCATCCACGCTACAATCATTAAAAATGCCCATGCGCCGGAACGCCCGCGATCGTGCAGTCGTTTGACCGTTACTGCCGCTGTCGGCCAAAGTAAGCACACCAGGCAAAACGCGGCGGTCTGGATATCGAGTAAGTTTTTACCTGCCAGTGAGAAAAGCACCAGCATGCCAACGAACCAGAGGCCAATCCAAATCCAGAAATCACGGCGCCCAATACGCCCTTTAAACGAGAATAACCATTGCTGTATGGTCATGTAAGTTCCTTGATGGTTGTCTTTTCCAGGATTCTACCCTTTTGACAAGGGAGACCGATATCGTTTTAATCGGAGCCAGTCATAACAAAAGGTACTGTCGATGAAGCCAGGGTTTACGCTGTTTTTTCTCTTATGTTCTGCATCAGCCGTTAGCACAACGGTGCATGCACAAACACCAGGTACGGCGACCACTGCGCCCTATCTGCTTGCTGGCGCCCCTACCTTCGATCTCTCCATCAGCCAGTTTCGAGAAAACTTTAACAGCCAGAACCCCAACCTGCCACTGAACGAGTTTCGCGCCATCGACAGCAGCCCCGACAAAGCCAATCTGACTCGCGCCGCCAGTAAAATTAACGAGAACTTGTATGCCTCTACGGCGCTGGAGCGTGGCACTTTAAAAATCAAAAGCATTCAAATTACCTGGCTACCAATCCAGGGACCAGAGCAAAAAGCCGCCAAAGCAAAAGCTCATGAATACATGGCGGCGGTGATCCGCACACTCACCCCGCTGATGACCAAAACACAAAGCCAGAAAAAGCTACAGTCGCTCCTTACTGCGGGGAAAAACAAACGTTATTACACAGAGACAGAAGGCGCACTGCGCTATGTTGTCGCGGACAACGGCGAAAAGGGACTGACCTTCGCTGTTGAACCGATTAAGCTGGCGCTATCTGAATCGCTTGAAGGGTTGAATAAATGACAAAAAGCAAAGCCTTTCCAGTGATGAATCTCTATACTGTTTCACAGACCTGCTGCCCCGCGGGGCGGCCATCTTCCTTTATTCGCTTATAAGCGTGGAGAATTAAAATGCGACATCCTTTAGTGATGGGTAACTGGAAACTGAACGGCAGCCGCCACATGGTTCATGAGCTGGTTTCTAACCTGCGTAAAGAGCTGGCAGGCGTTGATGGCTGTGGCGTTGCAATCGCGCCACCAGAAATGTACATCGATATGGCGAAGCGTGAAGCTGAAGGCAGCCACATCATGCTGGGTGCGCAGAACGTGGATCTGAACCTGTCCGGCGCATTCACTGGTGAAACCTCTGCTGCTATGCTGAAAGACATCGGCGCACAGTACATCATCATCGGTCACTCTGAACGTCGTACTTACCACAAAGAGTCTGACGAACTGATCGCGAAAAAATTCGCGGTGCTGAAAGAGCAGGGTCTGACTCCGGTTCTGTGCATCGGTGAAACCGAAGCTGAAAACGAAGCGGGCAAAACGGAAGAAGTTTGCGCACGTCAGATCGACGCGGTACTGAAAACTCAGGGTGCTGCGGCATTCGAAGGTGCGGTAATCGCTTACGAACCAGTATGGGCAATCGGTACTGGCAAATCTGCAACTCCGGCGCAGGCTCAGGCTGTTCACAAATTTATCCGTGACCACATCGCTAAAGTTGACGCTAACATCGCTGAACAAGTGATCATCCAGTACGGCGGTTCTGTAAACGCGTCTAACGCCGCAGAACTGTTCGCTCAGCCGGACATCGACGGTGCGCTGGTTGGCGGTGCTTCTCTGAAAGCTGACGCCTTCGCAGTGATCGTTAAAGCTGCAGAAGCGGCTAAACAGGCTTAAGTCTGACTGGTGCCGGATATCGCATCCGGCACTTAGCTTTCCTCAACAACTCCTCGCTTTAACGCAAAATCTCACACTGATGATCCTGAAGTTCCTCGGCTGAAGCACGATTCAGCGTCAGCAGATTGCGCTGCGTCGCCAGCAATACAAACGAGTTATCACTCTGCCGCACCATCGCCAGCGCGTAACTGCCCATATGTTCCCGTGCCTCTGGCACTTCTTCTGCCAGCATCATAAACGGACTCCGTTTTACCAGCTCGCTTTCAGTTACCCTACGTGCCAGGTATTCATGCCCACGCAGCCCTCCGGGCAGCGGTAACCAACGGGTGCTGATATTCGCCAGATTATTATCCAGTTGTTCGCGCACATCAGGACGAATACAAGAGATATGGATATGAAAATGGTTTTGCGTGCGCCCGGTACGGGAGTTAATCGCCAGAGATACCGCGCGATCGGGGACTGGCTGGCCGTATTTTTTGCTCATAAAATCACGCGCCTGCCAGGCTAACCAGAAGAAATTAGGCGTTGAAGGATCGGTTAACAATGGACTTTCAGTGCCGTTAATACGATACGTTGGCATCAACAAATATTGCAGAGGACCGTTGAGGTCTTTTAAAACCACATATCCGGCATTGGGTTTGACTTCCGCACATGGCGAAGGGTTTTGGTTTTGCTGCTGGTTGGGTAAACATTGCTCAAGGGCAATCTGGCGCAACGTGTCCGACTCTTCACCGGTCAATTTCCAGTAACCAATGCCTGTAGCAGCAACAGCGATAACCATCATCGCTAAAAAAAGAAGACCTGCTTTTTTCATCTTTTTTTCCCTGTACCTCAAAGAGATGCAAGGGTAACGCAAAATCGTGACAAATAAAAAACCCGGTCGCGAGATGCCACCGGGTCTGATTGCCTTCAACAAAATTAACGTTTGCTGATTTGGTCAAACGTACCGCCGTTAGAGAAATGCTCTTTTTGCGCTTTCGTCCAGCCACCGAACTCTTCATCAATGGTGAATAACTTCAGCTTCGGAAAGGCATTTTCATATTTTTTCGCTACCTGAGGATCGCGCGGACGATAGTAGTTTTTAGCCGCAATCTCCTGGCCTTCTGGCGAGTAGAGATAGTTCAGGTAAGCTTCCGCCACCTCTTTAGTGCCTTTTTTCTCTACCACTTTATCGACAACTGACACCGTAGGCTCTGCGAGAATAGACTCGCTCGGCGTGACGATTTCGAATTTATCTTTCCCCAGTTCATTCGCCGCCAGCAGAGCTTCGTTTTCCCAGGCAATCAGCACGTCGCCAATGCCGCGCTCAACAAAGGTATTCGTTGAGCCGCGCGCGCCGGAATCCAGTACTTCGACGTTTTTATACAACGACTGCACGAATTCCTGCGCTTTTGCCTGATCGTTGTTGTTGTGATGCAAGGCGTAGCCCCAGGCGGCCAGGTAGTTCCAGCGAGCACCACCAGAACTTTTCGGGTTCGGGGTGATCACCGAAACACCAGGCTTAATCAAATCGTTCCAGTCGTGAATCTGCTTCGGATTGCCCTTGCGCACCAGGAAGACAATGGTAGAAGTATAAGGTGCGGAGTTATCCGGCAGACGCTTGATCCACTCTTTATCGATACGACCACGTTCAGCAATGGCATCCACGTCATAGGCTAGCGCCAGCGTGACGACATCAGCTTCTATGCCATTGATTACCGACGTCGCCTGTTTACCCGAACCGCCGTGCGACTGGCGAATCACCACGTTATCGCCGGTTTGCTGTTTCCAGTGGGCGCTGAAGGCTTTGTTGTACTGTTCGTACAGTTCGCGCGTTGGATCATACGAAACGTTAAGAAGCTGAATATCCTTTGCCATAACGCTGGTCGCTGCCAGTAATAAAGTTAACCCTACGCCCCACTTGTTCATCGCCCGGCTCTCTTATGTTGTGTTGTGATGAACAAAGCGTGCCAGAAAGGGATTCAAACATTAAAGAATAAAAAAAGATTGGCTATAACTTGCGGGTATATATGGGGGAGTTAAAAAGGCGGAAGAAATCCGCCTCATATTGCTGACAAAGTGCGCTTTGTTCATGCCGGATGCGGCGTGAACGCCTTATCCGGCCTACAAAAGCTTGCAAACTCAATAGATTGCAGAATTCATGTAGGTCTGATAAGCGAAGCGCATCTGGCATTTTTGCCTCTGTCATCGGCTTCAGGCTAAAGAAATCTGCCTTTTTCCGAAATCATTAATACAGTTTTTTCGCGCAGTCCAGCCAGTCACCTTTGAACGGACGCTTCATGTTTTCGATAGCATCGATGATGTCATGGTGAACCAGTTGTTCGTTCTGAATACCTACGCAACGACCACCGTAGCCTGCCAGCAGCAGATCGATAGCGTAAGCCCCCATACGGGAAGCCAGAATACGGTCGTAAGGTACCGGGGAACCACCACGCTGGATGTGGCCCAGCACAGTTGCGCGGGTTTCACGACCAGTTTCTTTTTCGATGAAGTGTGCCAGCTCGTCGACGTCACACATATGTTCAGTGATCGCCACAATCGCGTGTTTTTTACCTTTCGCGATACCGGCTTTGATTTCGTTTACCAGATCGTCACGGCTGAATTCAACTTCCGGAACCACAACGAATTCACAGCCACCAGCAATAGCCGCAGCCAGAGTCAGATCGCCACAGTAGCGGCCCATCACTTCCACCACGGAAATACGTTGGTGAGAAGAAGAGGTGTCACGCAGACGGTCGATAGCTTCAACAACGGTGCTCAATGCCGTGAAGAAACCAATGGTGTAGTCAGTACCTTTGATGTCGTTGTCGATGGTGCCCGGCAGGCCGATGCACGGGAAGCCCATTTCGGTCAGACGCATTGCCCCCATGTAGGAACCGTCACCGCCGATAACCACCAGCGCGTCGATACCACGTTTTTTCAGGTTTTCGATAGCCACGGCGCGGATGTTCTCGTCGCGGAATTCCGGGAAGCGCGCAGAACCGAGGAATGTACCACCACGGTTGATCATGTCAGACACGCTGTAACGGTCTAGCTGTACCATACGGTCTTCATACAGACCCAGATAGCCGTCATAAATACCCATTACTTCCAGACCTTCTGTCAGCGCAGAACGAACAACCCCGCGAATTGCGGCGTTCATGCCTGGCGCATCACCGCCGCTTGTCAACACACCGATTTTCTTAATCATGACTACCTCTGAACTTTGGAATGCAAAATGAAATCTGTTGCCGGAAGTCTTCTTGCACATCGAAGTGATCCAACGAATGTACAAATAGTATAACAATCACTTCCTGCTGAATTGATTCAGGTCAGGCCAAATGGCGGTATTTTATACACAAAATGCGGGTCTGGCTCTCTTTTGTACGGATTATGAAAGCGTAGACCGTTTACTCTCCCTGGGTACGACAGAACAAGGATCCTGATGGATAATCACATCTGAACCCGGAAAACGCCGTAAAATAGCCTGCTCTACCTGATCCGCCACCATATGTGCCTGAACCAAAGGCAGAGAGTCTTCCATTTCCAAATGAATCTGAATAAAGCGGGTCGGCCCTGACTGCCGCGTGCGAAGATCGTGAGCGCCGCTAACTCCCGGCCAGGAAGTCACGATATCAATAATTTCCTGTCGTTCGCCATCGGGCAGCGCGCGATCCAATAATGACTGGACCGCCTCATACCCCATGCGTAACGCGCTATATAAAATATAGATGCCGATTCCCAAAGCAAACAGGGCATCAGCACGATGCCAGCCGTACCAGGACAATCCCAGCGCCAGCAAAATCGCGCCGTTCATCATAACATCAGACTGATAATGTAGCATATCTGCCCGCACTGCCTGGCTTTGCGTCCGGCGAACGACCCAACGCTGAAACGAGACAAGAATAATCGTACAAATTAGCGCCACAATAGTCACGATAACCCCAACACCCGGGTCTTTCATCGGTGTCGGAGAAACCAAATGCTGAATACCGGTCAAAAACAGGAACAGCGCGGAGCCGGAGATAAACATACTTTGCGCCAGCGCGGCGAGCGATTCAGCTTTACCGTGACCAAAGGAGTGATTATCGTCGGCAGGTTGCAGTGAGTAACGCACGACCAATAAGTTAGTTAATGACGCGCCGATATCCACCAGCGAATCCACCAGCGCAGCGAGAATACTCACTGATCCGGTATACCACCATGCAAAAATTTTAATCAGTAATAACAGCGAAGCCATCGCCGTTGCAGCAATCGCTGCCCGACTGACCAGCTGCCCATAAGATTGATTCATAAATACTCCCGCTATCAACTGACGGTAGTATAACGGATGCAAATCATCTGCAATGCATCAAGTAACAGGCAAATTGCGGATAAAAAAAACCCCCACATCATGTGGGGGAAGACAGGGATGGTGAAGGAATCCAGCCAGTAACACAATGGAATAAAAGGATTTATTCTAATATTCGTCTACATTTTGACTACACTTCGATATAAAAAGCCGGGCAAATTGCCCGGCATCTTACCGAAACGACTATCACTCATCAGCGCCGCACTTATCTCTGTAGCTAGAAGGTACTGGCTCGCTAAATCGGGTATAGATTTTTTTATCTGTTACATAGTATGAAACGCCAGCTGAAAATATACCTTTGGGTTTCATGCTGATTTTCATGATGAATGGAGAAAATCCTTCATAGGCTCCGAAGCCATTTTTTCCATTGATCTGGCCGCATACGTAGCCAACAGTAGCGCCTTCCGATGATTGCTCAGTCTGAACAAATCTTAAATATCTAAATTTAACGCTATCTGGATCCCTAACGTCAGTTGCTATTTCCTTCTTACCTAATTCAACTGCTTTTTCTGCGCTTGGCTTGCATCCAACGAGAGAAACCAAAGCCAGTATTAACAACACCTTTTTCATATCCCTATCCCATCATCGCTATTAATATGCTGACCGATGTTATCAAAGATATTTTCTCTGGAGAAAGCGTTTTACTTGAAGTTGCCCCCGCACTGAATGGATTTACGGGGGCGCTTTGACTATGGTCAGAGAGCCAGATTAAGCTGGTCTCTGCCGTAATGTGATGCCGGGAAGGCATCGCGGGGGATGAAGTCAGGCGGTAGCGATGCAACACCTGCGCGTTTTGTTACTTCCCTTTCCACACTGTTAAGCGTGGTGAATGACCGGCTACATTCCAGATTCTGACACTGGTGATATTGCCGGATTGTCATATCGGTTATTTTACGGCTGGTACGTGTGCGGGCCATAGCGCCGCAAAATGGACATCTGAACATAATGATGGCTCCCCTGTGGGAGTTGAACTCCATTTCATTTTATTCAGTTTCCGCGATCCAGTCAGGTATTTTCGCTTCCAGCTCCAGCCGGGTGGTAAAACCGCTGTCGTCTATGACGTGCTCAGCACGCGCAATGATCCAATCCTGATTATCTATTTCATCCTTAAAACCACTTACCGTGACGTGCATTTCCGGGTAAAGCTCAGCGCGGCCACGCGCCAGGGTGATCGAAAACTCTGCTGCGCCACGCTGAAGCTGTTGCCACTTTGCCGCCGCCGCACGTTTCGCCGCCTCTTCATTCTGGTAGGTTTTGCGCAGCACATAAACGTTACCGTCTGCGCCCTCCATGTAATCGCCCTCGCGGCTGCTGCTCTTCTCTTTTTTGGGCTTTGCAGGTTTGCGGCGCTTAACGCTGACCTTTTTCTTTTTGCCAAAATTCAGATCCAGCCAGTAAGCCCGGACGCCGGTATAGGCATCCCGATCGGCAATACGAAAGCGATGCCGGTCGCCACTTGTGCGATCAATACTGGCAGAGGGGAGCGCCTTCCCGTCAGCGGTCACACCACCACCCGGCAGGATAAACAGCAGACTGCCGTTCTTGACGGTGGCAATTGCGCCCAGCATGTCCGCCATGCGAGTAAGGAATGACATATCGCTTTCCTGCGTCTGGTCGGCGTGATCAATCTCAATATCTATGAGCATTTCACTGATCTGCGCCTTCAGTCCGTAGCGGTGCGCTATTGCCGACACAACTCGCTCAACGGTCACGTCATGCCATGAGACTTCGCGCTTTACGTTGAATTCTTCACGAAAATCAGCGCTGCGGGCAGTAACGCCAATGGTATCTGCCGGGCCTTCGTGGGAAACCTCGTCAACCGTGTACAGCCCCTTGTAAATCAGCGGTTCACCCAGCCAGCCAAATGATACGGCAAGCTCAGCCCCGCGCGGCGGCAGTGCAACCATACCGTCACTGTCATCAATGGAAATAGATAGCTGATCAGCATCAAAGCCCCTGTTGTCCGTCAGTGACAACGACATGATCCGATCATCAAGCTGCGTCAGTACCTTGCCGCCCATCGTAATGTTGAATCCCGGACTTTTTACCGCTTCGGTCAGTGAATCGTTATAACTGCTGACTGCGTCGTTAAGTGATTTGGTCAGGTCTGTAAGTGCCATGCTTTCCCCCTTCTTCCGGCGAAGGATCCCACGCGCGCGGGAGATACCAAATCGGTTTTTGTTGTCACCGTCCTGCCAGACCCGTAATAGCGTGAGTGGCGGTCAAACATGGGGGATTATCACTGCGAACTCAATAACGTAATGGTGGAAACTATGGCGGAAGATCGCTTTCATGGTGCCCGCATCCGGGAGAATACCGACCTTGTGGCGGCTATCAATGACATTGAATCGAATGTCATTGGGGTCGTCGCCGTGGCGGATGATGCCGATGCGGAAGCCTTTCCCCTGAATACCCCCGTGTTAGTGACGCGGGTTAACAACGTGCTGGGTAAGGCGGGTAAAACCGGCTCCCTGTACAAAACGCTTAAGGCCATCGCTGACCAGACCAGCCCGAAGGTGATCGTTGTGCGCGTGGCAGCAGCTACGGAAGAGGAAGGCGGTAAAACGCAGGCACAGCTTATCATGGGCGGCACGGCAGAAGACGGCAGCTATACCGGCATGTACGCATTCCTGACGGCAGAACAGAAGGTCGGCTATCGTCCGCGCATTCTGGCTGTGCCGGGATACGACACGGAAGAAGTGACCTCCGCGTTGTGCGTCATTGCGCAAAACCTGCGCGCGTTTGTCTATGCCAGTTGTTACGGCTGTAAGACGATGGCGGAAGCCATCACCTATCGCGCAACCTTCGCCTACCGCGAACTTATGCTTATCTGGCCTGATTTCATCGCCTATAACCCGCTGACCGGAGAAAACGAAACCTTCCCGGCCCCGGCGTATGCCTGCGGCCTGCGTGCGCTGATTGACAACAATCAGGGCTGGCATAAATCGCTTTCCAACGTATCAGTCAACAACGTGCTGGGTATTTCTCAGGATGTTTTCTGGTCGCTTCAGGCAGAAGACAGCGACGCGAACGAACTGAACAACAAGGAGATCACGACGCTCATCAAGCGTAACGGATTCCGGTTCTGGGGAAACCGCGTCACGGATACCAAAGATTACATCTTTGAGGTTTATACCCGTACCGCCCAGATTCTGGCTGACAGCATTGCGGAAGCGCAGTTTGAGGCCATTGACGAACCGCTTACCCCAGCGAACGTCAAGGACGTGGTGAGCGGTATCAGCGGGAAACTCAGCTCGCTGGTGACGCAGGGGCGGCTAATCGGCGCTGAATGCTGGTTTGATATCCTGGATAACCCGACAACCGGGCTTCGACAGGGTCAGGTGCGCATTCGCTATAAATATACGCCGGTTCCGCCGATGGAGGATCTGACGATGTACCAGACCTTCACCGATGAATACTTTGAATCGGCGTTCTCTTCGCTGGGAGGTGCATAAATGGCGGTTCCCCACAAACTGCGCCTGTTCACCTGCTTTGTGAACGGCAGCAACTGCATCGGCAAAGTCTCTTCCGTGACGCTGCCAAAGCTGACACGTAAAACGGAAGACTTTCAGGGCGGCGGGATGATTGGATCCGCTGCGGTGGATCTCGGTCTGGACAGTGGCGCGCTGGATACCACGATGGTGGTTGGCGGTCTGGTTCAGTCGCTTCTGCTGAACTACTGCGGCGATATCGACGAGACCCGCTTCCGCTTCGCCGGCGAGTATTACACCGATGGTGAAAGCCTGCTGGTTGAGGTCGAACTGCGCGGCCGCATCACCGAAATGGACGGCGGTGAAAGCAAGCAGGGAGAAGACACCTCCGTCAGCTACACGATGAAGAACACCTACTACAAGCTCACCATCGACGATAAGCCGTTGTTTGAGTTTGATCTGCTGAACTTCATCTACAAGAAAGACGGCAAGAATATCTACCCTGACCGCATTACGTCTGCGCTGGGAATGGGTAACTGATTAACCTGATAAGTGGCGGCACACCCGTGCCGCCCGGAGTATTCAACAATGAGCAAAAAAAACGATAACGCCATTACGCTGGCAAAACCCGTTGTTCGCGGCGATGAGAAAATTACTCAGGTAACGATCACTGATGAGATCAAACAGGCTGGTTCCCTGCGCGGGCTGAAGCTGGTTAACGTGATGAATATGGATGTGGATTCAGTAGCGATATTGCTGACCCGCGTCACGTCACCGCGCCTCAAACAAACCGAGATCAACGAAATGGATACCCGTGATTTTGTCAGCCTGTCAGAAGCGCTCGTCCCTTTTTTGACGCCTGCGGGGTCTGGAGCATCGAACGAGGCGGAGACGGAGAATCAGTAACACTCCTGCGGTTCGACCTGATCGACGATCTGGTCGCTGATATCGCGGTTGTTTTCAACTGGCCGCCCTCTGAAGTCTTCACGATGGAACTGGGCGAAGTCATAGCCTGGCGTGAGCGGGCGGCTGTCCGAAGTGGAGCCAGTGACAGTGAAAAGCCTTAATATCCGCGTCGCGTTCAGCGCGATCGATAAACTTACCCGCCCGGTCAATGCCGCCCGCCAGAGTGCGGGCGGTTTGTCTGAATCCCTCAAAAAAACGCAATCCAGCATTAAAGATCTGGACAGCCAGTCCCGCACGTTCAACCGTCTGCGCGACAGCGTACAAAAGACCTCTCGCAAAATTGACGAAGCCAGCCGGACGCTTGAAGGGCTGAATCAGGCGCAGCGGGAAGGTACACAGCTTACAGACAAGCAAAAAGCACATATGGCAGCACTGGCCGCAAAGCTGGAGCGCCTTAACTCTGCACGCACGCAGGAAATGGTTAAGCTGCGTGCTGCCTCACAGGCGCTGCGCAGCCACGGCGTTTCACTGGTCGGCAGTGATCGCACCATTCAGAGCGCGATACGTCGAACCGAACAGTACAACCAGACGCTGGAGCGGGAACGGCGACAGCTTGCCGCTGTCACACAGGCACGGGCGCGCTATGACCAGATGCAGCAAACAGCGGGTAAACTTCGCGGCGGTGGCACGATGGCCGTTGCCGGGGCCACTGCTGCCGGTTACGCAGCGGGACGCTTCTTATCCCCCGCTGTTGGGTTTGACCGGGAAATGTCCCGCGTGCAGGCGCTGACCCGTATAGATAAAAGCTCAACAGACTTTTCAGCACTTCGTGAACAGGCCAAAAAGCTGGGCGCTGAAACGCAGTTCACCACGACTGACGCCGCCAGCGGGCAGGCGTTTCTCGCTATGGCCGGTTTCACTCCGCAGGCCATTCAGGCAGCACTGCCCGGCGTGCTCAATATGGCACTGGCCGGTGGCATGGATTTAGGTGAAAGCGCCGATATCAGCTCAAACATCCTGTCTCAGTTCCGCCTCGATCCCAAAGAAATGGATCGCGTCAGTGACGTATTAACTGGCGCGTTCACACGTACCAACACCGATCTGCAAAATATCGGTGAGGCTATGAAGTACGCCGGGACAGGTCTTTCCAATCTTGGCGTCAGTGTTGAACAGACAACAGCCATGATCGGCGTGATGGCAAACGTTGGCCTGCGCGGGAGTATCGCCGGGACAGGATTACAGGCCGCGTTTTCACGCCTTGCCGCGCCAACCGGCAGGGCAAAAACCGCTCTCAAAGAACTGGGAGTAGACGTTGCTGATGCCACGGGGAAAATGCGCCCTGCTGAAGAGGTTCTCACTGAACTCTATAAAAAGATCAGCAAGTACGGCGATACCGACAAGCTCTCTTTCTTTAAAGATATCGCCGGTGAAGAGGCGTCAAAGTCATTGCAGGCACTGGTTATGTCAGCCGGGAGCGGCGAACTTCAAAAGCTGCTGGAAGCACTGAAAAACGCCAAAGGTGAGGCACAGAAAGCCGCCAAAATAATGGCGGATAACCTTGATGGCGATCTCAAGAATCTGGACAGCGCATGGGAAGGGTTTCGCATCCAGATTAACGATCTCGTCGATAACCAGCTTCGCGCCCTGACTCAGGGGCTGAGTGATGTTGTGGGGAATATGACGCAGTGGGCGAAGGAGAATCCGAAGCTCGCTCAATCCCTGCTGGTTGTCGGCGGCAGCATTCTGGCACTGACCGCCGCCATTGGCGGCACATCGCTGGCGATCGGCCTGCTGATGGGGCCACTGGCTAAACTCCAGTTAGGTTTTACCCTATTGACAGGGGGCGCAACCGGAACAATCTCCGCCCTACGAACGCTCGGAACAGCTTCCGGCCCGGCAATGGCAAGTGTGCGCGGTTGGGGGCCTGTTCTCACATCAATGCTTAGTAAGCTGCGAGGCATATCGATCATCACGCCCGGCATTCGTGCCGGTCTTATGGGTGCGTTTCTTTCCCCAGGGGCTGCATTAGGATCTCTGTTCAAAAACATCGGAATGCTCGCTCTTCGCCTGACAGGCTTTACGACCATATGGAGCATTATCACGACCTCAGTATCTGTACTGGGTGCAGCGCTCTCACTTCTACTTAGTCCGATTGGTCTGATAGCGGCGGCTTTTATCGCTGCCGGATTGCTAATCTGGAGATTCTGGGAGCCGATAAGAGCCTTTTTCACCGGTTTTTTCAGCGGAGTTATGCAGCAACTGGCACCTTTCCGTGATGCCTTTTTCCCTTTGACGCTGGCCTTCTCAGCAATAGCCAAAGTCGTTGGTGAAGTCTGGGACTGGTTTGTAAAACTCTTATCACCTGTGGAAAGTAGCCGTGAATCCCTTGATAAATGCGCATCAGCAGGGGAAACATTCGGTAAAGTCCTGGGTAGCGCCCTTCAGTTGCTGCTATTACCTCTGACAACCCTCATGGAAGGCATTGGCTGGGTACTGGAAAAACTCGGCCTTATCCCTTCTGGTCTGGAAGCTGCACGCCTGAAAGCTGAAAGCCTTAAAAAAGACCCTGTTATGTGGGAGTGGGATCCGCAGCAGAAAAAAATGGTGCAAAAGGGATGGAACTGGTCGCCAGTCTCATCAGGTAAAAACAATAACGGGAATACACCCCCGCCCGGAACGCCGCAACCCACATCACCGCTGACCGGCGATAACGGCACTATGCGTCGATTGCAGAACATCGACAGCAACACCAAAGCGACAGCCGACAACACGAAGAAGATCGGCCCCGGCGATATTGTATTTAAAAACCTGCCGCGTGCTCTGGCCGTTCGTGGGGAATGGAAAGAATCGCAGCTGGCCAGCACGGTCAGGAACAACGGGTTAAGCGCACGCCCCGCAGTGGTGGCGGCATCGCTTCCCGTAAAACAGGCGGAACTTCCGCCAGTCAGCCGCAGCGCCAACAATATACCGGTTGCCACTGGCGGCTTTACGGGAGAAATCCACGTACACCTGCACGGCGTTGACCGGCAGGACGCGCGCGAAATTGGCCGCATTGCTGCCGACGCGGTGAATGCCGAAATTGCCCGCCTTGCGCGGCTTAATCGCGGCAGTTTCAAAGACAGAGATTAAGGGGAGGCAACATTATGATGATGATATATGGGATGTTCGTTTTTGAACTGAAGACGCTGCCTTACCAGCAACTGCGCCACTCGCTGAACTGGCGTCATGTGAAGAATGATCGCATCAACCGATCGGCAAAATGGCAGTACATCGGCGCAGGTGAGACGCAGATCAACCTTGATGGAGTGCTCTACCCTGAAATTACAGGCGGAGACGTATCTCTTACCGTGCTGGCAACGCAGGCATACACTGGGCGTCCGTGGCCTTTAATCAGCGGCGCGGGGCAGATTTACGGGATGTATGTGCTGACCGGACTACAGGCCACGCATACGGAATTTGACCGCTACGGAAAGGCGAAAAAAATAGAGTTTTCGATCAGCTTCCAGCGCTGCGATGAAGACCTGCGCGAACGCCTGCAAGCGTCGTCTGTTGGCGATCTGCTTTCAGGGCTGAAGGATAAAGCCACGTCCGCCTATAATTCTGCCAGTAGTACGCTGTCGGGCCTGTTCTGACTGCACCCCATAAAACTAAAGCGGGCTTTGCCCGCTTTATCTTCCGGAACACACCGCCATAACTGACTGTGCTACAGCACCGTTAAAAATGACTGTACTCGATACGCACGGCCAGCACGGTTATAACCGGCCATACGTGCCGGAATGAAAACTTATTCCGGCTTATCCGGCCAGATGATATCCGGCGCTTTTGACGTGTCCACCGCCTGCACGGCTTTGATGTAGTGCATCCAGACGATCAGGCTAGTTTTATCTTCATCGCTGATAATGCCTAACTGTAGCTCCGTCTGCCAGAGACTGATCGTTGCCTGACCCCCACTCAATAACGCTGTTTTCTGTTGCTCTGCCGCTTCCACGTCCGCCGCGTGCTGCGCTTTGGTATCCGTCACCCACTCGCTACCGTTCCACGTATCGTATGGCGTAGACGGTGCCAGCGTAGTGGTTTTTTCCGGATAATCACCCGGCGCAGTAATGGAAACCTCTTCACCTGTTTCAGTGCTGTATACCGTTTCGCCACGATGATCAGCAACGTATTCCCACGCTTTCAAATCGGCTGTCCGGCAAATAGCCGAACCGGCTTTAGCCTCGCCCGGGGCGTCAGTACAGGAATTTGCGGGAAGACCTACTCCTATAGCCAAATACTCAACTGATGAAGAAAGGTATTCTCGCGTCTCGCCCTCGTAGTTAAACACTGTGATTTCACCTGCCACCGTGGCAATAAGTTCACTGTTTAATTTTGCCTGCGTCATTATGCGGCCCTCACAATGTAGTTAAACGCGACGTTACGTGGGCGTGTTTCCGCGCCGCCAGTATTGCCAACCCGGCCTTTTGTATGCAACGTAGGTGAAGCAATCAAAGTTCCGGGCGCTGCCGCGTCAATCCCTCGCCCTTGCACGTATGTTGATTTAACGATTACCCCGATATCCCATTCATCCGTAGTATCGTAACCTTCATTTGCCACGATAATATGTCGGTGCTTTTCCAGCATTCCCAATTCTGTACTTAACAAACCCCGACCAGAGTTGACACCGCGCCCATCATCCCAGCCCCGCAAAAATTCGCCTCGCAGATCTGGCAATTTGCCAGTTGAGTAAACTTTTGCCAGCTTCGGATATTTTGCTGTATCAAATGTTGCGCCGTTACACTTTAACCACCCCTCTGGAGGCGTTGCCTGCGGCCACGGAAGCGGAAAGCCCACAGGGATATATTTATCAATATCCGCTGTTTTGAGATATTGGGGGTGCGGGTCAGCGGCGGCAAGATGTGCGGCCAGTTGCTGATCCACATATGCCTTCACTTCAATAACGGCATCATCAACATATTTACGGGTTGCCAGCACCACGGACGGATCGATTTTCAGCGTTACCGCCTCGGTACTGCTGACGATCAGGATTACGCGAATGACCTGCACGCGCCCGCTGCCTTCCTGCAACTGCGGTTTGTAGGTCTCAGCACAGTTGGCAACCGCAATCATATCGCCGTCTTTATCAAACAGGCCGATCTCACGGATCCACCACCCGCCCACGTCTTCAGGTATAACCTGTTCCGCAATAATCTGATTGGTGTTTACGGGATCGATAGTCAGCATGTTCAGTTGCGCGCGGCGCAGCTCATGCGTCAGCGCGGTTTGTGCCGGGTTCGGTGTCGGCAGCACACCATTGCCATCACCCACGGCCATCTGGGTGATCTCAACCTTCGCACCCAATGCCGTGGCGTTTGCCAGCTTTGCCGCCCCGATGTTGGTTAACAGGGCAAAATATTTAGTCGCCACTTGCGATCTCCACGGTATCAATTAAATGGACTGCCGCGCCGGTGTAGTCACCACCGCCCACGGATATGGTTTCCGGAAAATAAGGGTAAACGGTCAGCGTATCGCCGATATAACATCCCGCCCCGACTTCGATATACCCCTGCGACTGAAGCGAAAGGGACAGGCCAGTCAGGTGGCGACTTCTCGGCTTTGCATCGTCAATAAGGCGCTCAAGCTCAAGATAGGTTTCCTCCGTAATCCCCTGTTCCTGAATACCGATTTCAAGCTTGAATGTTCCCGGTTCTTCGCCGCTTTGCCACCACTCGATCACGCGCAGCAGAAAGCCGAAAGGTTCAACGACGCGGCGCAAAGCGGAAATGGTGCCCTTCTGACGGTGAACCAGCCAGGAAGCTTTAATCACCTGCCGTTTAGTCTGTTCTGACCAGTTCTTATCCCAGCGGTCAACAGACAGCGCCCAGGCGAGATAAGGCAGAAGATCAGCCGGACATTCGTCCGGGTTCCACAGCTTGCGCAGGTCAACAGGAATATCGGTAAGCCGTTCCGTCACCTTCTCCGTACTGCGCATAAAACCGCTGGCCGAAGGCGGCAGCATGTTGTTATTCATCGGTGCCCCCAGTCTCGATCGTGAAGGACTCACACCGCGCCGCCTGCGTATCGGCGATCACAATATCGCTGGCAGGCTCCAGCAGTTCTACCCTCTGCACGCCCTGAACATGCAGCGCCGCCATAATGGCTGAGCGGGCAACGTCACGGCCAATCTTGCCCTGCTGATTCAGCCAGGACTGAAGCGCGTCCTGCGCGGCGGTATGGATTGGTTCAGACTCCGGGCCGGGGTAGAAATACAGCAGCGCATTGATCTGATAATTCACTATCTCCGCTGCCTGAACGGTCAGACGATCGGCAACGGGGCGCTTATCGTCAGCAGACAGCGCTTTATCCACCGTCGCCAGCAATTCCGCACTGGCAGTGCCGTCGCCTTCGGTGGACAGCACAGAGACCACCACCACGGCAGGCGACGGGCTGATCGCTTTGGCGTCCGCCACTTTGCCGCTGGCACTTTTGGCAAAATATTCATATGCGCCAGTTGGCCCCGCCACGCTTAGCCCTTCAAACGCAGCCTGCGCCCGCAAACGCAGTGCGGTATCACTTTCCGTTACCGCGTCAGTAGTTGCCGTCTCCGGGTTGATGATCAGGCGTTCGGTGTTCAGGTTGCCCGCGAGATTATCAAGATCGGACGATACGGCATGGCTCAACATGCACGCCGCCGCGCCATCATTAATCCGCTGCCTGAGCATCATTTCACGGTAGGCAACCACCTGGGCGATCACGTTCAGCGGTTCGGATTCCAGCTCCAGCGCGGCGGCAACAGAAACCTGCTGTTCCTGCGGGAATGCCGCCAGCATGACGGCTTTGACCTCGCTGAGAATGACTTCAAAGTCCAGCACTTCGATAATTTGCGGCTGCGGTAGCTGCGATAAATCAACTGTTGCCATTGCTGCCACTCCTGAGCGTCAGCGCACTGCCTGCCGTCTGCATGGTTTCGGTGATAATGCCGACCAGTTCAGCGGTGACAACGCCATCCTTTGAATAACTGATATTGATGCCGTTCAGGGCAATACGCGGCTCCCACATCGTCAGGGCGATCACCGCCGCACTCATACATTGCAGGCGCGTCACTTCGTTTTGCGGTTCATCCAGCAGATCGGGGATCATGCTGCCATAATCCCGCCGCATCACCCGGCTTGCCAGCGGCGTGGTCAGTATGTCGCGCACTGAATTCCACAGCTGATCGGTATCGGTAAGCTGGCCCGTGCCGTCCGGGTTCATGCCAATATAGCGGACTGTCATTTCGGCCCCCCGGTGTTGCTGCTGCCACCCTGCACACCACTATGTACGTGCGAATGAACCGTCACCCCGTTAGACGTAAGCGATCCGCCAGAATGGGTAACATTGCCCTTCATCGTGCCGCCCTCCGACAGTTCGAACGTCCGCGCTTTCAGATGGTCGGTACATTCTACAATCGGTGTTTCAAGCGTGACGCTGGCAGAGGCTTTGATATGTGCTGTCTTCATGCCCTGCGCTTCCAGCGCGCTGGCTTCTGCGTCATAGCGGAAAGAGGCTCCGTCTGGCGCTGTCAGCACAATCTCTTTCAGGCTGCTGCCCGGCGCAGGGTTGTCACTGCTGTAGAGACTGCCGATAATGACCGCTGTTTCAGGGTTGCCACCGATACAGCCCAGCCAGACCTGCTCACCCACGGAAGGCGGCACCCAGATACTGAATGCTCCGGCGCGCGTGGTGTTCCAGCGCAGCCAGTCGGTCTGAAGCTCGCCGCTTTGCACGCGCACGCGCCAGCTCTCTTCATCAACAGCAATAACGACGCCGACGCGGAGGATATTTTCCAGCAGGCGGATCAGTTCAGCGCTCATCGTGCGGCACTCCCCAGGCTGTTAACCACCTGTTCCGTAATCATCCGCTCATCGCCAGCGGTAAAGCCCAGCAGCTCACGCACCGGATATTTAGCAAAGGCACCCGGCCCGACCTGATCGCGCTGGCCGTACTGGTGCACACGCGCAATGCGTGCCACCACACCGTCATAACCCACGGAAGTGCCGCCAGCATCAGCGCGCATTTTGAGAAAGCGATAGCTGCGCAGCCTCTGAAACATCGGCACTTTCTTTGCGGTGCTGCGGCGCACTGAGCGTGTATTGATCTCGATGTAACGCTCAATGTCGCTGCGGTAAAAGGTGCGAATATCGTTGCGCTCTTCGTCAAAGCCGGTAATGGTTCGCCCGTATTTTCCCCGGCCACCGTGCCAGTTTTTGAGGCGGCGGATCTCGCCCTGCCAGACAAACACAATGCCCTGTTGAGAACGTAGCACCCGGCGACGGCGGGCAGGATATGGCGAGCCTTCCGGGTTTTGCTGGGCTTTAATGCGCTGTTGCTGGCTCTTTCGCAGTGCCTGACCAACCGCGCGGGCGGTGCGAATACGTCCGGCCTGAGAGGTGCCCGCCAGTATGTCGCTGAAGACCTGATCCAGCTCACGGAAGAGATCGTTACTCATGGGCGTCAGCCTCCCATGTCACATCCTCAAAGATGGCGCTCCAGTCACCGTCCGCTGACGGGATGCGCGGCTTAGGCTCCGGCAAATGTTCCGCGCGCGGAATGCCGTTTGCATCCAGAGTGACCTTCACGCGCTCGCGCAGCGGCATTTCAAAAAGAATGTCGGCGGTATCGTCGTTGTTGATAAGGGTCGTAAATTTAATGTCCCGGTTTTTCTCAGGGTTCAGCAGCAGATCGGGCTGGTTGTGCCAGAGCCATGCCATTAACGGCAACGTGAAATCATCAATATCACCGGCAAAATTCATCACAAACAGCACCAGGGTATAACGGTACATAAACGATGGTGTTTCGCCGGTCGTCTCGATGTTCCCTTCTTCCACAAAAACGGTGAAGGCTTCAGGGTTGGCCCTGCACCATTTGTTAGCGCTGGTCAGGGTCTCGCGGAGTGAATCAGCTTTTAACATGGCGCTACCTCTTAGGCGGAGTCGCTATTGAACCGTATGCGGCTTCACAGGCCAGCCCTCTGGCTCTTGCCTCATCAGCCTCTCTTGCCAGCTCTCCCGCTCGCTCGTCAGCGCGGCGGAACAGGTCGGCGAGCAATACGGCTCCGCTGGTTTCTGTCTCGCCTCTGCCGGTAGTACCGGCACCGCAGGCGCGTTCACGTTCTTCCAGTTGCTTAGCGAGTTTATCGGCCCTGTCGTGCAGCCCACGAGAAGCAGCACGGGCACGATCGGCATCAGCCTGGACGCCAGCAAGCTGCTGGCGGGCTTGTTTTCTGATCTCATCAACTTCCCCCTGTCGGCGTTGTTCTTCTTCCCTGGCCTCTACCTGACGCTTAGCCAGTTCTGTAGCATCGTCAGCATCACGCTGTTTCCATTTCAGCGCCCAGGCCGTATTAGCCTGACGGGTGCCGTGCCATGAACCAGAAAAGAACGCGCCCCCCAGAATTAGCGCAACCAGAAGGACGCGCCAGTGTGACCTGAACCATGCCGGAATCATGCAGGGTAAACCGCATAAGGTAGCTGGAAGTGCGGCCCATCTTTCAGGGTCTTCCAGTCGCCGCCCCATTCAACGGGAATATTCAGCTCTTTGCCTGCCTGTTTGAAGGCGTCGGAAATCTGCTGGTAATATTTCCAGTCCCATGAGCCTGCCGGAGTGGGGTACGCAAACACATCCACCGCATGGCCTGAAATATGCCTGCTGTTCATCGTCTGGCTTTTCCCCTCAGCAACAAGCTGTTTTTGCCGCTCAACAGAGCGCAACCCTTCGGTGATACCAAAATCGACGGCTGAAATCTGAAGGGCACGACGGACGATTTTCACAAGGTCAGCGTTAACACCTTTCAGGTTATTTTCACTTCTCTGACTGAATTTAAATTCACTCATTTCCTTTCGCTCCCCCGATACGGGTTTCAATAAAGCCGGTCACTTTGTTGCGTACCTTGTCAGCCCCCATAAATCCGATTGACGCACCCACGAAGGTGACGGCATTGGATGGCAGGCCCAGATATTCAAGCGATCCGGCAACCGCCAGCGTGACAATCCCGCAGACCAGTGAACCGGTGGCGGTTTTCAGCATTGACTGGCCGTCATACAGACTCATCAGCGCCGATATGCTCAACGCTGCACCTGCCGCGTAGAGCGTCGGCAGATATGTAGCAATCCATTTCATTGTTTGTTCCAGCATCCCCGTAGGTACGTCGCTCATGGCAACCTCTCAATCCCAAAGCTGCACCATCTCCCGCTGCGCTTTGCTCGCGATTTCCGGCAGTTCAATCTCCTGACCGGCATCAAGAAAAACCTGCTGGCTCAGTCCGGGATTGGCAGATAACACTTTTTCGGTCACGCCCTGGGTGGTGCCGTAGTGACGCCAGCAAAGCAAATCCACCGTATCCCCCTGCAATGCCTTCACTTTCATCAGCAAAGCTCCGCATAGAGGCGCGGCGTGTCGCGAATGTCGGCAATACTCCAGCGGGCATCCCGCCAGAGATCATCCCGTTGCAGGTCAAGCGCGGCGGCGTCTTTGTCGCCTTTAGCCGTGGTATCGACATCGCGATAACCTTCAAGTACCAGCGCCCTGGCAATCGAATAAACCGCACGCAGGAAGCGGTAGACCTTCACGTTTTCACCATTGATCATCAGCTTTTCCATCTCACCTGATGGCAGGGCTGAAGGCACATCTTCCAGAGTCTGAAAACCTGCTTTGAGCTGACAGGCGCGCCAGTCCAGCAACTGCGAGGTGACATGGGCGACCGCTTCCGTGGTGACGTGCATCAGCCTGGACGTGGTGATACCACCTGTGATGCGCGCGGCCAGACGGAGATCGGCGAGTTTAATCACCGGCCAGAAGTCCCCGGCACTGACGGTGGTATCACCATCATCAACATCTGGGGTATCGCTGTCGGCAGGCAACACGCGCTTATTAGCCACAAGGCTGCTCATGCACTTATCTCCCATAAATCAGGCGGTGGGCGGGTGGTTAAAAGACCGTAAACGGGCAGATATCCACCCGCGCCGCCTGTCGGACGGGGCCGAAGTCGTTAATTCTTTTTCTGGCTGGCAGGCTTGCGTTTTATCGCTTTGCCTGTTGCCGTCTTAGTCGTGGTTTTACGCGCCGTCGCTTTACCTGCTGCGCTGGCGGTGGTGGTCTTTTCAGGAACAGGCTCTGCAGTACCGTCAGTTTTGTCGGTGCTGGCCGTATCTCCTTCACCCGTGCCGCTATCCGCAGACAGCTTCTTAACTTCACGGGCAAGCGTGGCAATCTCTTTTTTCACCCCGGCGTTGGGGTTGCGCGTAAGCGCCTCACGGAACAGCGCCAGCGCTTCCACTTTGGTCGTGATATCAGTCGCACCGCGGCGGGCAAGTGCACGGGCCTTGCACAACTTGGCGCGCACCACATCCGGCATATCACTGTCGGCGACAATTCCCGCCACTTCGTCAAGCACTGCGATACCGGACGACAAATCAGCGTCGGCATCAGCAGCCGCGAGCGTCAACAGTGGCTTGCTCATTTCTTCGGTCAGGAAGGTCGCTGCCGTGCGGTTGAAGTTATCCGGCAACGTCAGCCCGTGGCGTACTACATAGCGCCCCAGCCTCAACGCAAGCGCATAGTCACGACAGTCAATCGCCCAGACCATCAGCCTGGTAATGACTTCATCCTGCCGCCCGCTGTCGCCGTCGAGCGTGCCTTCAATCCATCCCTCATATTCAGGCAGCATGGATTTTTTCATTTCGGCTTTGGTTTCTTCGGACTGCACGCCGCTGAGGCGGGACAAGTCCATACGCAGGCGATGCAGAATTTGCTCATGCGCGGTGCGCTGGATATCGGATTCTTCATCCGCCTGGCCCCGGCGTTCTGCCATGACCTTCTGAAAATGTCGTTGTGCCGGTGTTAACATCGTCACTTCTCCCCGTCATGGCGGGGCAATGCCCCGCCGCTTCTGTCACTCGCCTGCCGGTTCGGCCTGGGCGAACTGAATGCCGTCAATGAACGCAACATTGCCGTAGTCTTCAATGACGAAGTCATCGTTTGAAGATTGATACGTTGCGACACGGTTGTATTCCGGCTCTTCTTTGATCGTCCGGCGCAGACCGCCACGCTGGTAGTACACCGACAGGTTTTTGAACGGCGTGATCAGCACGCCATTTACCGGGAAGTAAGGCGCGATAAAGGTCGGCATATTGCCTACGCGCTCCTGCGCGACAATCAACTGACCGGCCAGCATTTCGGTATTCGGGTTGGTCTGGCTTAAGGCGTTGATGGCTGAGAAATTGCTGCTCGTCAGCAGGTCGCCCGCCAGAATCACCACGTTATCCGGGTTACGTTTGTGCCATTCATCCATCAGGCTGTTTTTGGCGTCGTACACCGCAGCGCCAATGTTGCCGTAGGTGCCTTTTGCGACAACCTTGTTATCTTCATCGCGCGAGGTGATCGTCACATTGGAAATGACGCGGTGCGGCGCTTCCTGGCGGATCTTTTCCAGCCAGCCAATGCCACAGTCCTGCAACAGCGGGTTAGCGGCACGGTCAGACGGATCGCTGTACTTAACGCCGTTAAAGCCAATCATGATGCGGTCAAGCGACATCTGGCGGGCCATTGCCTTGCTGATCAGCGGCTGGAACTCCGGCATATGCGCCCACGCATCAAGCTGTTCATAACTGATGCCGTAGTCATAGTTGACCTTGCGACACATGTAGTCGAACGGCTCCATTGAATGATTTGAGCCAGGGTTGCGACGACTGGTGACGCTGTTGTTTACGCCAGCCATCGGGCCTTTACTGCCGATCAGGACTTTCTGGCCGATCTGCTGGTTGACGCCAAACACGTTAATTTTGCTCAGGAAGGAATCATTCTCCTGTGCGGCCTGCTCCAGGCGCTGCTGACGCGTCGGGTCTACAGCGAATTTTGCAGCAATAGCGGCGGTGGAAACGCCGTTGAGCTGTGCCTGCCGGGCGATGTACTGATCAAATAGCTGGCGGGTATTGTTATCCATGTTCTCTGCTCTCTTTGTGAATATCAGTAATCAGCCAGTTGCGCGTTAGCGCCACCGCTCGCGGGTTCCCGCTGGCTGAAATTGGCGTCTGTGCTTCCCAGCTTGCTGGTCAGCGCGGCAAGATCGGAGGTCAGCTTCTGGATGGCCTGGCTGTCCTGTTCGCGAGCGCGGCTCAGGTCGTTGAAGCTGTCCAGCAGATCGGCATGGGATTGGGCGACGTTCTCCACGGCGTCACGCACCTGGCTGAACTGCTCACCGTCAGATTTACGGCCTTTGCCGATAATCCCCATGACGCGCCCGAACCACTGTTTACCTTCATCGCTGCGCTGCTCAGCCAGTTCGATAATTTCTGCCTCAATGGCATCGGTGAACAGCGGGGCTTCGCCCTGCTGATTGTTGAATGACATAACCTGCTGACGCTGCTGCGCGGCAAATTTCAGGCGCTCGGTGCCGAGGCTTGCCGGGGTATCGGTCATCGCCAGCCCCATCACATACGCCTTGCCGTTAAGCGCAAACTGCGGGTGCAGTTCAATGCTGGAGTAAATTTTCTTGCCTTCATCCGTCAGCTTCTTCATGCGCTCAGAAGGTTCAATTTCGGCGTAAAGCGCGGTGCGTCCGGCGAGCGGGCCTTCGCTGATATCTTCAGCACTCAGCGCCGTCACATCCCCCATAGCGCCGAAATCACTGCCGGGGAAAGGCGAAAGATAGTGCTCCACGTTGACGCGTGCGCCGTACACGTCCGGGCTGTAGTTTGCTGCTGCATCACGAAGGTGCTCAGGGCGAATCTCACGCCCGTCAACGGTGGCACCGGAGACAGCAACGCGGAATTTCTTACGGGCTGGTTTAGCTGCGCTAGCCATGTCGATAATCCTGTTGAGTGGTTTCTGTACGGCCATGATGGCAGAGCGTAACTTGCTGTCTCAACGAGGTTTTGTTGTCGGAGGAGGGCCAGACCATAAAGGGGGCGATAGCGGGATCGCGCGCGGGGTAATCTTCACTCCATAAACGGTGGAGGGCAGATGATACAGGACGCTTTTGTACGTCAGAGGGCAAAACAACTTTACTGGCAGGGCTACCCGCCAGCGGAGATCGCACGCCTGATGGGGATTAATCAGAACACAATTTACGCCTGGAAGAAACGCGATGAATGGGATGAAACGCCACCCGTCCAGCGCGTCAGCCAGTCTATGGATGCCCGCCTCATCCAGCTTACGGACAAAAAAGACAAGACCGGGGGAGATTTCAAGGAGATTGACCTGCTGACCCGGCAACTGAAAAAGCTGTCTGACGGACAACCGGCAGGGGCTGGCACGGGCAAAAAGCCGCGCAAGCGCAAGCTGAAAAATCACTTCACCGAAGAACAGATCGTCGCGCTGCGGGAGAAAATACTTGATTCGCTTTCGTGGCATCAACGCGGATGGTATGAGCAACGCCACCACCGAAACCGCATGATACTGAAGTCCCGCCAGATTGGCGCAACCTGGTACTTTGCACGCGAGGCGTTGCTTGATGCGCTGCGCGACGATGTGAAATACCCGTACCAGCGCAACCAGATATTTTTGTCTGCATCCCGCCGACAGGCGCACCAGTTCAGGGGATTCATTCAGAAGATGGCGGAAGAGGTGGACGTTGAGCTTAAGGGCGGTGACAAAATCGTACTGAGTAACGGCGCAGAACTGCATTTCCTCGGCACGTCCGCTGCAACGGCGCAGTCATATACGGGCAACCTGAAGTTTGACGAATTCTTCTGGGTCAGCAACTTCACCAACCTGCGAAAGGTTGCGGGGGCGATGGCAACGCTGAAGGGGCTGACACGTACTTACTTTTCCACACCGTCAGGCGAGACCCATGAGGCTTACCCGTTCTGGACGGGCGATCGCTGGAATGAGAAACGCCCGAAGGCACAGCGCAAAGCGTTTGATGTGGGCTGGAAAACGCTGAACAGCGGCCTGCTATGCCCGGATAAAACCTGGCGTCAGATTGTCACCCTGAAGGATGTGATAGACCACGGCTGGGAGTATACCGATCTTGAAGAAATTCAGGATGAAAACAGTGAGGATGAATTCCGCAACCTGTACATGTGCGAGTTCGTGCGCGATGGCGAGTCAGCCTTCAACCTTAACGCCCTGATTGGCTGCGGGGCAGATGGTTACGACGAATGGCCGGACTGGAAACCTTTTGCGTCCAGGCCGATGGGTAACCGCCCGGTGTGGATAGGTTATGACGCCAACGGCAGCAGCGGCAACGGTGACAGCGGCGCGATTTGCGTTGTGGTGCCGCCACTGGTGCCGGGCGGTAAATTCCGCACGGTGGAAACGGAACAGGTGCGCGGCCTTGAATTTGAAGAGCAGGCGAAAGTTATCGAAAACTTCACCTTCAAATACAACGTGCAGCATGTCGGCATCGACGTGACGGGCGGTAACGGTGAGGCCGTTTACCAGATAGTGAAGAAGTTCTTCCCGATGGCAATGCCCTACACCATGTCAATGACGTCAAAGCGCGCCCTGGTGCTGAAAATGCTACAGCTGATCCGCGCCGGTCGCTGGGAATATGATCGCAGTGAGCGCGCCCTGATCAACGCCTTTAACTCTGTTCGCAAGGTAAAGACGCCTGGCGGATTCATCACCTATGACACTGACCGCTCGCGCGGCGTCAGCCACGGTGATTTAGCCTGGGCGAATATGCTCGCCATTATTAACGAACCGCTGGGCCAGGAGAGTGGCAGCGGCGGGTTTGCTATGGAGTTCTGATGAAGAAGCGCACCTACAAAAACAAACACACCGCCAGCAGTGGCAGTGCCGGACAGCCTGATATCTCTGACGCGCTCAGAAGCGATCCGGCGCTCAGCGCCTTCACGTTTGACGGGCCATATTCGGTAACAGACGGCTATGATCTGCTGGACAGCATGTGCTGCGTCGATAACGGCCGGTACTACGAGACGCCAATAGACTGGAAGGGGTTAACCCGTGCGTTCGCACAGTCCCCACTGCATCAGTCGGCGCTTTACTTCAAACGCAATGTGCTGACCGGGTGCTATATCCCTCATCCGTTACTCTCGCGGCAGGCCTTCTCTGCGTTTGCGCTGGACTGGTTTGTCTTCGGCAATGCCTATCTTGAGCGTCGGTCTAATCGCCTGGGAGAGCCGCTAAAACTTAAGCATGTTCCGGCGCTGAACACGCGACGGGGAAGCGATCTTGATACCTACTGGTTTATCCGGCAGTGGAAAGATGAATATGAGTTCAAGGCGGGCGAGGTCTGCCACATCATGAACCCGGACATTCATCAGGAAATCTACGGTATGCCGGAATACATGGGGGCGCTTCTGTCCGCCAGCCTGTCACATTCCGCCGATAAATTCCGCAAACTCTATTACGACAACGGCTCCCATGCCGGATGCATTCTCTATGTCGGTTCGGAGAAGGTGGATCAGGAAAGCATAAAGGTGGTGCAAAAAACGCTGTCACAGGCCAGAGGGAAAGGCTCCTTCAAAAACGTGCTGATCCACGCGCCGGGTGGCGGCAAAGACGGCGTGCAACTGTTGCCGTTCAGCCAGATATCGGCAAAGGATGAGTTTCTTAACATCAAATCAGCAACGCGCAACGATTTGCGCGACGCTCACCGCATCCCGCCGCAACTGATGGGCGCAATGCCGGAAGGCAACGGATCGCTCGGTGATGTTGAGAAGGCTGCGCGTGTCTTCGCCATCAACGAAATGTTGCCCGTGATGGAAGCAATGAAGGGCGTCAATGACTGGCTCGGTCAGGAAGTGATCCGCTTTAATCCCTACGCTCTACTCAAAGACGAGTGACCCGCCCCACCCGCCGCACATCCTGCGGCGGTTCTCCTTCAGTTATTTTCAATTCCCGTATGACCGGCCACCACCTGAGCACCACTCAGCACAACCTTAACCCCCCTCACTCAGAGCGCATTAGCGCCACTCTGGCAGGCGCAATCTGCATTTTACCCCGAACACATCCAGAAGTGAGAAAACGCGCGGAGAAGGCGAAAAAGGCCGGAGAATGGCAATTAAAGGCATCACCTCCCGACCCTCCGTCGCGTGGGCTGTTCCCCCGTCACCTGCGCGCGACATTTGCTTCGTTTTTTGTGCATTTCCCGATCTGGGGGCAGACCGCGCCACCACAGGGCGGAAAGGTCATAAACAGCATCAAAAAAATTGTGCAAATTTGTGCACTATTGTGCGACAGAGAAAGAAGGCCCGGAGGGAAGAAAAGCCGCCTTTAAAAGACAGCTTCTCATGTCAGTGGGGATTGATGGATAGTCGGCGCAAAACAGCAGCAACATCGCCACTGCTTAATGAACCCGTCGCTGCGGATACGGTCAGTTCTTCCAGTTCATTACCTTCATCACGGATATCAATACCATTGCGCTTTAAAAAAGCCATCGCAACGAAAAAGGCGGTTCGCTTATTGCCGTCATTGAAGATATGACCACGCGAAATGGCGACGAGATACATCGCAGCGAGTTCGTGAATATCCTCAACGCCTTCATAGTAAAGCTGGTTCTGAACACGATAAATGATCGCCTCTGCTCTTCCCGGTTCTGGCATCCCCTGAACGCCGGGCAAAGCTGCAAGCAGACGATCATGAAACGCTATCACCTCCTGAGCGCTGATCCATTTCATCTGTCAGCCAGCGCCTTAATGGTACGACCGTGTCGCCCCATAATTTCAGCAAATTCAGCATCCAGTTTTGCTTCCTGCCACGCATTGAAATCATCCCGGCTGATAAGCACAGCGGCAGAGCCATCGCGGCGGGTAATTTCTACAGGCTCGCCAGCCGTAGCCGCCTCCATTACCTCAGCAATATTTTGCCGGGCCTGAGATGTGGTATAGGTTCGCATATAACCTCCTTTGATGTACATATTAAATGTACATCAAAAACGTACAACAAGCAACGCTATCACCTGAGCCAGACCTATTTGCATTAAGCGCCACGTTGTGGCGCTAGCGGACTCTTTGCCGCCCGCGCCCGCAGAATCGTTATAACCTGCGCAACAAGTTGCGAAGGCTATAACGATTGCCATTTGATTCTTTTCCAGTGGTCTTACACACCTGAGATAAACCCATCTCAGAAAACTGGATTAATTTTGCGGTGGTAGAGCACTTCCCACAGAAGCGATATCAACTCTTCCTGCCTGATATCCACGGCTTCACTGGCGTCATATTTAGCCATCAGCTCATTGATTCGCTCAACAGACAATGGCCCTGCGGAATTTACCGCTGATCGGGAAGATGGGAGACAGCTTTCTTCAGGCGGATGCTCTTCACGCCATTTCTTTGCCGCCCTCTCATTCATCAACTGCCATTCGGGATATCGGTTAAATAGCTCACGCTCGGTACTGGTTCGCGCATCATGGCCTTCATCTGCCAGCCGCGCTGGTTCTGGCTCGCAGCTTTCAGACAAAGCAATATCGTCGGGAGCGTCAAACGGTTTTAACCCCTTGCAGGTGCAGCAAATGCGATCATTAAAATAATACTTTTCCTTGTAGTGCAGCTCGTTACCACACTTACGGCATCGCTTAATTTTGTTACTGATGAAATCAATTACTTCCTGCTCTCGCTGTTCTTCGTCAAACATACGCGCTGCCCCTGATTCCTGGTGCCAAACAACCTGTCCCACGCAGCCGGATCAGCTTTTTTCAACATTTCCGCATAGCTGCCAACGGGATCATGCCTGATATCTCTGCTGTCAACATTATGACTTAGCTTCATATGCTGCCACAAATCGGCAGTCTTACGGTCAGCTCCGTTATCTTTTCTGCGCCTCAGCTCTCCGCTGCTGGTTGCGGAGACAATAAAGCCATCAATTCGCAAACGCTCACCGCGTAGCAATAACGTTAACTGACCTGTGCTCAGTTCTATGCCTATAGATTTGGCAAAATCATCCAGTGCCGCAATGCGATCGACTGATACAGGAACTGGCCCGGTAACAGCAGGCATATCCCTTTCCTGCTGCCTCAATTCCTGAGCAACTTTTAGATAGCTCTCGGCCCTGGCCTGCTCAATATCATCACAATCTGATGCCGTAATGGCATTAGCCAGCGCCTCAAACTCATCAGCAGGTGATTTTTGCCGTTCCGGTTTGTAGTTTCTGATGCTTTCGTTGAGCCTTTTTTTCTGCTCGTGGGTCATTTGACCAATTTCATACTGTTCAGGCTCAACTGGTGGCGAATTTTCACCCTCTGAATTTGTATGTTTTTTGACCTCAGTACAGTTATTGACACGAGTCCTAGAGGGCGCGGACGCGCCCCGAAGGTCAAAATCAAAGTCAACGGCCTGCCCGGAGTCGTCTAAAACTTCCGGTTTCTTACGCACAATGCGGTAGGTATGCAGGCGGGTTTCAATTGGTGGGATGTGAACGGCCGGCATCATCAGACCTTTGATAAGATCCAGATACTCGCCGTAATCATTTGGTTCGTCTTTCTGCTGGTACCAAATGCGCAACGGCAGATCACGGCGGGCAACCAACGCCCCGCCTTGCAATTGGGTGTATTGCTGCCAGTCGCCAGCATCCGCAGCACGGTGCAGCTCAGCAAATAGCGGGTTTATCTTGTCGGCCTGTTCCTGATTGCGGAACCGGCGCAGCTCACGCCAGACAGATACCGGCGCGCCGCCCAGAAACTGAAACTGACGGATGCCCCAGCAAGATGCCCAGGCGGTTGCATGTTTTGAAGTTTCTTTCAGCGGCCTGCCGCTCTCGTCGTCGGTTTCACCGTCGAGCGCGTAGCCGTCAATATTCTTACTGATGTACTTCACCACATAGCCGGTGGCGCTGCCGATTTCATGATCGATCGGCTTCATATCAAAACGCGGTTGGTTGCCGTGTTTGCCCTGCAACTCTTCCGCATCCTCGCGGGTTGCGTAGTCTTCCATCACTTCCAGCAGCTCGGCAGAATGTTCCGGCAGGGAGAACAGCAGGCCGTGCCAGTGCGGCGTACCATCGTGATGAGACTCAGCCACCCGCAAACCAAAAACAGGGATTTCACGGCGGGCCAGCTCAGCGCGGATCTGTTGCCATACCCGGTTAAGATAACGCTGCGTGGCTCTTGGGCTGGCACCGTTCCATTTGGCATTACGATGACCGAATACGGTATATGCGTGGTATTTGGATGGCGCTGTCAGGGTAAAAAACTGTCCCGCGTATCCGCTTTCGGTGGCGACTTTCTCAAAACCACCAATGCGGGTCATGAGTTCAACGCGGCGTAATGCTGGATTAGAAATGCTCTTATCGATCTGCTCAATAAGCGAAATACGCTCTTTGGTGTCCTGGTCTTCCAGCTCAAGGCGAGCCATGATCGCGCGGCTGCGTTTGCGCCTGGCATCCCACTCATCAACGTGGTGCTTACTGCAATAAGGCGCAGCGCCCCGCTTCACATCACCAAAGGCGATATGCAGGTGCTCACGCCAGCGCGCCGCGTACTTTTTCAGGTTACGATGCCAATAGCGATCATCCAGCATCTTACTGATGCCAGTAGTAGCCTCATCAATAAACAGCGTTCCCCGGCAATACTTTGCCCAGCTCGGAGGCGTCAGGAAGAAAAGCCGCGCGAGGATAGCCGCTTCGGTGTAAAGGTATCCGGCATATTTGCGATCACTCTGAGTCTCTACCGTTTCGTGAACTTCGCTCAGCACAGACCGCATATAGATAGCAATATCCTGCGCCAGCAGCTCAACATCTTCCGGCGTGAAATCCGGCAGGCGGTTAAAGCGCTCAACCAATCCGTGAAGAGTGTGAAACGTGTGGTAAAGCGGGTTTACCCCTTTGAATGCTGTATCAGCCTGAGATTTAGCCTCATCGGTCACCGCAATAGCGTATTGCTCATTCACCATGTTGATGGGCGGGAGATCCCTGCGAATAATATCGCGTAGCGCCAGACGGGCGATGTGCCTGCCCTTCATGGTGTGAATGCTGTCAATACGGGAAGCCAGACGCAGGCGAATAAAGCGAGGTAGCGGCGCAAGGGTAACTTTCACCCACGCCAAAAACTCCTGTTCTTGACCCAGCTCGACTAGATCAACAACGGGAGTCTTATCAACACAAATGGCAGCTTTCGGCTTCTGCCATTCGTAAGCGTACCGGGTGGCGTCTGGTGCGCTACCCGGATACGGAGGGGGCGGCGTTGGAGCGCCACGCCCACTGGCTGCGGTGGTCATTTCACCGCATCCATGTAAGCACTTATGAAGGTTGCTGCGACTTCCGCGCAGATGGCATTTCCGTAGGCGCGCAACTGGCCCACTCTTCCGGCAACCCCATTAACCAGCGGCTTAAGTCCTGGTTTAACTGGCCTCCACTTTCCATCATGGCAGAAGAGCCAGTCAGCATCTTGCCAGAAGCCGTTAACCTGATGGGGCCAATCATTTTTGATTGCTGGGTCAGACTGCTGCCCGTCATCGCCGGAGTGATCCCCCTCCCGCCCCTGGTTCCGTCCGATGCACTCGGAGTTGTCCAACCGGATAACTGTGCTGTCACATCCAGCCGATCCGTTGACAGCTTCCCGTTGCGAATCCTCCCTCCCTGATACCCCCCTTTCCCATCCGTTGCTGTTGGAGTATTCCACCCCGCTAGGCAGGCAAAATCTTGCAGATTCGACTGCCTGCCCGCCATCATTCTGGCTATAACTTTCAATGGATCCTGATACGCGTTTTTGACGTTGCTCGCGTTCGGAGTGGGCCACCCAGAAGAGGCGCTGTCTTATATGCGGGGCACCGAAGCCCGCAGCGCAAAGATCGAGAGCTGTTGCGGCGTAGCCCGTTCCTTCCAAGTCAGTCTGTACAATGTCGAACCAACCGAGGCCGTCCTTGCTTGCAACCTGCTCACCAAAGACAGTCTCAGGGCGGCACTGCTCAATGAGATAGTGGAAATGGGGCCAAAGGTGCCGCTCGTCAGTAACCCCTGCTCTTTTGCCTGACTGGCTGAAAGGTTGGCACGGGCAAGAGCCTGTCCAGATAGGGCGATCGTCCGCCCATCCAGCCCGGCGCAGGGCGTAAGACCAGACGCCGATCCCTGCAAAGAAATGGCATTGAGTGAATCCGTTAAGGTCATTTGGTGTTACTTCCTCAATAGAACGGGTGTCAACAACGCCCGGCGCTATGTGCCCAGCGTCAATAAGATTGCGCAGCCATTGAGCCGCAAAGGGATCGATCTCGTTGTAATAAGCCGTCACAATCACGCCCCCTCAGCACACTGCCCGCAGCTCTCACAGTTCCCGCAACCACCTGCCGGGCATCCCTCAACGATGCCCAAAGTGCCGATCACCTCTTTGGCCTTCTGGCGGTTGCTGGCGTCAGTGCTAACAGAGCGCTGCACGTCGATTTCATGCAGGCGGAAACGGTGGTAAATCTCGCGGGTGGTTTCGGTGTCACTGTTGGAAATGACAACCGGCGCGCCATATTTGCGGTTCACTTCCAGCAGCTCCGCCGCTAACTGGCGGTGGTGCTTCTCGGTGAATGGCTCGGTGTGGTATTGGGTGAAATTGGCGGTTTCGCTGGCAGGCAGGTACGGGGGATCGCAGTAGATGGCTTCATCCGTTCCAACCATCACTTTGAGGGTGTTTTGAAACGAGCTGCACAGAAAAATAGCTTTGGTGTCGTTGGCCTTCTCAGCAAACTGGCGGATCTCCGCCTCCGGGAAGTAAGGCGCGCTTTTGTGCTGACCAAACGGGACGTTATAACCACCGCTCTGGTTGTAACGCACCACGCCGTTGTAGCCGTGGCGGTTGAGGTACAGAAACAGAGCCGCGCGGGCCACATCAAGCAAGCCTTTTGTACCGTTGAAAATGCGGCGGTTCTGTAAGTATTCCTCTTTGGAATTGCCGGTCGCAAAGAGCGGGCGGGCAAGATCAATCACCAGCTCAGGATTGCTTTTTACCTCACGATAAAGGCGGATCAGATCTGGGTTGATATCCGCAAGAATGTACCGGCGATAATCGGTATTGAGGAACACGGAAGCGCCGCCAACAAAAGGCTCAACGAGGCAACCAGCCTTTGGTAAATGCGGCAGTAATTCAGGCATCACGCGGCTTTTGCCACCGGGCCATTTGAGTAGAGATCGAATCATCTTGCTTTCTCCTGGGTGCAGGAAGCCCGGCGCGGTGATGCGCCTGACTACTGGTTAATCATTCAGTGGTTAATTGACTGCGCCATCCGGCGCGAGTGGTGGTGATTCGCGTAACGCCTGAATTTCAAGGCGTGGCGCAGCGTGATCGGGAAACTCCCACGGCAACGCCGCAGCAAGCTCGGCAAGGCGCTTAATGCCTAACATCAGGCTCACTTTGTCCTGAGAGCTGAACTGTTCAAAAGGCATAGTGAGATGGGAATGAGTCAGCGACGGCAGATCTTTAAACCGCTGCGCAGCTTCGTTTGCCAGCAGGATGATCACCTTTTTCTGAGTCTCGCCCAGGCGATTGAAACGGCTCGCCGTGTCATTGGTGCGGGAAACTGAAATGCTCGACTGCAAACGGGCGCGCTGTTCAAGGAACATCTGACGCCCGGATACTGGTTTCTCTTGTCCGATATTCATAATCCTATCCCCCATCACTGCCACTTATCAGGCGCACCACTCGCAAGTAATGCCTCGGATAAGAGCCGGGTTTTAGCCATGCCCGGCGCATGGTTTTGTGGTAATTTCGTGATGCCGCCTTCCAGCAAGAAGCGAGCGGCACAACTACTACCCACCCAAAAGGAGACACCGTGTCTAACGATAAAAAGCCAGATACACAGGGAGCATTTAACAAGCTGATTTCTACGCTTACTCAAGCCAATGAAATGACCAGGTATCAGACGAATGCCGTTTCATTACTTGCTGTAGCGATGTTTAATGCCTTAACTCCTGAGCAACAGGAAAAAGTCTTGTCTACTCTGGAATCGACGGCTGCTCTTTCAAATTCTCCATCTGCAATTGCAGGTGTTTCATCAGAAATTCACGCTGAACTTGCGCTTCTTCTCCCTGCTTTTGCAAAGCGTCGCAAACTCTCTTAATCAATGATTCGATTTGTGCACCGATCTCAGTAATGGAATCGGTGCTTTCCGTTGTATTTGGGTCGCAAACTTCAATGTGATGTTCTTCGAACCATTTAGTTACCGCACGCCCATCAGCCGCGCGATAATGAATGTAATAATGGTTGCCGCTTGCTATGTATTTAGCGCAAGCCTCAACGGTGCCTTTCTCGCCGCTGGCTTTAATTGATACTTGCTGCCCTAAGTCGAACTTAAACATAATTAACCCCGTTATTTAGGTGAGTGAATGCACATCACTTAATAAAGTGATGACAGGCAGAAAAAGTTTTATCAGTTACTTAATTACTAAAGCAGTTTTCTAAATAATCTTGCTAAGGCACTAAATAAGCCTTTGTTTATCTTCTTCGTATAAACAAAAGGCTTACTCATACCTTTAATAAAGCGCACCTTATTTGGTTCCGGTTTAAAGAAACGCCCGTCCGGGCATTCAATCCAGCCGCGTGTATTGCGGTAATGCGTGACCTGGCAACCGTGCTTTAACAGGCTGGCAAGTGATGGGGCGTTATCGTTCATATTGTGTACCTGCTACAGTTGCCTACGGGCTTTTAGTTCAACTTCTTCACGGCGGGTTTTATATTCAGCAAGTGCCTTAGCTCTTTGCTGCTTTACTTTTCTACTCCGCAGTCGGATTAAAAATTGAATTAAATACAACGCAAGAACAGCAAAGAGAGAAAGCCCGATAACCATTTCAGTTTTCATAACCTTTACCACCATTCAGCCGTTCAATAGTTCGCATTGCTTCAGCTAAGGCAAAATCACGCCCATAATAATTATCAATACCGCCGTTATCATCCCGCTTATTTATCAAATACGAATTGCTTCGATTAAAAGCATTGCGTGATGATTTGCGGATAGTGAAGCCGTTAAAGACATAAACGTTTTTGCTTACCTGAACCAATCCCGGAATGCTTCCGGCATGTGACCCATGCTGTGAATAGCGCTTTTTCATAATCAAAGCCCAATCCACAGTAACCAGGCATCGCGCTGCTCTTTCGGACGATTGAAATAAGCGTCACGCATCGCACGGTTGAATTCAGGGATGTAGATCCAGTTCTCTGAGCGGTTCGTCAGAGACTCAGGATTCTTCATCTGAACCACCGGCAGCTTGCCGTCACGAACCATATCGCCAACCGCATTGGCGGTTTTACCGATCATTTCGGCAAATTTTGGGGCAGGCACCGCATCCACCGGATGGCGTAATTCAATGTAGCCCTCTGGGTATTTCTCTTTCATGTGTAATAATCCCCTTTGTTGTTCAGCCGCTTCTAGCTGGCTGTAGCTGCTTCTGGCGGATGTTTTAATGAGTCAGATATGACCCATCGAAAATGAGGATAGATCAGATATGACAAACTCGTCAAGCTTGGGCGAAAAAATTCGCCTGATTAGAGAGGCTGAGGGAGTAACAAGGACACAACTAGCTGAAATGCTGGAAATTCCTTATCCATCCATCACAAACTATGAAATGAAAGGAATACAAGTTACTGAAAAGTTTATGGTTAGCTTCACAAACCACCCAAGATTTCAGAAATACACACTTTGGCTAATGACTGGCAAAACTGCACCATCTGCGGGGCAGGTATCCCCGCCTCTCTCCCCTGATGGGCCAGGAAAAACAATGTCACGCCGATCAGGCCTCAAGGCTGGCTAAAAATCTGGTTTTTCTATGCGCTAGAACAAAAAGCGCATAACGACAACCTCACTGGAGGGCTTCGCTATGTCGATTAAGAAGCTCGAAGGTGGTCAATATGAAGTAGACGTGTACCCGCGTGGGCGTAATGGAAAACGCATCCGCAGGCGCTTCGATAAGAAGCAAGAGGCAGTACTTTTTGAGCGGTATGTTGTAGTCAATGCCGACAAAAAAGAATGGTTAGGCGCGAGCGTAGATCGCCGCACCTTAAGCGAGTTGTTAGATACCTGGTGGTTGCTGTACGGACAAACGCTGGAAAATGGTGAGATTGAAAAACGGCACCTGAGCAAAACAATCAGGGCGCTGGGAGATCCAGCAGTAAACCGTTTAAGCAAACGTACGATAGCGCAACACCGTAGCCAGCGGCTGGATGATGGGATCAGCTCCGCCACAATCAACCGTGATATGTATCGGCTATCAGGTATGTTCAGCGCGCTGATCAAACTGGATGAGTTCAGGAAGGAAAACCCCTGTAAGGGGCTGGAGCCACTGAAAGAAACGCCGCCAGCCATGACCTATCTCACAAAATCAGAGATCGGCAAATTGCTGGATACCCTGACAGGGGATGATCGACGCGTAGCGCTGCTATGTCTCAGTACGGGTGCTCGCTGGGGCGAAGGAAGTACGTTACGGGGAGAGCAGGTTAATCACGGGCGTGTGACGTTCCTCAAAACCAAAAACGGGAAAAAGCGAACGGTTCCGATATCGGAAGATCTGGAGAAAGAGATCAAGACCAGCGACACAGGGCCACTGTTCAAAGTTGATTATGAAAACTTCTGCGAACGGCTCAAAAAGGTTAAGCCCGATCTTCCACGTGGTCAGGCTACGCATGTGCTTCGGCACACGTTCGCAAGTTGGTTCATGATGAATGGGGGGAATATTATTGCGTTACAGCAGATTCTGGGGCACGCCAGCATACAGCAGACAATGGTTTATGCACACCTGGCCCCTGATTATCTGAAGCACGCAGTAACGTTAAACCCACTTGGTGGAGGGCTGACGATTTGACTACACGTTGACTACGCCAAGAAACACTGTAACCCGTTGTAGCCGCTTCTGGCGGCTGCATGGGAGACTGATTTAAAAGGATTTTTTCTAAGTACCTGATAAAAAAAACCCCGCCATCATGGCGGGGAAGACAGGGATGGTGTCTATGGCAAGGAAAACAGGGTTTACTACTGGGAACGTGAGTTGCTACTACTCAATAGCTTCAACGATGAACTTTTTTGCCATTGCGTCACGTCGCGCAACTGTTCCATTCGTTGTTGATGTTTCTTGTTTAAAACCGCTTGCTGCTCCGGCGTTAACAGGCGATACATTTGGTTGCGGACTTTTGCCATCTCAACCTGACGAGCTATTTGCTCGTTCGCCATTTTTTCTGCCTGTGCGCGCACAGCGTTTTCATCAAAATTTTCTGCGGTGACAAGGCGATGCATTGTCTCCAGTTCGCTAACATTAACAGGTGGCTGTTCGTGCCGGGCCTGTTGCATAAGATCTCGCATCTGCTGACGCTGATGTTCGGTTAAACTTATGCCGTCGAACATATGGCTCTGCGTACTGCGCTGCGTAAGTTCTTCTCCCGGATGCCAGTTATCGCCTGAACCGACTTCAGCAGCGTGGCTTAATGAACTGACTGCCAGCGTTGAGGCCATGACGGCAGCGGTAACTATGCGCATCATTTGCTCCCAAATCTTTCTGTCGCGATTCAACGATAGAGAGTTTACGATTCAGGCTGCAAACATGCGTCAGGGGGTGTAAAACAACGTAAAGTCATGGATTAGCGACGTCTGATGACGTAATTTCTGCCTCGGAGGTATTTAAACAATGAATAAAATCCTGTTAGTTGATGATGACCGAGAGCTGACATCCCTGTTAAAGGAGCTGCTCGAGATGGAAGGCTTCAACGTGATTGTTGCCCACGATGGGGAACAGGCGCTTGCTCTTCTGGACGACAGCATTGATTTACTTTTGCTTGATGTGATGATGCCGAAGAAAAATGGTATCGATACGCTGAAAGCACTTCGCCAGACACACCAGACGCCAGTCATTATGTTGACGGCTCGCGGCAGTGAACTTGATCGCGTCCTCGGCCTTGAGCTGGGTGCGGATGACTATCTCCCGAAACCGTTTAACGACCGTGAACTGGTTGCGCGTATTCGCGCGATCCTGCGCCGTTCGCACTGGAGCGAGCAACAGCAGAACAGCGATAACGGTTCGCCGACGCTGGAAGTTGACGCCTTAGTGCTGAATCCAGGCCGTCAGGAAGCCAGCTTCGACGGGCAAACACTGGAGTTAACCGGTACTGAGTTTACCCTGCTCTACCTACTGGCGCAGCATCTGGGTCAGGTGGTTTCTCGCGAGCATTTAAGCCAGGAAGTACTGGGCAAACGCCTGACGCCTTTCGACCGTGCTATCGATATGCATATTTCCAACCTGCGTCGTAAGCTGCCGGATCGTAAAGACGGTCATCCGTGGTTTAAAACATTGCGTGGTCGCGGCTATCTGATGGTTTCCGCTTCATGATAGGCAGCTTAACCGCGCGCATCTTCGCCATCTTCTGGCTGACGCTGGCGCTGGTGTTGATGCTGGTTTTGATGTTACCCAAGCTCGATTCACGCCAGATGACCGAGCTTCTGGATAGCGAACAGCGTCAGGGGCTGATGATTGAGCAGCATGTCGAAGCGGAACTGGCGAACGATCCACCCAACGATTTAATGTGGTGGCGTCGCCTGTTCCGGGCCATTGATAAGTGGGCGCCACCAGGCCAGCGTTTATTACTGGTGACCACTGAAGGCCGCGTGATCGGCGCTGAACGCAGCGAAATGCAAATCATTCGCAACTTTATTGGTCAGGCCGATAACGCCGATCATCCGCAGAAGAAAAAGTATGGTCGCGTGGAACTGGTGGGACCATTCTCCGTGCGTGATGGCGAAGATAATTACCAACTGTATCTGATTCGCCCGGCCAGCAGTTCTCAATCCGATTTCATAAACTTACTGTTTGACCGCCCGCTATTACTGCTGATTGTCACCATGCTGGTCAGTACGCCGCTGCTGTTGTGGTTGGCCTGGAGCCTGGCAAAACCGGCGCGTAAGCTGAAAAACGCTGCCGATGAAGTTGCCCAGGGGAACTTACGCCAGCATCCGGAACTGGAAGCGGGGCCACAAGAATTTCTTGCCGCAGGTGCCAGTTTTAACCAGATGGTGACCGCACTGGAACGCATGATGACCTCCCAGCAGCGCCTGCTTTCTGATATCTCTCACGAGCTGCGCACGCCGCTGACGCGTCTGCAACTGGGTACGGCGTTACTGCGTCGTCGTAGTGGTGAAAGCAAGGAACTGGAGCGTATCGAAACCGAAGCCCAGCGTCTGGACAGCATGATCAACGACCTGTTGGTGATGTCACGTAATCAGCAGAAAAACGCGCTGGTGAGCGAGACAATCAAAGCCAACCAGTTGTGGAACGAAGTGCTGGATAACGCGGCATTCGAAGCGGAACAGATGGGCAAGTCGTTTACGGTTAACTTCCCGCCAGGGCCGTGGCCGCTGTACGGCAACCCGAACGCCCTGGAAAGTGCGCTGGAAAACATTGTGCGTAATGCTCTGCGTTATTCCCATACGAAGATTGAAGTGGGCTTTGCGGTTGACAAAGACGGTATCACCATTACGGTGGACGACGATGGTCCTGGCGTTAGCCCGGAAGATCGCGAACAGATTTTCCGCCCGTTCTATCGTACAGATGAAGCGCGCGATCGTGAATCTGGCGGTACAGGTTTGGGGCTGGCGATTGTCGAAACCGCCATTCAGCAGCACCGTGGTTGGGTGAAAGCGGAAGACAGCCCGCTGGGCGGTTTACGTCTGGTGATTTGGCTGCCGCTGTATAAGCGGAGTTAAACTCCGCTTTTGTAGATCGGATAAGGCGTTTACGCCGCATCCGGCGTCTGAGCATGATGCCTGATGCGACGCTGATAGCGTCTTATCAGGCCTACTCTCTACTACGCAAAGGGCAGCATTTGTGGCCAGATAAGACGTTTACGCCGCATCCGGCATTTGAGCATGACGCCTGATGCGACGCTGGTCGCGTCTTATCAGGCCTACTCTCCGGGGGTTATTTCCCCCACAACCGCCGCGAATTATCTTCAATCTTGCCGCTAAGTCGGCGTTTCTGCATCGTCCGCGTCCAGCTTTTCGATAGCCCGGCTGCGGAAAGCAAGCGGTGATACTGCTCATCATCAAACGGCATATGCCATGCGATGGCGGCAGCCTCTTGCACGGTCACATCGCTAACGCGGGAAACCAACTCCAGCGGCGCATCAGCAGATACCAGCCCCGACGCAATCACGCTATACAGCCAGCCGACTTTACCCGTGTTTTGCATCAACTGAGCTATATCACTGATATCAAAGTGGTAATTGAGTTTGTAGCACGGAGAGCGCGGCTGGGTGACCTGAATCAACGCCTCTCCCCAGCGGAAAATATCGCCAATATAAACATTATTTTCCGTCAGACCGTCGGTTGAGAGGTTTTCACCAAACGCAGGTGCAACAAACAACTCTGCCTGTTCCGGAAATTCCCGCGCCCAGTAGAGATAATGCTCGCGAGGATAATGACACAGCGCCCTGTCCGGCCCACCGTGAATCTTTTTCTCTGCCTGTTCGTCGCCTTCCAGCCCCAGTTCTGTCAACATTAACTCGCCATCGACCTGGATTTTCGCAATTGCACTTGGACGGCTTTCCGGATAATCCCGAATGTTGCCTGTGTATACATCAACCGGATATCGCATCTGTTCCCTCTCCACCGAGAAATTTCCCCATTAGACCATATTTATTTTACGTCAGGCGCGCAAAATGAGAGCACGGTTCACATGACAAAACTGTAGACATGTTATCAATGAGATGTTTTTGAAACACCATTTCATTATGAGGAGTTTACAGCGTGGCTGATAAATCACTGTTTTCTGGCGTCTGGTGTCCTTCCATCACGCCGATGGATAAAGACGGGAATATAGACCTTAACGGATTGAAGCAGCATCTGCAGCGACTCACTGACGCTAATATCGATGTGATATTGCTAATGGGAAGCATTGGTGAGTTTGCCTCCTTCACCCTGGAAGAGAGGCTCATGCTTATTCGTGAAGCACGAGCCATGAGCAAGCTAAAAATGGTGGCCAACGTCTCATCCACATGCACACATGATGTGCTGGTTATGGCGCAAGAAGCGTATCGCGTTGGCTACGATGCGGTGATGATCCTCCCGCCTTACTACTACAGCCAAACGGCAAAGCAATTATTAAGCTATTTCCGTCACCTGGGTCGCGAATTACAGGGCAAATGGTTCGCATATAACTTCCCGGCGCGGACCGGTTGTGATTTAACCCCAGACCTGGTCGCCACACTGGCGAGTGAGTTTCCTGAGTTTGCCGGAATTAAAGATACTGTCGATTGCCAGTCACACACCCGCAGCATGATTCAGGCAACTCAGGCTGTGCGTCCTGATTTTGCGGTGCTTTCGGGGTATGACGAGTATTACATTCCTAATTTGCTGGCTGGCGGCGCGGGGATAATCTCTGGCTTAAATAACGTTATGCCAGAGCTGTTTGTCGGAGCCCGCGAAGCCTTCAAACGCGGCGACCTGGCAGCTTTACAAGATATTCAGCAACAGATTGGTACTTATATGTCCATCTACGCCATCGGTGAAGATTTTGTCACTACCATCAAGACGGTGGTATCACGTAAGTTTGGTTACTGCACAGGAGTATCGCGCAATGCCGGTGGGGAGTTAACAGAAAGCGAATGTCGGACGATTGATGAGGTATTTGTTATTTAAGGTAAAACGCCGGATGAACGTCAATTCATCCGGCGATGATATGGAATAAGAGAGGTTATTTCACCGTACCCAGAATTTCGATCTTCGCCGCTCTGGCTTTGGCTTTACGTGACCAGACAGAGGTAAGAATTGGCACCAGAATCGACGTCACAATTACCGCCGTCGCCACCAACGAAGTTGCCGCAGGCGCCATCGGTTTAAAGGCCGGGATCATTTCCGCAATCAGTACCGGCGTTGCCACCGCGGCCCCGGCAGAACTGGAGGCGGCAATTCCGGCAGTGCCATCGCCACCGCCAATCAATTTATCGGCAATAATCAACGGAATACCGGTCACGATAATCACCGCCACACCCAACAGGATCCCCAACAAACCTGTCTGGGCAATCACGGTTAAATCAATGGTATTGCCCAGCGCGAAGGCAAAGAACGGAATCAGCGTCTGCACCGCTTTGCTAAAAAACTCGCGCAATTCAGAATCAAGGTTCCCCAGCGCGAACCCCACCAGGAACGGCAACACTGCGCCAACGAAAACATGCGGTTCAAACGAAGCAATCCCAGCGGTTCCCAGAATAATCATCGTCATTAGCGGACCAGATTCCAGCGACATCAACACAAATGCCCCGGCCTCTTCTTTGGTGCCGTACTGTTGCATGATAGAGGCATACAGACCGCCGTTGGTCATGTCCATTGCCGCCACCAGCGCCAGCGTTGAAAGCCCGGCAAAAAATCCAACTTCGACACCGTGCTCAGGAATAATGCGCGAAGCAATGGCCGCAACCACCCACGCAACGGCAATTTTGGTTACCACCAGCGTACCGGATTTACGCAACACTGTTCCCGTCGCGCTTAATTTGATAGACGCCCCCATGCAGAAAAACCACACCGCCAGAATTGGCACCGTGCCAGTAATCATCCCGTTGGTGAATGATCCAAAATATTTCCCCGCCCCCGGCGAGAAAGTATGACACAGTGCGCCAAGGAACAGCGGGATGAGCATCATCCCCCCCGGGATTTTCTCTATCGTGCGTTTTATCTGCATTTCCATCACCTGTTGGCATATTTTTATAGGCTGATGCGAAGTTCCTTAACGGAGCATCAGTGTTGATGGAAACGAAGATAGACATTCATCATGGCAATAAAAGTGATCAACACCACACCAATTGAAACGTCGTTTTAATTTTATAGGATCATTGTTTTTCTTTTGAAATTGATCACAAAAAAACCACCGTTATGCACGATGGTTTGTTTTTTATGCTGACAAGAGGCGTAAACGCCTCATTGCAGCAGGCAAGATGCGATTATTTTTTCGCCGCGAAACGTGCCGCAGCTTCATCCCAGTTCACTACGTTCCAGAACTCTTTGATGTAGTCCGGACGACGGTTCTGGAATTTCAGGTAGTAAGCGTGTTCCCACACATCCAGGCCCACAATCGGGAAGCCGGAAGCGCCAGAAATGGCTTCGCCCATCAGCGGGGAGTCCTGGTTAGCAGTAGAAACCACCGCCAGTTTATCGCCTTTCAGCACCAGCCATGCCCAGCCGGAACCAAAGCGGGAAGCTGCCGCTTTTTCAAATTCTGCTTTGAAGTTATCAACGGAACCGAAATCACGTTCGATAGCCGCTTTCAGATCGCCCTGCAGGGTGGTGCCTTTTTTCAGACCTTTCCAGAACAGACTGTGGTTAGCGTGACCGCCAGCGTTGTTGCGCAGAACGGTTTTTTTGTCTGCTGGCAGCTGGTCCAGTTTGGTGATCAGCTCTTCAACCGGCAGGTTAGCGAATTCGGGCAGGCTTTCCAGCGCCGCGTTGGCGTTGTTGACGTAGGTCTGATGGTGTTTGGTGTGGTGGATTTCCATAGTCTGCTTATCGAAGTGCGGTTCCAGGGCATCGTAAGCATACGGCAGGGATGGCAGGGTATAGCTCATATTCATCTCCAGTATTGTCGGGCGGCCGATTGTTAATGCCGCGTAAGCAGTTGGTTCATTATAGTTAATTAAATGATATTGAAAATGATTATCAATGCCGTACTTTTCATAGGGGAATGCCCGAGATGATTCCGGTCAGCTTTTCTACCCAGTCAATTAAAAACGCCAACTCACGCCGGTGACAAAAGTAAAACTTTCATTACGGTCAATCATTGGGCTGTTAGTGATCTCTTCTGGCAGCTCACTGTATCCGGCACTCGCCATTAATACGACGTGTTCTCCGATGGGGTATTTTGCCGTCAGGCTGACATAAGGCACCCAGGCATCTTGCGCGGTATAACTCGCCAGACCGCTGCGACGAGACTCGCTCTCTGAAATGCCATAGTAATAGTCACTGAAATTCTCGTCATAATAGAGAACGCCAAGAGCAGGTGTCAGCGACAGGCGACCTATCTGCATTTTGTGGAATAACGATAACTCACCTACCCAACCGTTACTGTTATCCAGAACATCAGCTGCCGCAGAAGCTTTCACGGTCCCCCAACGCTCATGGTGATACCAGGCAACTCCCGCCATTGCCGTACTGTCACGCTTATCGAGTTGTTGCATAGCATGGTCGTCATTATCGGCAGGATCAAATTCCAGCGGCATCCAGGATGCAGTCAGGCTAAGTTCATTTTTTTCACTTTGCGACAGAATAAAACCCAACGTCGTCTGGCGGACATAAAAAGAATCGCCCTCATAACTGATCAGCGGAATTGCTTTGGTATTTTCATTATAACCGCGATAAGGCGATTCATTATAAACTGCGCCAGCACCAACAGATAATTCTGCGGCAGTTGCACTTGCCATAAAAGGCATAAAAAATAACGCCACAATATTGCGGTTAATTAACATGTCCGACATTCCATTTTAAATTAAGATAAAAAAGAGTCGGCATAGTAATACTTACAATTTCTCCGGTGCAAGATTCATATTTATATAGTAATATATAAAATTATATATAAATTGGACTGTTGCGATGACAAAATTACAACTCAAGTACCGGGAGTTAAAAATTATCTCGGTAATCGCTGCCAGTGAAAATATCAGCCATGCTGCCACCGTGCTTGGCATCGCGCAGGCCAATGTTAGTAAATATCTTGCTGATTTTGAATCAAAAGTTGGCTTAAAAGTCTTTGACAGAACCACACGGCAATTGATGCTGACGCCTTTTGGCACCGCGCTATTACCGTACATTAATGATATGCTCGACAGAAACGAGCAGCTTAATAATTTTATTGCAGATTATAAGCATGAGAAACGTGGTCGGGTTACCATCTACGCACCAACTGGCATTATTACCTATTTATCCAAACACGTTATCGACAAAATTAAAGATATCGGTGAAATCACCTTATCGCTAAAAACCTGCAATCTTGAGCGCAACGCCTTTTATGAAGGTGTCGAATTTCCCGATGATTGTGATGTTTTAATCAGCTATGCGCCGCCAAAAGATGAATCGCTGGTTGCCAGTTTTATTACGCAATATGCAGTAACCGCCTATGCCAGCCAAACTTATCTTGAGAAACACCCCATTAGCCGACCAGACGAACTTGAACATCACTCCTGTATTTTGATCGACTCGATGATGATCGATGACGCGAATATCTGGCGCTTCAACGTCGCCGGAAGTAAAGAAGTACGTGATTATCGTGTTAAGGGAAATTACGTCTGTGACAATACTCAGTCGGCGCTGGAGCTAGCGCGAAATCACCTGGGGATTGTGTTTGCGCCAGACAAAAGTGTGCAGAGCGACCTGCAAGACGGCACGCTGATCCCCTGCTTTCAGCAACCGTATGAATGGTGGCTGGATCTGGTGGCTATCTTCCGTAAACGGGAATACCAGCCCTGGCGGGTCCAGTATGTGTTGGACGAGATGCTGCGTGAAATTCGCCACCAGCTTGCCCAGTCGCAGCAACTGCGGCCTGAACAAGCGGCGGAAAACAAAGATTAGTGGTCGAGATAAAGGTAATGCACCCAGCTGGTCATGCGTAACAGCACTTTGCGCATAACCGAAACATGGCTGAAATGATCGGAATAGACCGCCACCTGGGCGTAAATACCGTCTGGTAATGCGCTCAAATCAGTATGCTCATCCAGCTCAATAGTCGCGATAACGCCATCAGAACCTGCTGCTGTATTTAAGGACTGTAAAGTGCCGGTCGACTGATAAGCCCCGCCGGGAACGGCTGGACTAATGGCAGCCAGCTTACCGCTGAAGACCTTACCTGGCAGGGCATTAAACACCACTTCCGCATCGTCGCCAGGAGCCAGTCGCAGCAAGGAGTTCTGGCGGAACTGCGCCACGATTTGTCGTTTCTGATCGGGTATAAACACCATTACCGGACGCAGCGGTAGCGACGCGGCATACGTTCCTGGACGAATCAGTACCTGAGTCACGTAACCGTCGCTCGGCGCACGCACTACCGTCTGCTCAAGGTTATATTTTGCTTCCGCAAGCTGCGCTTTCAGGCTGGCGATTTGAGAATGTTCCCCCAACACCAGGCTATCCAGTTGGCTCTGGATCTGTTTTTGTTCCGCCGCCGATGACTTCACTGAGGCTTCCTGCGCCAGATAGTTTTGCCGCGCCACATCGATATCCCGTTCTGAAAACGGATTTACTTTCGCCTGGCTGCCGCGTGCGTAACGCTGGTACTCTTTGGCAAATTTATCCCGTGTGGCCTTTGCCTGCTGGGTATTCGCCGCCATCTCATCTAACTCTGCCCCCAATGCCCGCTGTTTATGTTCTGCGGTGACGATATCCGCCATCAGCCGATCCACCCGCGCCTGATAACGCGTCGGATCCAGTCGAAATAGCACTTCGCCTTTTTTAATCAGCGTATTTTTCTTGTCCGTCACTTCAATTACTACACCCGTCACCTGCGGAACAACCGGAATGGAAATAACCGCTTTTTGCGCTTTAAAGGTGTATGGATGGTTATAGTTCATTAATAGAATTAAGCCGCTGACAATAAATATGCCACCCAGTGCCGCAGTAGGGATGGTCCATTTATTCACGGGAATTTTAAAAATCTTAAACATTGCCCATGCGAAAGCCACATAGGTCAAAATAATCAGTAAATCCATAAATATTACTCGGCAGAAGGAGCTTTCATGTCGGCGAGCTGTTTCTCCAGCCCGGCAATGCGCTGTTGTAGTTGCATAACGGATGAATCATGGCTTTGCATTCCCCATCCCCGCTCCGGGCGGTAAAGCGTGGCCCAAATCCACAAAAAGGGCCAGATAACGTGCAGCGTAAACAAACTCACCCAACCGGCAACATGAATGGCATCGGCATGAGGATGGTTGCGTTTTTTCGCAATCAGGTAGGGAATATCATGTAAAATAATAATCCCATAGAAGATCACCAGAAATACAAAAATAAGCACTCCCAGTGCAAAATAATCCAGGAACATATTTTCCTCAGAGAATATAAAAAAGAACAATTAACGCATATTATGAAATGCCATGATGCAGTGCAATTTCCTTATTTATATAACGACATATTGTTTTTTATATACTTTCTGAAATGTGCTGCCTGGCTTTTAAACAGGTCGAGGCTTATCATATTGAAATAATGGAACTATTGGCCAAACTAATGAATAACTCCAGTAAAACATCCACAGTACAGATTAAGCGTATTAAACCTTCAATTATCTACCGTTTATTATTGATTGGTCTCGGAACACCAATGGTGATTTACGGCCTGGTTTGCGGCGTTTTAGGCATGTTTGGCTACGATCAGGTCAGATGGAACGACACCGTAATCCACGGCCTGCTGGCCCTGCCCGCAGGAATGCTTGCAGGCCTGTCAGTCAGTGTGTTCCTCACCGTGGTGATTGGCACTATCGCTTGTTTTGGTTTGTGGTTGTACAGCCTGGTTCGCCCGCTCACCATCGAAACACGAGATTAAACTCCTGGCAAAACACGCCGGGCAGCTTCTGCCAGAAATGCACTTCTGTTGGCGTAATCAGGGTTATTGCGCACGTAGGTATCAATCTTGTTCAGTAACCTTTTCGGCATCGTAATATTGATACGTTCAGCCCGACCTTCGAACTGATTCATATTGATATCCACCAGCAACCATTGCCCGCCAATAAAGTCCTGTGCCTGCTGAGCCAGATGTTCGTCTACGGAGCCAGGAAGAGGCAACTCTTCATTCATCTCGCACAAGGTTTCAAAGTGTGCGACCAGTGCACTTCGCGCATCCTGGAAAGCGTCATCAAGCGTATCCCCGGCAAAATAACAGCCAGGAACATCAGGGAAAAAACCGCTGGCGCTACCGTCGGAATCGCTATGGATATAGGCGGGATAAAACATATTGCCTCCTGAAATTTTAAAATGTTAAACCAGCCTGACGCTCAATTTGTGCCAGCGTACCTAGCTTAATATCTTTTTTAGGATGCGGGACCGTCACCAGGCCCGGATGAACAGGATGGCGAAACTGATGATGACTGCCGCGGGTTCGAATATGTTCCCAGCCATGCTGTTTCAGGATGGCGATCACGTCTGCACTTTTCACATCCCTGTCCTTCCATGATTATACATACGATACGCATATAATTAGCGATAGCAATCACGATAGCGCGATTTATAGAGGCCGTCAGGTGGCTAAAATTGATTCAGGAATGTCGCTCGGAAGAAGAATAACCACGTGCAGTAACTTGTTGAAAAAATGCGAGGAGACTCGCAATTTACGTATAACTCATAGTATTAGGCGTTAAAAAACCTTGTATTAGATTATCCATGCGATATCGAAGCCAGTCTTGCTATAGCTCCAACTCGTATTCATAGAACGTTTAAAATAACTAATAAAAGAATAACAGACATTGTTTTATTTTCTTGATAAATATCAAGCTTGTTTCACCATTGTATTTACAATGTGCAAACATTATTTTTTGTGTTATACATTAACTATGACCAATGATAAAACGTTAATATATAAATATTTTCTATATTTTTATAAAGCGCATTTTTATTAAATATATAAAAGGAGTTATAATGTCTATGGAGTTTATAGATAAGCTGAATTCATTATCCGCAAAAATAAAACAACAAGCCGGGGTCATTGAAACTGAGGAGGCTACCAAAAATGCTTTCGTAATGCCGTTCATTAACAATGTGTTAGGTTATGATGTCTTTGATCCTACCGAAGTTATCCCAGAGTTTGTATGCGATATTGGAACGAAGAAAGGTGAAAAGATTGACTATGCGATCTTAAAAAGTGGTGAGGTTCAGATTCTCATTGAATGCAAAAAAATCGGCGATCCTCTAAATATAAATCACGCTTCACAGCTTTTTCGATACTTCCATGTAACAAATGCAAGAATATCTATTCTAACCAATGGACAAGTTTATAAATTTTTTACTGATTTAGAAGCGCCTAATAAAATGGATGAAAAACCATTTCTTGAGATAGATCTACTTGACTTAGATGAAACAGTTGTTCCCGAGATAAAGAAACTTACTAAATCAGCATTTGATTTGGAATCAATAATTAATGCTGCAGGTGAATTAAAATATGTTAGTTTAATTAAAAAAGTTCTCCATGCACAAATGAATAATCCTGAAGAGGATTTTGTAAAATTCTTTGCAGCAAGAATTTATGAAGGTATGTTAACACAAAAAGTAAAAGATACGTTTGCAAAATTAACAAAGAAAGCTGCCAATCAATATATTAACTCTCAAATAAACGAAAGATTGAAATCGGCAATAGGTGGTGGTTCATTATCTGTAATTGATTCGAATTCACACAATGAAGAAGTAGAATGTATTAATAAAGAAGAAACCGATATTGCTACTACTATGGAGGAGCTTGAAGGATTTCATATTGTTAAAGCTATAGTTCGCGTAGTGCTTGATGCACCACGAATAGTCCACAGAGATACAAAAAGCTATTTTGGTATACTTGTAGATGACAATAATCGAAAGCCACTCTGTAGATTACATTTCAATCGAAATCAAAAATATATTGGCCTATTTGACTTAGAGAAAAACGAAACCCGCCATCCTATTGAGTCTCTCGATGATATTTATTCTTTCAGCGATGAGTTAAAAGCGACTGCCGCTTTATACAACTAAAACATAGGCAGGCAACAATTAATGTTGCCTGCCTAAAACATCAGAACAGCCCCAACGGTTTATCCGAGTAGCTCACCAGCAGACACTTGGTTTGCTGATAATGCTCCAGCATCATCTTATGGGTTTCGCGTCCGATGCCCGACTGTTTGTAGCCGCCAAACGCTGCGTGTGCCGGGTAGGCATGATAACAGTTGGTCCACACGCGCCCGGCCTGAATGCCGCGCCCCATCTTATAGGCCAGATTGCCGTTACGACTCCAGACGCCTGCACCCAGGCCATATTGTGTGTCGTTCGCCAGCTCCAGCGCCTCGTCCATCGTTTTAAAGGTGGTTACCGCCAGCACCGGGCCAAATATTTCTTCCTGGAAAACACGCATATTGTTCTGACCAAACAGGATAGTCGGTTCAAGGTAGTAACCATCTTTCAGCTCGCCTTCCAGCAACTTGCGCCGCCCGCCGGTGAGCACATCTGCGCCCTCTTTTTTACCGATATCAATGTAATTGAGGATGGTTTCCAGTTGCCCGTGAGATACCTGCGCGCCCATTTGTGTCACGCTGTCGAGCGGGTTACCGCTACGAATACTTTCAACACGGCGGATGGCGCGTTCCATGAAGCGTTCGTAGATAGACTCCTGCACTAAAGCACGGCTTGGGCAGGTACAGACTTCGCCCTGGTTAAAAGCAAACAATGCAAAGCCTTCCAGCGCCTTATCGAAAAAGGCATCTTCTTCATCCATCACGTCAGCAAAGAAGATATTGGGCGATTTGCCGCCCAGCTCCAGGGTTACTGGAATAATGTTTTGCGTGGCGTACTGCATAATCTGCTGACCCACTTCCGTTGAGCCAGTAAACGCCACTTTGGCGATGCGTTTCGAGGTCGCCAGATATTCGCCAATTTCGCCGCCCGCACCGTTGACCACGTTCACCACGCCCGGCGGCAGTAAATCACCGACGATTTCCATTAGCAGCAGTACAGAAAGCGGGGTAAGTCGTGCGGGTTTCAGCACCACGCAGTTGCCCGCCGCCAGCGCAGGAGCCATTTTCCAGCTCGCCATCAGCAGCGGGAAGTTCCACGGGATAATCTGCCCCACCACACCTAACGGTTCGTGGAAGTGATAAGCCACGGTTTCGCTATCAACTTCACTGATCCCGCCTTCCTGCGCCCGAATACACGAGGCGAAATAGCGGAAATGGTCAATCGCCAGCGGCACATCGGCAGCACTGGTTTCGCGAATGGGTTTGCCGTTATCCCAGGTTTCAGCCGTCGCTAACAGCTCGAGGTTCTGCTCCATCCGATCGGCAATCTTAAACAGAATCGCTGCGCGATCCTGCACCGAGGTATGCGCCCATTTATCTTTCACTTTATGCGCAGCATCCAGCGCCAGATCGATATCTCGTTTGCCCGAAGACGCCACTTCGCACAACAACTGCCCGGTTACCGGCGTCAGGTTCTGGTAATACTCGCCATCGGCGGGCGCGACCCACTCGCCGCCAATAAAGTTGTCATAGCGGGTTTTTAACTTGAGGGGAAAACCATACTCGCCGGGCTTAATCTGTGCTGAAGGGGGATTGTTGGTCATGATCGTCTCCTTGCGGTGTGAGGTATAACAAGGGTAGACGTGACTGGCGAAATCTTCGCCAGTCGGTAACAGCTTTACGACGGTTATCACGAATTTACTGGCAAGGACTACAGCGGGTAATGTGCGACGTACACTACTTGCTGGTCATTAATTTTCTTCTCTTGCGCAAATCCTTCTTTAACAATCGTCCGTAAATCAGTTCGCGCTGTATTATCAGAGACGCCCAGACTCGCGCTGGTTTCAGAAACTGTGTACTCTTTCCCCGGATTGGCGAGCATCACATTCAGAAGCGTCACCTGACGCGGATTCAGTCGCCTAAGCACACCAGAACTAAACAATAGGCGGTCAAGTTTTGCGCTTCGTTGCATAATTTCATCAATATGCTGCTGCCAGTTTTGCACAGCACGTTTAATGACACCCGCCTGATATTCAAGGAAATAAGTCAGATCCATACCATCTGATTCAGTGTACTGGTAGCTGGTGGCATATTTGACTGGTGCAACATGAAGCAAACGGCTGATGGAAATATATTTAAAGACATCGTAGCCCGATTTCAGCATATACCAGTAAAACAGCGCCCGACTGGTGCGCCCGTTGCCATCGCGAAACAGATGTTCATGGGCCAGCATAAAATGCAGAATGCAGGCGCGGACCAGCGGGTGAATATACCCTTCATGGCTGTTTAACCACTGGCAAACTTTTTCCAGTCGTTCCGGCAACAATGCCGCAGCGGGCGGTTGGTGCACAATATTGCCGTCATAATCGGCGATCACGACATCATCTGTTTCACGAAATTCACCCGGACGATATTTCGCGTCATTTATTCCCCCCATACCAATAGCATGTAACTGACGTATAAGCGCAGGTGTCAGCGGTTCTGTGAGTAATTGCGGAATTTCCGCCATCAGCCGGGCATTTCCCGCAATCATATACTCGTCTTCAGTGCGTGGCGCCCGCCCTGTTTCCAGCATTTTTCTCGCCACCAGCGTCGTGGTATTCGCACCTTCCAGTTGGGAACTGGTAATCGGCTCTTCCAGGCGTAACTGGCTTAACTCGGCGCCCGCCCCGCGTAACCGTTCAGTCTGATCTTTCAGCGCCAGCGCGGTTGCATGTTTGTCGACAAGCTCGCACGCTTCTGCAATCACTGGCGTAATGTTGAATCCGGCCTGCTCACCCGCTTCATTGCAATAATTGATTCGCTGGATCGCCGCGTTGCGCGCCAGCCGGGTAAGCGTCCACGCCACTTCAATGTTTTCCCCTTTTTTGATGCGGTACTGCAACTCATCAAAAGGCAGATAACGTCCTTTTTCATCGGTAACCCGGTTAAAGCGTAAGTGGGCCTGGAGTTCCTCACCCGATAAGTGTGATAAAGGAATCAGTCTGGGAGGTGATTTGATAGCCATTTGCTTATCTCAAAAAAGCGCAATATTGAGATAGTGTATAGCAGACTAAAGAAACTATCTCAAAAATCGCAAATTTTGAGATAGCGGCTGACAATACGCCAGCCGCAGGAGAATGGGGATTACATTGCAGCGCGATAAATCGCCACAATTTCTTCCTCAGTTGCCTGAATCGGGTTAGTAAAGCCACAAGCGTCTTTCAGGGCATTGCTTGCCAGCTCCGGGAAATCTTCTTCTTTAACGTTCAGGTCACGCAGACCTGCCGGGATATCCACTTTCTTCGCCAGGTCGCGAATCGCGTTAATACAGGCTTCTGCCCCTTCAGCATCATTTTTACCTGTGACGTTCACACCCATCGCCGCGGCGCAGTCACGCAAACGTGATGCAACAACTTTACTGTTATATAACTGCACGTGCGGCAGCAGAATGGCATTACAAACGCCGTGCGGTAGATCGTAAAAGCCACCTAACTGATGCGCCATCGCATGAACATAACCCAGAGAAGCGTTATTGAATGCCATACCTGCGAGGAACTGGGCATAAGCCATTGCTTCACGCGCTTTAGCGTTGCTGCCATCTTCGACGGCTAACGGTAGATTTTCCGCAATCATGGTCATTGCTTTCAGCGCGCAGGCATCAGTAATTGGCGTTGCCGCAATAGACACATACGCTTCGATGGCATGAGTGAGAGCATCCATCCCGGTAGCTGCAGTCAGTGACTTAGGCATACCGATCATCAGCGAGGAATCATTAACCGAAAGCAGCGGGGTAACGTGTTTATCCACAATCGCCATTTTGATATGTCTCACTTCGTCGGTGATGATGCAAAAACGGGTCATTTCAGACGCTGTACCCGCCGTGGTATTAATGGCAATCATCGGCAACTGTGGTTTTGCAGAGCGGTCTACGCCTTCATAATCACGGATATCACCACCGTTAGCGGCTACCAGTGCAATACCTTTTGCACAGTCGTGCGGAGAACCGCCGCCTAAGGAGATCACGCTGTCGCAGTTATTTTCCTTCAACATTTTCAAACCTTCTGCGACATTCTTCGTGGTCGGATTAGGTTGGGTACCCTCATAAATAATGCTAAAAATATTGCGGTCATATAAGGCTTTTTGTACCTCTCCCGCCATACCTAATTTCGCTAGCATTCTGTCAGTAACAATTAATATACGGCGAAAACCATATTCCTCCATCATATTCAGCGCATCTTTTAAAGAATCTTCGCCAATGACATTAACAGAAGGAATAAAAAATGTGGAAGCTGCCATAACACACTCCAGAACGAGGGTAAAAGGGCGGGCAGCTTACAGAGGATTTATATTTAAAAAGTTGATCGATATTATTCTTTTTAGAATCGTATATTAAAAAAAGCACATTAGACTCATGTTCTAATGCGCTTTTTCAAAATTTATAAGACTTTTAAAGTAATTCGCATTTAATATGAATTAATCATTATCTTATTTATGCGGAAATAATAATGCGTCACGCAATAAATGATCATTTCCCCGACGACGCGTAAAACCAATGCGGTCAAAATATTCCAGAATTTGAATTGCCAGTTTTCGACCAACACCTAAGCGATCGCGGAAATCTGCCGCACAGGTCGAGCCACACTCCTGATCGAGATCGCGGATCATGTTGGCAAACTCGACAATCCGATCGTTACGGTAATAACGATCTTTAACGATCGCCGTAATTATCCCCTGCTGCGCCGCCTGCCGTAGTGTCAGGCGCATTGCCTGTTCGTCAGTTCCCGTCTCTTTTGCCAGGTCACGCACCCACCACGGCTCGTTGCCAAACAGCGGTTCCACTTTTTGCCAGATTGCTTGCTGCTCTTCGCTAAATCCCGCTTTGTGATCCGGCAGATGCAGCCAACCATGATGGCTGTGAATGTCGCCGCTTTCGCGCATCTTTTCAATCAGCAACAGCACCAGTGCTTCATCTTCCATCGGCAACGCCATGCGCCGCAGACGCTCGCGTCCTGGACCTGGTTCATCGCGATGTTGCTCATGATAAGTTGCTAATGTGTCGAGAATTTTACGTTGCCAGCGGGCGGCAACTGGAGCGTTCAACAAACTGTAACCAGCCTGAATATAGCCCGGCTGTTGCAGTAATTCGCGCATCCCTTCACCATTGAGCTGACGCGCCCAGGCGAAATCGGCAAGGTTAACCGCACCGCGCTCCAGATGAACGGTCAGTGCGTCGGCATCGCTTTGTGTGCGTGCCAGTGACGCCAGCCATTGCAGATATTCCGGCTTACGTTTACCGCGACGCGGCGGGTTAAGCATCACCACCCGCGCCCCCGCCAACGTGTTACGGGCAGAGATATCGCGCAGCACCAGGCGATCGTTATCCGCCAGCCACAGCGGCGTGTCGAACACCAGCTCGGCAAGGTTATCTTCCAGCAGCGAAACGCGCCCCGTAACGTGGCTGGCGGCGTGGTGAATATGCAGCGGCTGCCACTGGGTCAGCGGCGTATGGGTTTGTAACTCGACAATCACTCGTGTGAACGGCTCTGGCGGCACATCGGCAAGCAGCCAGTCGCCACGGTTAATCTGTTCTTTTTCCGCATCACCAGCGATGTTAAGCGCGATACGCTGCCCGGCATGGGCGGTTTCAGTTGGCTGGTTTTGCGCATGCAGCGCACGCACGCGCATCGGTTTATTTACACCTGTCAGCCATAGTGAATCGCCTACCTTCACTTCCCCGCTTAACGCCGTACCGGTGACCACCAACCCGGCACCTTTTACGGTAAATGCGCGGTCGATCGCGAGGCGGAAACTATGTTGGCTGGCGTGTTCGCGTTCCGGCAACTGAAGCAGATGTTCGCGCAGGGCATCAATTCCCCGTCCTTCGGTCGCTGCGGTGATAAACAGTTTTGCCTCAGCAAAACCGTATTCCCGCAGCACCTCCTTTACCTGGCGTTCAACCTCATCAACACGCGCTTCGTCCACGCGATCGGCTTTAGTCAATGCCACTGTCAGCATCGGGTTACCGGTAAGCTGCAAAATCGCCAGATGCTCACGGGTCTGTGCCAACACGCCGTCATCGCACGCCACCACCAGCAGTGCGTGATCGATACCACCAACGCCCGCCAGCATGTTGGAAAGAAACTTTTCATGACCGGGAACGTCGATAAAACCAGGCACGCGTCCATCTGGCTGCGGCCAGTAGGCATAGCCGAGATCGATGGTCATCCCACGCTTCTTTTCTTCCGGCAGACGGTCGGCATTTACGCCCGTAATCGCCTGTAATAACGTCGTTTTGCCGTGGTCAACGTGTCCGGCAGTCGCAATAATCATTTCAACAACATCTCCAAAAACCGTTGCTCATCTTCAAGGCAGCGTAGGTCCAGCCACAGACGCCCGTCGTAAATGCGCCCAATCACCGGAATCGGCAATTCACGCCAGCGAGCAGCTAATGACTCAAGGTGGCTACCGCGTCCGTCATGAGGCGTAAACGTCAATGCCGCGCTCGGCAGACGATCCACCGGCAGCGAACCACTGCCAATCTGCGAAAGGCATGGCATAACCTGTACCGCAAACTCCGCGCCATAGTGAGCGGCAAGGGGTGCCTGCAACCGTTGCGCCTGGATTTGAATGACCTCTGCGCTGCGGGTAAGCAGACGCAGGGTCGGTAATTTTTCACTCAGTACTTCAGGGTGTAAATAAAGACGCAACGTGGCTTCCAGCGCCGCGAGTGTCATTTTATCTGCACGTAATGCACGTTTCAGCGGGTGACTCTGCAAACGCGCGATCATCTCTTTTTTACCAACGATAATCCCTGCCTGCGGCCCGCCTAACAACTTGTCGCCGGAGAAGCTCACCAGGCTGACGCCCGCCGCAATCAACTCCTGCGGCATAGGCTCTTTTGGCAAACCATACTGACTGAGATCCACCAGCGAACCACTACCTAAATCAGTCACCACGGGAACATCCAGTTCTTTGCCGAGCGCCACCAGTTCAGCTTCGTCTATCGCTTTGGTGAAGCCTTGAATGCTGTAATTACTGGTATGCACCTTCATCAGCAGCGCGGTATTTTCATTCACTGCCTGACGATAATCATTCGCGTGTGTGCGGTTGGTGGTCCCCACTTCGTGTAGGGTGCAGCCCGCCTGGCGCATGACATCGGGAATACGAAACGCGCCGCCAATCTCCACCAGTTCGCCGCGAGAAACCACCACTTCTTTACCACTGGCAGTAGCTGCCAACATCAGCAGCACCGCCGCCGCATTGTTATTGACGATACAGGCATCTTCTGCGCCGGTGATGCGACATAACAACTGCGCCAGCGCACGATCGCGATGCCCGCGTCCGGCGTCATCCAGATCATATTCCAGCGTCACCGGCAAACGCATAACTTGCGTAACAGCCTCAACCGCCGCTTCCGCCTGCAATGCCCGCCCAAGGTTCGTATGCAGCACGGTTCCCGTCAGGTTGATCACCGGACGCAGCGCGCTCTGCGCCTCTTTCGCCAGACGAGCATCAACCTCTTGCGCCCAGTTTTCACACCATGCAGGCAGCGACTGGCTGTCGCGAATCATTTCCCGCGCTTCGTCAAGCATCTGACGCAGCAACTCCACGACACGGGTATGGCCATAAGTATCACGCAAAGAAAGGAAAGAGCTATCACGCAATAAGCGATCGATAGCTGGAAGCTGACTATAGAGGGAACGCGTTTCGGTTGTCATAGGAAACCAGGCTCATCAAGGCCCTCTCGCACGGAGAAGGGCGTTTAACATAACCACGGATTGTAACGTGAGATGGGTCAGGAGGACATATCGCGCATCAAGCCTTTGGCGGTTCGGTGCGAGCGAAGCTTTCGCGGCTAAAGAGATTCTCGACCAGTTTGACTAAGTGTGGGCGGTCCACACACCAGCCCGGCGCAACGCGGCGGAAATTGAGATACCCGACGGCACAGGCAATGGCGATAGTCGCCAGATTGACTGTATCAGTTTTGAGCGTGCCATCGACCAGATATCCTTCCAGCACATCCAGGCTACGGTTGATTTTCTCCCGCTGGCGTAACAATTCATCTTCAGACTGCTGCGCCGCCGGACGCGCCTGTTCACGCACCGACACCAGCCCGGCATCCATAATGCCGTCGGCCAGCGCCTCAATTTTGCGCACTCGCAACGACTCCAGCGGATCGCGCGGCAACATCGCCGGAGCGACATTCATTAATTCAATATATTCGGCGATGATCGGCGAATCAAACCAGCATTCGCCCTCTTCGGTCACCAGCACCGGCACTTTCCCTAACGGGTTAAATTGCGCCACGCCATTGTCCGCGCTATAGGGCAGTTCATTAATAAATTCGAAAGTTATGCCCTTTTCTAACAACAGAATAGAAAGTTTGCGTACAAACGGGCTGGTGTAGCTACCGACGAGTTTCATGCCGAGTCCTTTGTGCGAGGAAAAATATCAGTATGGCCCAGGCTCACGCAAAACACAGGTGATATAAGTCTCAATGATCCAAATAAAGATAATGCATCCAACTGGTCATTCTTAGCAGTACCTTCCGCATCACCGAAACATGGCTGAAATGGTCGGAGTAAACCGCCACCTGGGCGTAGATGCCGTCGGGTAAGGCATCGATATCATCGTTAGGGTCCAGTTCAATGGTTCCCAGCACACCGTCCGTGCCGGGCACGACCGTTAATGATTGCAGTACCCCCTGCGCCTGATACGAGCCGCCAGGCACGACAGGTAAAATACTGGTCAGTTTGCCGTGGAACACCTGCCCAGGCAGCGCGTTAAACACCACTTCCGCATCATCGCCGGGTTTCAGACGTAACAGCGAGTTTTGCCGAAATTGGGCGACAATTTGCCGTTTTTGCTCAGGGATGAAAACCATAACCGGACGCAGCGGCAAGGCAGCTGCGTATGTACCTGGGCGGATCAGTACCTGAGTAACGTAGCCATTGCTTGGCGCGCGAATGACGGTCTGCTCAAGGTTATATTTTGCTTCAGTAAGTTGCGCTCTTAAGCTCACAATCTGCGATTGCTCACCGTTGACCATGCTGTCGAGCTGGCTCTGGATCTGCGCCTGCTCCGCCACCGAGCCTTTCACTAACGCATCCTGCGCGAGAAAATTCTGCCGCGCATCGTCGATGTCACGTTCCGAGAACGGATTCACCGCCGCCTGGCTGCCTTTCAGGTAGCGTTGATAATTTTTAAACAGCCGATCGCGCTCCGCTGAAACCTGAGTGGTGTTAGCCTGCGCTTCAGTGAGCTGCGCCCGCAGCGTTTTGATGTTATGCGTCGCCGTCATCAGATCAGCCTGAAGTCTGTCTACTCGCGCCTGGTAACGTACCGGGTCGAGCTTAAAAAGCACCTCGCCCTTCTGAATAAGCTGATTATTTTTATCGGTGACTTCAGTCACGATCCCCGTCACCTGTGGCGTGATAGGGATAGCTATCACCGCCTTTTGCGCCGTAAAAGTGTAGGGATGGTTATAATTCATCAATAAAATCAAACCACTCACCAAAAACACACCGCCGAGCGCCGCCGTCGCCAGCGTCCACTGATTCACCGGAATGCGGAAGATTTTAAATACTGCCCACGCCAGCGCCACGTAAGTTAAGACAATCAACAGATCCATGATTAGATCTCCGGAAACGTGGAGTAGTCAGGTTTGTTCTCGGCGGCGAGTTGATGTTCCAGCCGGGAGATACGGTCAGAAAGCGCAGCGATGTCCGGGTCAGGTGCCCTCTCTTGCGGCGTAATATGCGACTGCATCCCCCAGCCGCGTTCCGGTTGGTAAAGCGTGGCCCAGATCCACAGGAACGGCCAGATAATGTGGAGCGTAAACAAGCTGACCCACCCTGCGGTATGAATGGCATCGGCATGAGGATGGTTGCGCTTTTTGGCAATCAGATAGGGGATGTCATGTATCGCGATGATTCCATAAAAAATCACCAGAAAGACGAAGATCAGCACTCCCAACGCGAAATAGTTTAGAAACATAGCTGCCTCGAATTCACGCTTATCAGAGTTGTTATGGGCTGGCAGCCAGATACGCGTCGGGCTGATTATTTGACAATAATCCGGGTTTGCGATTCTCGCCATCACACCGAAGAATAATTTTAAGAAGCGATGAGTTGCTTAGTTACATAACGATTTTATGACTAAGGCATAACATGCTGTAGATCACATCAGGTGAACGCCGTGAGAAAATATCTTGTGATTTAGATCACAAAGATTCAACAAACCGTCAAAATAAAAATGTGACGTTACTCACATTTAAATGCCATTTTTAGCGAAAATCGCCGTCTTGTTGCTTTTTTACACAAGCGTTTTGTGATGAACATCACGTCAATTACCTCTCTACCCCCTATATTTATGTGACTAGCATCACACAAAAGGCCACCAACTGGACAGTTAACCGATTCAGTGCCAGATTTCGCAGTATCTACAAGGTCCGGCTACCTCTGCCGCCACATTAACAAAAAACCTCGGGCTTCCAGCCTGCGCGACAGCAAACATAAGAAGGGGTGTTTTTATGTCATCCGATATTAAGATCAAAGTGCAAAGCTTTGGTCGTTTCCTCAGCAACATGGTGATGCCGAATATCGGCGCGTTTATCGCGTGGGGTATCATCACCGCGTTATTTATTCCAACAGGGTGGTTACCGAACGAAACGCTGGCGAAGCTGGTCGGGCCGATGATCACCTACCTCCTGCCGCTACTGATCGGTTATACCGGTGGTAAGCTGGTAGGCGGCGAACGTGGCGGCGTAGTCGGTGCCATCACCACCATGGGCGTTATCGTCGGCGCAGATATGCCGATGTTCCTCGGTTCTATGATTGCAGGTCCGCTGGGTGGCTGGTGCATTAAGCATTTCGACCGCTGGGTAGACGGTAAAATCAAATCCGGTTTTGAGATGCTGGTGAACAACTTCTCTGCCGGTATCATGGGGATGATCCTCGCTATTCTGGCATTCATGGGGATTGGTCCGCTGGTTGAAGCCCTGTCCAAAATGCTGGCTGCGGGCGTTAACTTCATGGTTGTCCATGACATGCTGCCGCTGGCGTCCATCTTTGTTGAGCCAGCGAAAATCCTGTTCCTCAACAACGCCATTAACCACGGTATCTTCTCGCCGCTGGGTATTCAGCAGTCCCATGAACTGGGTAAATCCATCTTCTTCCTGATTGAAGCTAACCCGGGTCCGGGTATGGGTGTTCTGCTGGCGTACATGTTCTTTGGTCGTGGTAGCGCTAAACAGTCTGCGGGCGGTGCGGCAATCATCCACTTCCTGGGTGGTATCCACGAAATTTACTTCCCGTATGTGTTGATGAATCCGCGTCTGATTCTGGCCGTTATCCTCGGCGGTATGACTGGCGTGTTCACGCTGACTATTCTGGGCGGTGGTTTGGTTTCTCCGGCATCTCCGGGTTCTATCCTCGCGGTACTGGCGATGACGCCAAAAGGTGCTTATTTCGCTAACATCGCAGGTGTGTGTGCGGCGATGGCAGTGTCCTTCGTTGTCTCTGCTATTTTGCTGAAAACCAGCAAAGTAAAAGAAGAAGATGATATTGAAGCTGCAGCACGTCGCGTTCAGGAAATGAAAGCTGAGTCTAAAGGCACGTCTCCGCTGTCTGCTGGCGATGTGACTAACGACCTGAGCCACGTACGTAAAATCATCGTTGCCTGTGACGCCGGTATGGGTTCCAGTGCGATGGGCGCAGGTGTGCTGCGTAAGAAAATTCAGGATGCGGGTCTGTCGCAGATTTCAGTTACCAACAGCGCGATCAACAACCTACCGCCGGATGTGGACCTGGTCATCACTCACCGTGATCTGACCGAACGCGCTATGCGCCAGGTTCCGCAGGCACAACATATTTCGCTGACTAACTTCCTCGATAGCGGCCTGTACACCAGCCTGACTGAACGTCTGGTTGCTGCCCAGCGTCATACTGAAAACGAAGTGAAAGTAAAAGACAGCCTGAAAGACAGCTTTGACGATTCTAATGCCAACCTGTTCAAGCTCGGCGCGGAAAACATCTTCCTCGGTCGCAAAGCGGCCACCAAAGAAGAAGCGATTCGTTTTGCTGGCGAGCAGCTGGTGAAAGGCGGTTATGTTGAGCCGGAATACGTACAGGCGATGCTGGACCGTGAAAAACTGACCCCGACTTACCTGGGTGAGTCTATCGCCGTGCCGCACGGTACGGTTGAAGCGAAAGATCGCGTGCTGAAAACGGGCGTGGTGTTCTGCCAGTACCCGGAAGGCGTGCGCTTCGGTGAAGAAGAAGATGACATTGCCCGTCTGGTGATTGGTATTGCAGCCCGTAACAACGAGCACATTCAGGTTATCACCAGCCTGACCAACGCCCTGGATGATGAGTCCGTCATCGAGCGTCTGGCACACACTACCAGCGTGGATGAAGTGCTGGAACTGCTGGCAGGTCGTAAGTAATCCAATCCCACCCTCTCCACATGGAGAAGGTGGGGCTGATTGCCTGATGCGCTTCGCTTATCAGGCCTACAAAACAAAGCGCAGTTTGTTGAATTTGCACGTTCTTGTAGGCCGGATAAGGCGTTTACGCCGCATCCGGCGCTGCCCCTCTCCTCACGGAGAGGGTTTGGGTGAGGGAAATGCCTCACCCCAGCCCTCTCGGGTAAAAACATTGATGAAGGTTAATACTATGAAAGCATTACATTTTGGCGCAGGTAATATCGGTCGTGGCTTTATCGGTAAACTGCTGGCGGACGCGGGTATCCAACTGACGTTTGCCGATGTAAATCAGGTGGTGCTTGATGCCCTGAATGCCCGTCATAGCTATCAGGTTCATGTGGTCGGCGAAACCGAGCAGGTGGATACCGTTTCCGGTGTAAATGCCGTCAGCAGCATTGGTGATGATGTCGTTGATCTGATTGCTCAGGTTGATTTAGTCACTACCGCCGTTGGCCCGGTCGTGCTGGAACGTATAGCTCCTGCCATCGCTAAAGGGCTGGTGAAACGTAAAGAACAAGGTAATGAATCCCCGCTGAACATCATCGCCTGTGAAAACATGGTACGCGGAACCACGCAACTGAAAGGCCATGTGATGAACGCCCTGCCGGAAGATGCCAAAGCGTGGGTAGAAGAGCATGTTGGCTTTGTCGATTCCGCCGTTGACCGCATCGTACCGCCTTCCGCTTCTGCAACTAACGATCCGCTGGAAGTCACTGTAGAAACCTTCAGCGAATGGATTGTCGATAAAACCCAGTTCAAAGGCACACTGCCGAACATCCCAGGTATGGAATTAACAGACAACCTGATGGCATTTGTCGAGCGTAAACTCTTCACCCTGAACACAGGTCATGCTATAACCGCGTACCTCGGAAAACTGGCGGGCCATCAGACCATTCGTGATGCAATTCTCGACGAGAAAATCCGTGCAGTGGTAAAAGGTGCGATGGAAGAAAGCGGCGCTGTACTGATCAAGCGCTATGGCTTTGATGCTGACAAACATGCAGCATACATCCAGAAAATCCTCGGTCGTTTTGAAAATCCGTATCTGAAGGATGATGTGGAGCGTGTAGGGCGTCAGCCGCTGCGTAAACTGAGCGCTGGCGATCGTTTGGTAAAACCGCTGTTGGGTACGCTGGAGTACGGTTTGCCGCACAAAAACCTGATTGAAGGTATCGCCGCCGCGATGCATTTCCGTAGTGAAGATGATCCGCAGGCGCAGGAACTGGCGGCACTGATTACCGAGAAAGGCCCGCAGGAAGCGCTGGCGCAAATTTCCGGGCTTGATGCTAACAGCGAGGTAGTCGCCGAAGCAGTCACGGCTTATAACGCAAAATAATGGTAGACCAGGCGCAGAAAACCCTGCGCCTGAACAACAGATTGTCAGATATGCAGGCAACAATGGAACAAACCCAGGCCTTTGAAAACCGTGTGCTTGAGCGTCTGAATGCTGGCAAAACCGTGCGAAGCTTTTTGATCACCGCCGTTGATCTCCTGACCGAGGCGGTGAATCTTCTGGTGCTTCAGGTATTCCGCAAAGACGATTACGCGGTGAAGTATGCTGTAGAACCGTTACTCGACGGCGATGGTCCGCTGGGCGACCTTTCCGTGCGCTTAAAGCTGATTTATGGGCTTGGCGTGATTAGCCGCAACGAATATGAAGATGCGGAACTCTTGATGGCGCTGCGTGAAGAGCTGAATCACGACGGTAACGAGTACGCCTTTACCGATGATGAAATTATTGGGCCATTTGGCGAGCTGCACTGCGTGGCGGCGATCCCACCGCCACCACAATTTGAACCAACGGATTCCAGTTTGTATGCGATGCAAATTCAGCGTTACCAACAAGCTGTGCGTTCAACAATGGTCCTTTCACTGACAGAGCTGATTTCCAAAATCAGCTTAAAAAAAGCCTTTCAAAAGTAAGCGATTACTGCTTCTCAACCTGCTTCGGCCGATAAAGCCGACGATAATACTCCAGACGTTGCAGATATAACGGCACGCTTTCCTCAGGTATACCGGACGGAATAGCGTCGCGGGGAGGAAGCTTTTTCAGATACTCCCGGAACGCCTGGCTTGATGCCATAAAATCTACGGCTTTGTCGATCAGATGCGGAACGTTTTCACCTAATTTGCCCATGATAATATCTCCGTATTACCCCGCGCCGGGAATGCGCGGCCGCCAATTTTAGTTTAGGATCCCAGTAAAGAAGGGATTAAGGAAAACGTGCTTAATCCTCTATGTTCATCCTCACTGGTTATCTTTTTCTTTTAATTTTATTACAAATCAAAATGTTACATGGTTTTTGAGTATGTAAATTGTTGCAAGGAAGAACTATTACAACACCATCAGTTGTGAACAAAGCACCCCGTCGCGCATACTAGGGACTATAAATTTATCTTTATCAGAAGCCATCAAATGAAAGAAGTCGAAAAAAACGAAATCAAACGTCTCAGCGATCGCCTGGACGCCATCCGCCATCAGCAAGCCGATCTGTCACTGGTTGAAGCCGCAGACAAATATGCCGAGCTGGAAAAAGAGAAAGTCACGCTGGAAGCTGAAATTGCGCGTCTGCGCGAAGTTCATAGCCAGAAACTCAGTAAAGAAGCGCAAAAGCTGATGAAGATGCCATTCCAGCGTGCGATTACCAAAAAAGAGCAAGCTGATATGGGCAAACTGAAGAAGAGCGTTCGCGGACTGGTGGTTGTACACCCAATGACCGCGCTGGGCCGTGAAATGGGCCTGGAAGAGATGACCGGGTTCTCAAAGACTGCGTTTTAAGTTCCCTTCTAATCAATGTAATCACCGCTTCCTCTATTTTTACTCGCTCCTGCTGACACATGCAGGAGCTGGTTTCAGATACCGAATATCGTTAACATTCTTAACATCGCATGTTCAATGTTGCCCGCTCGCTTGCCTCATTGTCACAGGCTAAATTCTGAAAATATTCTGCGTAATAAAAGCACTATATATAAATATTAAATATGATTATTCGTGTATTAATGCTTAATTATTTATATTTTCCAACCATCATCACATTTATTTTATCAAAACATCCACCATACAAATATTAACTTCTTACCTTCCTCGCTTTTACTCCATTAAATATTTGACATTGATTGACACCGATCATTAAAATTCGCGCGATTTACTCATTATCATCGACAAACTAAAACAATTTGACATTTAATAACACACTCTCAATGCCCATTAATTAAAAACTCTCTCATCCATTTTTATTGTGAATATAAAATATTAAATCATTCACACAAAAAATAATTATACCGTAGTTTTCAACGCATCAGGATTATGAAAAGGAATTCATCCCATGAGCATAAAAAAAGCACTATTAAATGTGTTAACGATATCGTCACTCTGTGCATTAACGGGGTGTGACTATATTGAAAAAGTAAACTCAATCGACGAGTTCACCAGGCAGCAAGCATTGCAACAAAGTCAAATAGACGCGCTAAAAAAACAGCAAGAACAATATAAAAGCAAAATTGAACTTTTTGAAAAACAACAAAATAGCATCATAAACAGTACCAAAACGCTTGCTGGCGTCGTGAAATCAGTCAAGGACAAGCAGAATGAGTTTGTCTTCACTGAATTTAACCCGACACAAACACAATACTTCATTTTAAATAACGGCTCAGTCGGTCTAGCAGGACGCATACTGTCTATTGACGCCGTAGAAAATGGCAGCGTTATTCGTATTTCACTGGTCAACTTATTAAGCGTTCCCGTATCCAATATTGGTTTTCATGCCACCTGGGGCAACGAAAAACCTGCCGATGCTAAAGACTTAGCAAAATGGCAGCAATTACTTTTCAGCACCTCAATGAACTCCTCGCTGAAATTATTACCAGGTCAATGGCAAGACATTAACCTGACGCTGAAAGGCGTATCTCCTAATAATCTTAAATACCTGAAGCTCGCCATCAATATGGCAAACCTTCAGTTCGACGACCTTCACTCTGCTGCATATCAGCAGCGAAAAAGCAAAAAATAAATGCAGCTTCTGCGCTTATATCAAGGAATAGAGAGCATCAATAATGAACAAAATATTTAAAGTTATCTGGAATCCGGCGACGGGCAGTTACAGCGTTGCCAGCGAAACGGCGAAGAGTCGTGGCAAGAAGAGCGGACGCAGTAAGCTGTTAATTTCTGCGCTGGTCGCTGGTGGGCTGTTGTCGTCGTTTGGAGCAAATGCAGGGAACGAACCGGGTACTCCAACTACCCCGGCAGGTCAGAATAATGGCGACGGTTGGGTTGCTATTGGTGAGGGATCTCAAGCAAGTACCCAGACCGATACAAATGGTGCATCGACGGCATTGGGTTACTACGCCAAAGCGCTGGGCCGATGGAGCACGTCAATCGGCGCATACAGTAGTGCAGGAGGAGATTCCTCTCTGGCTTTAGGCGTGAAAGCCAGCTCTTCGGGCGATCGTGCTATAGCCATAGGGGCTTCCTCTGCTTCCTCTGGAAGCCATTCCATGGCGATAGGCATCTCTTCTGGTTCCAGTGGTTCGAATGCCATAGCACTCGGTCATTCCGCCAAAGCAAATTCCGATTACAGTATGGCATTAGGTTTCGGTACTAGCGCTGCGGGAAACGCCGTTGCCATAGGCCGTAGTAGTCAGGCTAACGCTTTGGACAGCCTTGCAATAGGCAGAATAGCCACTGCCAGTGGCTCTGCCGCCATTGCGATGGGCGCTGAGAGTGAAGCCGCTGAAAATGCGACGGCCGTTGGTACTAAAGCTGAGGCAAATGGGCTTAATAGTATCGCGTTGGGCTCTGGGGGTATTGCAGATGCCGATAACACGATTGCTCTGGGCAATCAAAGCCAGGCCGTAGCTGCTGGTGCAATTGCCATCGGTCAGGGGAATAAAGCTGACGGCGTAAATGCTATCGCGCTGGGTAATGGTAGTATTACAGGTGGCGCAAATGCTATTGCTCTAGGGCAAGGTAGTTATGCCGGTTTAGAAAATGGCATTGCAATTGGTAGTCAAGCCAGTGCTCAAGGGAAAAATTCCGTTGCTCTGGGCGCTGGTTCTGTAGCGACTGAAGAGAATTCCGTCTCTGTGGGGAACACAACAGTTCAGCGACAAATTGTCAATATGGCAGCAGGTAATATCAGCACTGACAGTACTGATGCTATCAATGGATCACAGCTTTATGCTATCAGTAAGTCAGTAGCGGACCATCTTGGTGGGGGAGCTACCGTCAATTCGCAAGGCGTCGTTACTTCCCCGAATTACAGACTGAAAAATGGTATTTATGGCAATGTTGGCGACGCCTTAGCGGATCTAAACAATAATACGATACAATGGGACTCCCTTAAAAAGGGATATAGTGCGGCACATGGTACAGATGCCACCAGCATCATCACCAACGTTAAAGCCGGCACTATTTCTGCTACCAGTACGGATGCGGTTAACGGTTCTCAGCTGAAAGCTACCAATGACGATGTCGAGGCCAATACCACCAATATCGCTACTAATACCAGCAACATTGCCACGAATACGGCAAGTATTGCAACCAACACCACCAACATCTCCAACCTGACGAATTCCGTTGGTGACCTTAAGGATGATGCCCTGCTGTGGAATGATGCTAAAAATGCATTCAGCGCCGCGCACGGCACCGATGCCACCAGCAAAATCACCAACGTACTGGCAGGCACTGTTTCTACCACCAGCACCGATGCCATTAACGGTTCACAACTTCAGAGTACGGCAAGCACCATTACGTCCTATTTGGGCGGTGGCGCAACAATGAGTGATACCGGCGTATTTACCGGCCCTAAATATAATATTGGCGGCAATGAATACACCAACGTTGGCGCAGCTCTTACTGCTCTGGATAATGACGCCCTGTTGTGGGATGCGACCGCTAATTCAAATGCTGGTGCATTCAGCGCCGCGCACGGTACCGATGCCACCAGCAAAATCACCAACGTACTGGCTGGCACAGTTTCTTCCAACAGCTTCGATGCCATTAATGGTAGCCAGCTTTATGGTTTAGCTGATTCCTTCACGACTTATCTTGGCGGTGGTGCCGATATCAGCGATACGGGCGTATTAACCGGACCAACCTACACTATTGGTAATAATGCCTACACTAACGTCGGTGATGCTCTGGCAGCCATTAACTCGTCATTTACCGATTCGCTCGGTGATGCTCTGCTCTGGGATACTACCGCCAAAAAATTCAGCGCCAAACACGGTGGTACCGACAGCGTCATTACTTACGTCGCAGATGGTGTAATTTCTGATACCAGCAGCGATGCCATTAACGGTTCGCAACTCTACGACACCAACAAGTACATTGCCGATGCGCTGGGTGGTGACGCAGAAGTTAACGCTGATGGCACCATCACTGCGCCGACTTACACCATTGCAAATACCGGTTACAACAACGTCGGTGAAGCTCTGAACGCAATCGACACCACTCTCGATGATGCTCTGCTGTGGGATGCAACAGCAAATAACGGTCAAGGTGCATTTAGCGCCGGTCGCGGGATAGATAAAACGGCCAGCATTATTACTAATGTCGCAGACGGTGCAATTTCTGATACCAGCAGCGATGCCATTAACGGTTCGCAACTCTACGACACCAATAAGTACATTGCTGATGCCCTGGGTGGAGATGCAGAAGTCAACTCTGACGGTTCTATCACTGCGCCGACTTACACCATTGCAAATACCGATTACAACAACGTCGGTGAAGCTCTGGATGCGCTCGATGATAATGCCCTGTTGTGGGATGACGCTGCGGGTGCCTACAGCGCCAACCATGAAGGCAAAGCCAGTGTAATCACCAATGTGGCTGATGGTCTGATTGAAGCGGGCAGCACTGACGCCGTCAACGGTTCCCAACTGAATGCCGCTAACCTGCTGATCGAGCAGAATAGCCAAATCATCAATCAGCTTGCCGGAAACACCGATACGACGTACATCGCAGAGAATGGTGCAGGTATTAACTATGTGCGTACCAACGACGACAGCTTAGCGTTCAACGACGCCAGCGCCTCTGGTATTGGTGCTACCGCAGTAGGCTATAACGCTGTTGCCTCTGGTGCCAGCAGTGTAGCTATTGGTCAGGACAGCAGCAGCGAAGTTGATACGGGTATCGCACTGGGTAGCAGCTCTGTTTCCGACCGTGTGATTGTTAAAGGTTCTCGTAACACCAGCGTAACGGAAAATGGCGTAGAGATTGGCTACGACACCACTGACGGTGAATTACTCGGCGCATTGTCAATTGGTGATGACGGTAAATATCGTCAAATCATCAACGTAGCCGATGGTTCCGAAGCCCATGACGCCGTTACGGTTCGCCAGTTGCAGAATGCCATTGGTGCAGTCGCTACCACGCCGACCAAATACTTCCACGCTAACTCAACGGCTGAAGATTCACTGGCAGTCGGTGAAGACTCGCTGGCAATGGGTGCGAAAACTATCGTTAACGGTAATGCTGGCATTGGTATCGGCCTGAACACTCTGGTGCTGGCAGATGCGATCAACGGTATTGCTATCGGTAGCAACGCAAGTGCAAACCATGCCAACAGTATTGCGATGGGTAACGGTTCTCAGACTACCCGTGGCGCACAGACTGGCTACACCGGTTACAACATGGATGCACCGCAGAACTCTGTCGGTGAGTTCTCTGTCGGCAGTGAAGACGGTCAACGCCAGATCACCAACGTCGCAGCAGGTTCGGCTGATACTGATGCGGTTAACGTGGGTCAGTTGAAAGTAACGGACGCGCAGGTTTCCCAGAATACCCAGAGCATTACTAACCTGAACAATCAGGTCACTAATCTGGATACTCGCGTTACTAATATCGAAAACGGTATTGGCGACATCGTGACCACCGGTAGCACCAAGTACTTCAAGACCAATACCGATGGCGTCGATGCTAACGCGCAGGGTAAAGATAGCGTCGCAATTGGCTCTGGTTCCATTGCTGCCGCTGACAACAGCGTCGCTCTGGGTACAGGCTCCGTGGCCAACGAAGAAAACACGATCTCTGTGGGTTCTTCTACCAATCAGCGTCGTATCACCAACGTAGCCGCCGGTAAAAATGCTACCGACGCCGTTAACGTTGCGCAGTTGAAGTCTTCTGAAGCAGGCGGTGTGCGTTACGACACCAAAGCTGATGGTTCTATCGACTACAGCAACATCACCCTCGGTGGTGGCAACGGCGGTACGACTCGCATCAGCAACGTTTCCGCTGGCGTGAACAACAACGACGCGGTGAACTACGCGCAGTTGAAGCAAAGCGTACAGGAAACGAAGCAATACACCGATCAGCGCATGGTTGAGATGGATAACAAACTGTCCAAAACTGAAAGCAAGCTGAGTGGTGGTATCGCTTCTGCAATGGCGATGACCGGCCTGCCGCAGGCTTACACTCCGGGTGCCAGCATGGCCTCTATTGGTGGCGGTACTTACAACGGTGAATCAGCTGTTGCTTTAGGTGTGTCGATGGTGAGCGCCAATGGTCGTTGGGTCTACAAATTACAAGGTAGTACCAATAGCCAGGGTGAATACTCCGCCGCACTCGGTGCCGGTATTCAGTGGTAATCATCCATTAACGAATGGGTAAACGCCAAATTGCCTGATGCGTTACGCGCATCAGGCCTACAGGGTGATTCTGCACATTCCTGTAGGCCGAATATTCCGGCAAGATAAGGCGCACCGGGTCAACAATCTAAGGGCAATTCTCTGATGAGGATTGCCCTTTTCTTTACCAGACATCTCCCTTCGCCAAAAAATTGGCCCTACCAATTCTTCGCTTATCTGACCTCTGGTTCACATTTTCCCAATTAAAACTCACATTAACGTTGCCAATAAATAACATTTGGTTAACCATTCATTGTCATTATCCCTACACAACAAAATTGGCAGTACCACTTTTACACAACGTGTGACACGGAGATGAGCAACAGACTCATTACACGATGTGCGTGGACTCCAGGAGACCTGCAATGAATCTCTGGCAACAAAACTATGATCCCGCCGGGAATATCTGGCTTTCCAGCCTGATAGCATCGCTTCCCATCCTGTTTTTCTTCTTTGCGCTGATTAAGCTCAAACTGAAAGGATACGTTGCCGCCACCTGGACGGTTGCCATCGCCCTGGCCGTGGCTTTGCTGTTCTATAAAATGCCGGTCGCCAATGCCTTGGCCTCGGTGGTTTATGGCTTCTTCTACGGTTTGTGGCCCATCGCGTGGATCATTATTGCGGCGGTGTTCGTCTATAAGATCTCGGTGAAAACCGGACAGTTTGACATTATCCGCTCGTCTATTCTCTCAATAACCCCAGACCAGCGTCTGCAAATGCTGATCGTCGGTTTCTGTTTCGGCGCATTTCTCGAAGGGGCTGCAGGCTTCGGCGCACCGGTGGCGATCACCGCCGCATTGCTGGTCGGCCTGGGCTTTAAACCTCTGTACGCCGCCGGACTGTGCCTGATTGTTAACACCGCGCCAGTGGCATTTGGTGCGATGGGTATTCCAATTCTGGTTGCCGGACAGGTAACAGGCATCGACAGCTTTGAGATCGGCCAGATGGTGGGTCGTCAGCTACCGTTTATGACCATTATCGTCCTGTTCTGGATCATGGCGATTATGGACGGCTGGCGCGGTATTAAAGAGACGTGGCCTGCGGTCGTGGTTGCAGGTGGTTCGTTTGCCATCGCACAGTATCTCAGCTCCAACTTCATTGGGCCGGAACTGCCGGACATTATCTCTTCGCTGGTATCGCTGCTCTGCCTGACACTGTTCCTCAAACGCTGGCAGCCAGTACGCGTTTTCCGCTTCGGCGATCTGGGTGCATCGCAGGTTGATATGACGCTGGCTCACACAGGTTACACGGCGGGTCAGGTGCTGCGTGCCTGGACACCGTTCCTGTTCCTGACCGCCACCGTAACACTTTGGAGTATCCCACCGTTTAAAGCACTTTTCGCTTCGGGCGGCGCGCTGTATGAATGGGTGATCAACATTCCGGTGCCGTATCTCGACAAACTGGTTGCTCGTATGCCGCCGGTGGTCAGCGAAGCTACCGCTTACGCCGCCGTGTTTAAGTTCGACTGGTTCTCTGCCACCGGTACCGCCATTCTGTTTGCTGCGCTGCTCTCGGTTGTCTGGCTGAAGATGAAACCGTCTGACGCTCTCAGCACCTTCGGCAGCACGCTGAAAGAACTGGCGCTGCCCATCTACTCCATCGGTATGGTGCTGGCGTTCGCCTTTATCTCGAACTATTCCGGGCTGTCGTCAACACTGGCGCTGGCACTGGCGCACACCGGTCATGCATTCACCTTCTTCTCGCCGTTCCTCGGCTGGCTGGGGGTATTCCTGACCGGGTCGGATACGTCATCTAACGCTCTGTTTGCCGCTCTGCAAGCCACGGCCGCACAACAAATTGGCGTCTCTGACCTGTTGCTGGTTGCCGCCAATACCACCGGCGGTGTTACCGGGAAGATGATCTCCCCGCAATCCATCGCTATCGCCTGTGCGGCGGTAGGCCTGGTTGGCAAAGAGTCAGACCTGTTCCGCTTTACCGTCAAACACAGCCTGATATTCACCTGCATGGTCGGCGTGATCACCACGCTTCAGGCTTACGTCTTAACGTGGATGATTCCTTAATGATTGCTACACCCAGACGCCTGTCAGACGAGGTTGCCTCCCGTGTGCGGGCGCTGATTGATGAAAAACAGCTGGAGGCGGGCATGAAGTTGCCCGCTGAACGCCAACTGGCGATGCAACTCGGCGTGTCGCGTAATTCACTGCGCGAAGCGCTGGCAAAACTGGTGAGCGAAGGCGTACTTCTTAGTCGTCGCGGTGGTGGCACATTTGTGCGTTGGCGTCATGACGCGTGGTCGGAGCAAAACATCGTCCAGCCGCTGAAAACGCTGATGGCCGATGATCCGGATTACAGTTTCGATATTCTGGAAGCCCGCTACGCCATTGAAGCCAGCACCGCATGGCATGCAGCGATGCGCGCCACGCCTGGTGACAAAGAGAAAATTCAGCTTTGCTTTGAGGCAACGCTCAGCGAAGACCCGGACCTCGCTTCGCAAGCGGACGTTCGTTTTCATCTGGCGATTGCCGAAGCCTCGCATAACATCGTGCTGCTACAAACCATGCGTGGTTTCTTTGATGTTCTGCAATCCTCGGTGATGCAAAGCCGTCAACGGATGTATCTCGTGCCGCCCGTTTTTTCACAACTGACCGAGCAGCATCAGGCAGTCATTGACGCCATTTTTGCCGGGGATGCCGACGGGGCGCGTAAAGCGATGATGGCGCATCTCAGTTTTGTCCACAGCACCATGAAAAGATTCGATGAAGATCAGGCGCGCCGTGCACGTATTACCCGCCTGCCCGGTGAGCATAATGAGCATTCGAGGGAGAAAAACGCATGATTATTTCTGCAGCCAGCGATTATCGCGCCGCAGCACAACGCATTCTGCCGCCGTTCCTGTTCCACTATATGGATGGCGGCGCATATTCTGAATATACCCTGCGTCGTAACATGGAAGATTTATCAGAAGTGGCGCTGCGCCAGCGCATTCTGAAAAACATGTCCGACTTAAGCCTGGAAACGACGCTGTTTAATGAGAAATTGTCGATGCCGGTGGCGCTGGCTCCAGTGGGCTTGTGCGGCATGTATGCGCGACGTGGCGAAGTTCAGGCCGCAAAAGCGGCGGATGCGCATGGCATTCCGTTTACTCTCTCAACGGTTTCCGTTTGCCCGATTGAGGAAGTCGCACCCGCCATCAAGCGCCCAATGTGGTTCCAGCTTTACGTACTGCGCGATCGCGGTTTTATGCGTAACGCACTGGAACGAGCAAAAGCCGCGGGTTGTTCTACGCTGGTTTTCACCGTGGATATGCCAACGCCGGGCGCACGCTACCGTGATGCGCATTCGGGTATGAGCGGCCCAAATGCGGCAATGCGCCGCTACTTGCAGGCGGTGACTCATCCACAATGGGCGTGGGATGTGGGCCTGAATGGTCGTCCACATGATTTAGGGAATATCTCGGCTTACCTTGGCAAACCGACCGGGCTGGAAGATTACATCGGCTGGCTGGGGAATAACTTCGATCCGTCCATCTCCTGGAAAGACCTTGAGTGGATCCGCGATTTCTGGGATGGCCCGATGGTGATCAAAGGGATCCTCGACCCAGAAGATGCCCGTGATGCGGTACGTTTTGGCGCTGACGGGATTGTGGTTTCTAACCACGGCGGTCGTCAGTTAGATGGCGTGCTCTCTTCTGCCCGCGCACTGCCTGCTATTGCGGACGCGGTAAAAGGGGATATCGCCATTCTGGCAGATAGCGGCATTCGTAACGGGCTTGATGTCGTGCGTATGATTGCGCTCGGTGCCGATACCGTACTGCTGGGTCGTGCTTTCCTATATGCGCTGGCAACAGCGGGCCAGGCGGGCGTGGCTAACCTACTGAATCTGATTGAGAAAGAGATGAAAGTGGCAATGACGCTGACGGGCGCGAAATCGATCAGCGAAATTACGCAAGATTCGTTGGTGCAGGGGCTGGGTAAAGAGTTGCCTGCGGCGCTGGCTCCGATGGCGAAAGGGAATGCGGCATAGTCGTTTGAGCCCCCTAACCCTCTCCCTCAGGGAGAGGGGACCGATCGGTGTTGTTTGTGCTCCCTCAGACTGAATCACCTCTCTCGGATGCACAGTCCGGGGTGAGGGGAAAAGGCCGCACGGCTCACCAATTTTCTGCTATCCTGCCCCCGCACTAAGGGGGCAGTATGCTAAACATCGTACTTTACGAACCAGAAATTCCGCCAAATACTGGCAACATCATCCGTCTTTGCGCTAACACCGGCTTTCGTCTGCATATCATCGAACCAATGGGATTTGCCTGGGACGATAAGCGCCTACGCCGCGCAGGGCTGGACTACCACGAATTTACCGCCGTTACGCGTCATCATGACTACAGCGCGTTCCTCGAAGCAGAAAATCCCCAGCGCCTGTTTGCTCTCACTACAAAAGGTACGCCCGCACATAGCGCCGTAAGCTATCAGGATGGCGACTATCTGATGTTCGGCCCGGAAACGCGCGGCCTGCCAGCGAGCATTCTTGATGCCCTGCCCGCTGAACAAAAAATTCGTATTCCAATGGTGCCGGACAGCCGAAGCATGAACCTGTCCAATGCGGTGTCGGTAGTGGTGTATGAAGCCTGGCGGCAGCTGGGGTATCCGGGAGCGGTGTTGAGAGGCAGGATTTGACGTGGTCAAGTTACTGTCGTGGTGTCATTGAAACCTCGTAGAATCGGGAGTGTAAACCGATTCTACGAGTTGTCATTTGTGTGTTCTGCGATATCACTAAATTAGAGTATGTAGCTATTTGAATATATCGTTTATAGTAGGGTAGTGATATTCCTTAAGTTTACTCCGAAATTTTATAGAAAATATTAGCTCTGCTGCGCATCGTTGTGATAGTTGTGCAAGTCTTCGGTCTCTCTCATCCATAACTCTTTCATACTCCTTCTCAATTTGCGCCTGGATTTTCGGATCCTTAACTGGAGATGGCTTGATGATTTTTTCCCACTGATAAACTTCAGTAGAATGGAAATTTAATTTACCATCATTTTTAAGTAAAGATTCAATCTGAGATCTGGCGCTTTCATATAACTCTCTCTCTTGAGACTCCATGCTTTCAACACGTATTTCACGCTCAATCTCTGATACAAGTGTTTCAAGTAAAATTTTTTCTTTTTCAATAGCTAAATGAAAAGTAGATAAAGCTTCCTGCTTGATACTTTGACAATGCACATAATGGTTCACGTCATTCAACACACCTGAAAATGATAAATTCTTTAAAGATGGCTGAGTTACGACTTCTTTGCTAACAGGTTTTGTGTAGTTTGGTGTTCTTTCGAGAGCTTTTTTTACTTGCTCAATAGCAAGGTTTGGTGTGTTGAAAACAGTCTTGGCTGAAATACGTAATACCATGAATCCCTGCTTGACTGAGTATGCATCACGAGCACGATCTCGTTCAATTTGCTCGGGAGATGAGTGCCACGCAGCACCATCAATTTCTATAATCTGACGACCGTTCGCAACAAAATCGAAGCGATAATGACCGCAAGGTACCTGCATTTCTAGTACCAAACCCGGAGAAACTAATTTCCCAAACTTAGGTTTAAGGTTGAACTCCACAACCATGCTACGAAGAAAAGCCTCTTCCGCCGGAGATTCACAGCCTTTACAATATATATCAAGCCAGTTATCTGTATCGGCTTTAACTTTCTGCCACCATGCTAGCGGTGGCAGTGGCGATTCATGTGGCTGTTTATTTGACGGTTTATGTTTTACATCAGCATATATAATGCTTGCATATATTATATATGAAATTACACATATTATAAACAATGATCGCGGAAGAATAAAATAACATAAAAACAATATGACAACAATTCCGATTAGACGCGAAATATTCTTATTTAGATTATCTTGCATACTAAACTCTTTTGTACAAATAAAAACCATCAATTAACTCTTCAAACATTTCTTATAATGACAAGAAAATCATATTTATTCAAGAAAATCCCTATGCCTGTGGTCATCGAAGATGGTTGATTCTACTATAATAGTGGGATATATATACTCAATATGACATTTTTAATTAGTGATAAATAAGAGATAAAATTTGAGTACCTTCACGAGACAAATGATAACCATCATATCAGTGAGTTTTTTAATAGTAACCTTGTAATATTGGCATTATTAACCGATACTACAAGGCATCATTGGTGACTGCTCATTTTATATATTTTGAACCTACTCACGTAATATGAAAACAAACCTAAGCGATGTAGGGGAAAAATTAAACTTATATTTATTAATGCCGAAATATTTAGCGATAATGTAAGCCCACAAAAATTTGCTGATAATCTCTGAATTAGTGAAGAAGAATATGAAAATTTAACGCAAGGAAAGATGATCACGTTACACTTAAAACCAGATTTGGATTTCATATATAGAGTAGAAAATTACTATATTATTTGCGATGCTCCGATTTATAACTTATAAAATAAGAGAAACAAGGTGATTATTACCGCAGAATAATAATAACAATAGGGATAAGTTGCCGGATGCGGCGTGAGCGCCTTATCCGGCCTATATATTAAATCCCATCCCCATACTCAAACGTATGGTTAATACCGTTGAAATGCTGGTCCATATCCATTGATGGCTTATCGCTGTCTGGTTTACCGACAATGCGTGCCGGAACGCCAGCGGCAGTAGTATGCGGCGGCACCGGTTGCAGCACCACGGAACCTGCGCCAATCTTCGCGCCGCGCCCAACTTCAATATTGCCGAGAATTTTCGCGCCCGCGCCAATCATCACGCCTTCACGAATTTTCGGGTGACGGTCACCGCTGGTTTTCCCAGTACCGCCAAGGGTGACGGATTGCAGAATCGACACGTCGTTTTCAATCACCGCCGTTTCACCAACGACGATGCCCGTCGCGTGGTCGAGCATAATGCCACGGCCAATTTTTGCCGCCGGGTGAATATCGACCTGGAACGTCACAGAAACCTGGTTTTGCAGAAAAATAGCCAGTGCACGACGGCCCTGATTCCACAGCCAGTGACCGATGCGATAGGCCTGCAAGGCATGAAAACCTTTCAGGTATAACAATGGGGTTGAGTATTTATCGACTGCCGGGTCGCGGGTACGTACCGCCTGAATATCGCAGGCCGCAGAAGCAATCATTTCCGGGTCGGCGGCGTAGGCTTCTTCAACCACTTCGCGGATAGCAATGGCAGGCATGATTGGCGATGACAGCTTGTTCGCCAGCATGTAGCTCAGGGCACTGCCAAGGTTTTCGTGCTTGAGTAGCGTCGCGTGGTAAAAACTGGCCAGCATTGGCTCACAGTCCGCCAGCGTTCTGGCTTCAGCTTTAATATTGTTCCAGACAATTTCCAGTTCTTCACACGACATTGCTTACTCCACACGATGAGATAATGACCGGCCCGTTCTGCGCGGGCCGGGTCATAGCGGTAACAAAGGTTCCCTGGGTTTAGTGGCTGCTGCGCTCGTCCTTGCGTGCACGACCTAGTAAAGTCAATGCTGCCTCGCGCGCGTTTTTTCCGCAATATAATACTTGATAAATTTCCTCGGTTATTGGCATTTCAACGCCGAAGCGATGCGCCAACTCGCGGACTTCTTTCGTATTGCGGTAGCCTTCCACCACCTGACCAATCTTCTCCTGCGCGCTTTGTACATCCATGCCCTGACCGAGCATCATGCCAAAACGGCGGTTACGCGACTGGTTGTCGGTACAGGTAAGCACCAGATCGCCCAGCCCCGCCATGCCCATAAAGGTGGCAGGATCGGCACCCAGCGCCGCACCAAGACGCGACATTTCAGCCAGTCCACGGGTGATCAGCGCCGTACGCGCATTTGCGCCAAAACCGATACCGTCGGACATCCCCGCGCCAATGGCAATGACGTTTTTCACCGCGCCGCCAAGCTGCACGCCAATGAAATCCGGGTTGCTGTAAACGCGGAAACTTTTGCCACAGTGCAGCAACTGCTGGAGATCATCGGCGAAGGTCTGGTCGGTAGAGGCCAGCGAAATAGCCGTCGGTAAACCTGCCGCCAGTTCTTTCGCAAATGTTGGACCAGAGATAACCGCTAGTGGAATTTGATCGCCTAACGCCTCACGCGCCACGTCCTGTAACAGACGCCCGGTTTCCGCTTCCAGACCCTTAGTCGCCCACACCAGCCGCGCATCAGGACGCATCAGCGGTTTAATCTGGCGCAGCACTTCACCAAAGACATGGCTGGGTACGACGACGAGAATATTGCGGCTGGCTGCCAGCGCGGTGGCGAGATCGCTTTCAAGATGGAGCGTATCGGGAAAAGGCACATCGGGGAGAAACGCAGCGTTACAGCGGTCGCGTTCTAGCGTTGCGATATGTTCAGGGTCATGGCCCCAGAGGACAACCTCGTGGCCATTTCTTGCCAGGGTGATGGCAAGAGCGGTGCCGTACGAGCCGGCACCGATCACAGTCATTGAAGCATTACGTTGGTTCATCAGGCATCCTGATGTTCTTCAGTACCTTCGCCAGCCTGCTGCTGCAAATAGTTCATGAACAGCGCATCGAAGTTAACCGGCGCAAGGTTCAGTTGCGGGAATGTACCGCGGGATACCATGCTGGTGATGCATTCACGAGCATACGGGAACAGAATGTTCGGGCAGTATGCGCCCAGGCAATGTGCCAGCTGGGTGCCTTCAATACCCGCGATGGAGAAAATACCGCCCTGCTGAACTTCACACAGGAACGCAGTTTCTTCGCCCAGGGATGCCGTTACGGTAACACGCAGTACCACTTCGTAAACGTCATCTGCCAGTTGAGAAGATGCCGTATCCAGATCAAGTTTAACTTCTGGCTGCCAATCTTTCTGGAAAACGTGCGGCGCGTTCGGCGCTTCGAAAGAAATATCCTTGGTATAAATACGTTGGATCTGGAAAGTCATTTCGGTGTTGTTTTGTTCTGACATGTGTAGAAAACCCTTAAGTGTTGTCCTTAAATACTGCGCAATGTAATGCCAACGTTCACACGTTATTTCAGCAGGGGATCCAGTCCACCACGTGCATCCAATGCATACAAGTCATCACAGCCGCCAATGTGCTGTGCGTCAATAAAAATCTGGGGAACCGTGGTGCGACCGCTGCGTTTGATCATCTCTTCACGCTTGGCGGCGTTGCCATCAATCGGCAGCTCCTGAAAACTCACGCCCTTGCTGCTCAGCAGTGCTTTTGCACGATGGCAATACGGGCAGGTTTCTTTGGTATAGATTTCAACATTGGCCATAACTTAGCTCCTGTTTTTTTACCCTGAAATTTCATGTTGCAGGGCGGCAGCAAAATGGAGTGTCCCCAGAAGCTTATAACAATAAGTCGCTGGGGGCATAATTGCAGCTAACGGCCTGCATCATGAAAGACGACAGGTAAATTATTTGCCGCGCACCAGAGGCAAGTTTTCGCCAGCCCAGCCAGCGACGCCTTCTTTCAGCACGAATACTTGCGCAAAACCAGCTTTCGTCAGCGCGTTTGCAGGCTCCTGGCACTGCATGCCAGAACCGTCTACCACGATAACCGGTTTGTCTTTGTGCTTCTCAAGCTCACCAACATTGTTGGCTTTGATTTCGCTCGGCAACAGATTGATAGAACCTGCGATATGGCCTTTACGGAAGTCATCACGCTGACGTAAATCCACAACCACAGCGTCTTCTTTGTTGATCAGACGCGTAGCTTCACCACGAGTAATCACCTTCACTTTCGAGGTCAGGCTCTTAAACGTAGTCACAAGAACCGCCACCAGTAACGCGATCCAGGCGATACTCAGTATGGGATGACGGCCAACAAATTGCATAATTTCTTGCATGGGGGGTAACAACTCCCGACGTAGTGATTAAAAAAACCAGGAAAGGAGTATACCTGCGCAGTGCGGCAAATACAGCCAGCGCGTTAACTGGAATGCAATTTTGCGGGGCGCGACGAAAAAAAATCGCAAATCTGGCATCGGCTTGCCGCGAGCGGTCGTATATTTTGATCTTCAGAGGCTATTTTATCGATTCAGCTGTAGTAAAATTACGCAAATTTTGACTCTTGAGTATGAGGTTGTCGCAATGTCGGTTTCTAAAAAACCTATGGTACTGGTGATTCTGGATGGCTATGGCTATCGCGAAGAACAGCAGGATAACGCCATTTTTAGTGCTAAAACCCCGGTAATGGATGCACTGTGGGCCAATCGTCCGCATACCCTGATCGACGCTTCCGGTCTGGAAGTCGGTCTGCCTGACCGTCAGATGGGTAACTCCGAAGTAGGCCACGTTAACCTGGGTGCCGGCCGCATCGTGTATCAGGACCTGACTCGTCTGGACGTTGAAATCAAAGATCGCGCTTTCTTCGCTAACCCGGTACTGACTGGTGCGGTAGATAAAGCGAAAAACGCAGGTAAAGCAGTACACATTATGGGTCTGCTCTCCGCAGGCGGCGTACACAGCCACGAAGATCACATCATGGCGATGGTAGAACTGGCCGCTGAACGCGGCGCAGAAAAAATCTACCTGCACGCATTCCTTGACGGTCGCGACACTCCGCCGCGCAGTGCTGAATCTTCGCTGAAAAAATTCGAAGAGAAATTTGCCGCGCTGGGTAAAGGCCGCGTAGCGTCCATCATTGGTCGTTACTACGCGATGGACCGCGACAACCGTTGGGATCGCGTTGAAAAAGCTTATGACCTGCTGACTCTGGCGCAGGGTGAATTCCAGGCCGATACCGCCGTTGCTGGTTTGCAGGCTGCTTATGCTCGCGACGAAAACGACGAGTTCGTGAAAGCGACCGTTATTCGTGCAGAAGGCCAGCCGGATGCAGCAATGGAAGACGGCGACGCGCTGATTTTCATGAACTTCCGTGCTGACCGTGCGCGTGAAATTACTCGTGCGTTCGTGAACGCTGATTTCGACGGCTTCGCGCGTAAGAAAGTGGTTAACGTCGATTTCGTGATGCTGACCGAATACGCTGCCGACATCAAAACCGCAGTGGCTTACCCACCGGCGTCTCTGGTTAACACCTTCGGCGAGTGGATGGCGAAAAACGACAAAACTCAGCTGCGTATTTCCGAAACTGAAAAATATGCTCACGTCACTTTCTTCTTTAACGGTGGTGTAGAAGAGTCGTTCAAAGGCGAAGACCGCATTCTGATCAACTCGCCGAAAGTCGCTACCTACGACCTGCAGCCGGAAATGAGCTCCGCAGAGCTGACCGAAAAACTGGTTGCGGCAATCAAGAGCGGCAAATACGACACCATTATCTGTAACTATCCGAACGGCGACATGGTAGGTCACACCGGAGTGATGGAAGCGGCGGTTAAAGCGGTAGAAGCGCTGGATCACTGTGTTGAAGAAGTGACAAAAGCCGTTGAGTCCGTGGGTGGACAACTGCTGATCACCGCTGACCACGGTAACGCTGAACAGATGCGCGATCCGGCAACGGGTCAGGCACACACAGCACACACCAACCTGCCAGTTCCGCTGATTTACGTTGGTGATAAGAACGTGAAAGCGGTTGAAGGCGGTAAGCTTTCTGACATCGCACCGACCATGTTGTCGCTGATGGGGATGGAAATCCCGCAAGAGATGACTGGTAAGCCGCTGTTCATCGTGGAATAATCCCTCCCCATGAGGGGAAAGGCGATTAATACCATGACACGGGCCACGAAACCGCGCAGGTTTGCAGTCAGGCCCATCATTTACGCCAGCGTTCTTAGCGCTGGCGTATTGTTGTGCACGTTTTCCGCCCACGCGGATGACCGCGACCAACTCAAGTCTATTCAGGCCGATATCGCCGCGAAAGAGCGCGCGGTACGCCAACAGCAGCAACAACGCTCAAGCCTGCTTGCTCAGCTGAAAAAGCAGGAAGAGGCGATCTCCGAAGCCACCCGCAAGCTGCGCGAAACGCAAAACACGCTCAATCAACTGAATAAACAGATTGATGAGATGAACGCGTCGATTGCCAAACTGGAGCAGCAAAAAGCCGCCCAGGAACGCAGCCTCGCCGCGCAACTGGATGCTGCGTTTCGTCAGGGTGAACATACCGGTATTCAGCTGATTCTCAGCGGTGAAGAAAGCCAGCGCGGTCAACGATTGCAGGCTTACTTCGGCTATCTCAACCAGGCGCGACAAGAAACCATCGCCCAGTTGAAGCAAACGCGTGAAGAAGTCGCCATGCAGCGTGCTGAACTGGAAGAGAAACAAAGCGAGCAACAAACGCTGTTATATGAGCAGCGCGCCCAACAGGCGAAACTGACTCAGGCGCTGAACGAGCGTAAAAAGACGCTGGCGGGGCTGGAATCTTCCATCCAGCAAGGTCAGCAGCAGCTAAGTGAACTGCGTGCCAACGAATCCCGTCTGCGTAACAGCATTGCCCGTGCAGAAGCGGCAGCGAAAGCGCGTGCTGAACGTGAAGCGCGCGAAGCCCAGGCGGTTCGCGACCGTCAGAAAGAAGCGACGCGTAAAGGCACCACCTACAAACCGACCGAAAGCGAAAAATCGCTAATGTCCCGTACCGGTGGTCTGGGCGCACCGCGCGGTCAGGCATTCTGGCCGGTTCGCGGGCCAACGCTGCATCGCTATGGCGAACAGCTACAAGGCGAACTGCGCTGGAAAGGGATGGTTATCGGTGCCTCTGAAGGCACTGAAGTTAAAGCGATTGCCGACGGTCGGGTGATTCTGGCTGACTGGCTGCAAGGCTACGGTCTGGTGGTGGTGGTTGAGCACGGTAAAGGCGACATGAGTCTTTACGGCTATAATCAGAGCGCACTGGTGAGCGTTGGTTCGCAGGTTCGCGCGGGCCAGCCAATTGCACTGGTGGGCAGCAGTGGTGGTCAGGGTCGGCCTTCACTCTATTTCGAAATTCGCCGCCAGGGTCAGGCGGTCAATCCACAGCCGTGGTTGGGAAGATAAGTTTTGTTTCCATTTCGTCGTAACGTTTTTGCATTTGCCGCTCTGTTAGCGCTTTCCTCCCCCGTACTTGCTGGCAAACTAGCCATTGTCATTGATGATTTTGGTTATCGCCCGCACAACGAAAACCAGGTGCTGGCGATGCCCTCCGCTATCTCCGTCGCCGTGTTGCCCGACTCACCGCACGCCAGAGAGATGGCGACCAAAGCGCATAACAGCGGTCACGAGGTGTTGATCCATCTGCCAATGGCACCATTGAGTAAACAGCCGCTGGAGAAAAACACGCTGCGCCCGGAGATGAGCAGCGACGAAATTGAGCGCATTATTCGTAGTGCGGTCAATAACGTGCCCTATGCCGTGGGGATCAACAACCACATGGGCAGCAAGATGACCTCTAACCTGTTTGGTATGCAGAAAGTGATGCAGGCGCTGGCGCGTTACAATCTTTACTTCCTCGACAGCGTAACCATCGGTAATACCCAGGCGATGCGCGCCGCACAAGGCACTGGCGTGAAGGTTATTAAACGGAAGGTGTTCCTCGACGATTCGCAAAATGAAGCGGACATCCGTGTGCAGTTCAATCGCGCAATTGACCTGGCGCGTCGCAACGGTTCGACCATCGCCATCGGGCATCCTCACCCTTCAACGGTACGCGTGCTACAACAGATGGTTTATAACCTGCCGCCAGACATTACGCTGGTGAAAGCCAGCAGCTTGCTGAATGAACCGCAGGTCGATACGTCTACGCCACCGAAAAATACGGTGCCCAACGCGCCGCGTAATCCGTTCCATGGCGTGAAGCTGTGTAAACCGAAAAAACCGCTGGAACCCGTTTATGCGAATCGCTTCTTTGAAGTATTAAGCGAAAGCATCAGCCAGAGCACGCTGATCGTTTACTTCCAGCATCAGTGGCAAGGCTGGGGCAAACAGCCCGAAGCGGCGAAGTTTAACGCTAGCGCAAATTAAAGGCGCTACGCGTAATGCGATGGTGCGATCGTGTTTTGTCGCGCCATTGCCATAAGCGGAAAGACCACAGTAATGCCTGATAACCCACCTTTACGCTGCGGACATTAGTAATCAGGCGCTTATACATGCCGGAAGTAAATATCTCAGCAATCATCCGTTGGCGGATAAGAATATCTGGCTCTTTGCGCACCGCATGGCAAACACGCAATGCTTCGTAAGTTATTTGCTGATGAAATTCCGGATAAATTGTAATTTTGTCGGCATAATTTCGATTTAATTTCTCCAGCAGTCGGGTAATCTTAATATAGTGCCGTTGATAATTAAGGTTTTTATTCCCTTGTCTATTCAACCGACTCACTGACGTATTATGCAGATAATATTTATATAACGATTGCTCGGTATATCGCGCACGCAGCGCGTTAAACATAAATTCTGTTGTCCAGACAATATCCTGATGATGTAATCCGGCAATAAATTTAATGTTATTTTTTACAATAACATCGCGGCGATAAACGCCCATCCAGACAACGTGAGTCCAGCGGCGAGAAGAAAGTCCCATCCGCAGCCAGTCCGGGCCGGTTAATACGCCGGTTGAGCGTATGCGATCGGTGGGAATGGATTGCCAGGTTTCCCCCGTTTCACGAAAACACCAGTCAGCGTTGCACTGCGCCACGTCGAGATCGTCCTCTAACGCCATGGTCATCAGCGTTTCGTACATAGTGGGATAGACTTCATCATCAGCATCGACAAAAGCAACATATTTGCCCGTCGCTGCCTCGATCCCGCGATTACGCGCCACCGATGCGCCAGCATTCGCCTGATGCAGCAAGCGAACATGCGGATGTTTTTCTGCGTAATGCTTTGCTATTTCAACAGAATTATCCGTTGATCCATCGTTAATAATAATAATTTCCAGAGCAGTCCAGGTTTGCGCGATTAAAGATTCCATACAAGTGCGGAAATCATCGCCCGCATTATATAACGGGATAATAACACTAAGTTTATTGGTGCTGTTCATCATAAATTACCGACGACCTCTGAAGTTACCCTGACGTTGTACAGGCTTTGTATTAAGAAACTATTAAGCCTGTGAAATATTATTTTTACGGGTGAGAAAGTAACTTCAGGCTAGAGAGATAATGAGAGCAGAAATATAAGATAACAGCGCAATTACGATATCTTTATTACACTGACAGGATTTTACATATTTAACGGATTATCCTCAGGGAAAATGGCTGGAATTTTGGATTTTCAGATTGTAGACAAAGTGCGCTTTGTTTATGCCGGATCTAGCGTAAACGCTTTATCCGGCATACCAAATTGTGCAAATTTAATATGTTGCAGGAACCACGTAGGCCTGATAAGCCGTAGCGCATCAGGCAATTTTGTGTTTTCCATCAGCTTCAAGGGCTGGAATACCAGCCCTTGTTCGTGTTAATCCCAGCTCAGAATAACTTTCCCAGACTGGCCCGAACGCATGGCATCAAAGCCTTTCTGGAAATCGTCGATGGAGAAACGATGGGTAATGATTGGCGAGAGATCCAGACCAGACTGAATCAGCGCCGCCATCTTGTACCAGGTTTCAAACATCTCACGACCGTAAATACCTTTAATGAACAGTCCTTTAAAGATCACTTTTGTCCAGTCGATAGACATATCAGACGGCGGTATACCCAGCATCGCAATACGGCCACCGTGATTCATGGTGTCCAGCATCGTGCGAAACGCTGACGGCGCACCGGACATCTCCAGACCAACATCAAAGCCTTCAGTCATGCCCAGTTCTGCCATTACGTCGTTGAGATTCTCTTTCGCGACGTTAACCGCACGAGTGATGCCCATTTTGCGCGCCAGCCCCAGACGGTATTCGTTAACATCAGTGATCACCACGTTGCGTGCACCAACGTGTTTCGCTACCGCCGCGGCCATAATACCAATTGGGCCTGCACCAGAAACCAGAACATCTTCGCCGACCAGATCAAATGATAGCGCCGTATGCACCGCATTTCCGAACGGGTCAAAAATTGCGGCTAAGTCATCGGAGATATTGTCGGGGATTTTGAAGGCGTTGAATGCCGGGATCACCAGATATTCGGCGAAGCAGCCCGGGCGATTAACACCAACGCCTATCGTGTTGCGGCACAAATGGGTACGACCACCACGACAGTTGCGGCAATGACCACAGGTGATATGGCCTTCGCCAGAAACGCGATCGCCGATCTTGAAGCCTTTCACTTCCTGACCGATGCCAACCACCTCACCAACATATTCATGGCCTACAACCATCGGTACTGGGATGGTTTTTTGCGACCACTCATCCCAGTTATAGATGTGAACGTCAGTCCCGCAGATGGCTGTTTTACGGATTTTAATCAGCAGATCGTTATGTCCGAGTTCCGGTTCAGGAACGTCGGTCATCCAGATGCCCTCTTCCGCTTTCAGTTTGGATAACGCTTTCATCTCACATCCTCACTCAGGCGATTACGCCCAGTTGTTTACCAATACGCGTGAACGCTTCTACCGCACGCGTAATTTGCTCAGGGGTATGCGCCGCAGACATCTGGGTACGAATACGCGCCTGACCTTTCGGAACGACCGGATAGAAGAAACCGGTGACGTAAATGCCCTCTTTTTGCAGTTCACGGGCAAATTTTTGCGCCACTACAGCATCGCCAAGCATGACCGGAATAATGGCGTGATCAGCACCCGCCAGGGTAAAGCCCGCCGCCGACATCTGCTCACGGAACTGACGCGCGTTCGCCCACAGACGGTCACGAAGCTCACTGCCCGCTTCGACCATCTCCAGCACTTTAATGGAAGCAGCCACAATGGCAGGTGCCAGTGAGTTGGAGAACAGGTAAGGACGAGAACGCTGACGCAGCCACTCAACCACTTCTTTACGCGCTGCGGTGTAACCACCAGAAGCCCCGCCCAGTGCTTTACCCAGCGTGCCGGTGATGATATCGACACGGCCCATCACATCGCAGTATTCATGGGAGCCACGTCCGTTTTCACCGACAAAACCGACGGCATGAGAGTCATCAACCATCACCAAAGCGTCGTATTTATCCGCGAGATCGCAAACCCCTTTCAGGTTGGCAATTACGCCATCCATAGAGAACACACCATCGGTGGCGATTAACACATGGCGCGCCCCGGATTCACGCGCTTCTTTCAGGCACGCTTCCAGCTCTTGCATATTGTTGTTGGCATAGCGATAGCGTTTGGCTTTGCACAGCCGCACGCCGTCGATGATCGAGGCATGGTTCAGAGCATCGGAGATAATGGCGTCTTCCGCGCCCAGCAGTGTTTCAAACAGACCGCCGTTGGCATCAAAACAGGAAGAATAGAGAATCGCATCTTCCATGCCGAGAAATGCTGCCAGTTTCTGCTCAAGCTCTTTATGGCTATCCTGGGTGCCGCAGATAAATCGCACCGAAGCCATGCCGAAACCGTGAGAATCCATTCCCGCTTTTGCCGCCGCAATCAGCTCCGGATGATTCGCCAGTCCGAGATAGTTATTGGCGCAAAAGTTTATGACGTGACTTCCATCAGCCACAGTGATGTCTGCTTGCTGCGCAGACGTAATAATGCGTTCTTCTTTAAACAACCCTTCCGCCCTTGCGGTTTCCAGATCGTTAGTTAACTGCTGATAAAATTCTCCACGCATTGCGGTTCTCCAGACAGGGCAATTTCCAGCACATATTACCCAAACTTATAGTTCGCGACGAGATGACGCGTTAACACTTCTGTAAAATTTAGAATAAATAACGTCCATCCCCCTCACTTTCGGCGAATGGCTGAAGCCAACGCCGTGTAGTGATATGATAGAAGCATTCGTGTCTGAGATTGTCTCTGACTCCATAATTCGAAGGTTACAGTTATGATCATCGTTACCGGCGGCGCGGGCTTTATCGGCAGCAACATCGTTAAGGCCCTGAATGATAAAGGCATCACCGATATTCTGGTGGTGGACAACCTGAAAGACGGCACCAAGTTTGTGAACCTGGTGGACCTGAACATCGCGGACTATATGGATAAGGAAGACTTCCTGATCCAGATTATGGCGGGTGAAGAGTTCGGCGATGTCGAAGCGATTTTCCACGAAGGCGCGTGCTCTTCCACTACCGAGTGGGACGGCAAGTATATGATGGATAACAACTATCAATACTCCAAAGAGCTGCTGCACTACTGTCTGGAGCGCGAAATCCCGTTCCTGTACGCCTCTTCCGCAGCCACTTACGGCGGTCGCACCTCCGACTTTATTGAATCCCGCGAATACGAAAAACCACTGAATGTCTACGGTTATTCGAAGTTCCTGTTTGATGAATATGTTCGTCAAATCCTGCCAGAAGCGAACTCGCAGATTGTTGGTTTCCGCTATTTCAACGTTTATGGACCGCGTGAAGGCCATAAAGGCAGCATGGCGAGCGTCGCTTTCCATCTCAACACCCAGCTTAACAACGGTGAGTCTCCGAAACTGTTCGAAGGTAGCGAGAACTTTAAACGCGACTTCGTCTACGTGGGCGACGTGGCTGATGTGAATCTGTGGTTCCTGGAAAATGGCGTTTCCGGCATCTTCAACCTCGGTACTGGCCGTGCGGAATCCTTCCAGGCAGTAGCAGATGCAACGCTTGCTTATCACAAGAAAGGTCAGATCGAATACATTCCGTTCCCGGATAAACTGAAAGGCCGCTACCAGGCGTTTACTCAGGCGGATCTGACTAATCTGCGCGCTGCGGGTTACGACAAACCGTTCAAAACTGTTGCTGAAGGTGTAACGGAATACATGGCCTGGCTGAATCGCGACATCAACGTAAATTCACAAAATCATTCGAGCGGTATCAAGGCGGCAACGAAGTGAATCTCCGGGAGCTTACAAAAGTAAGTGACCGGAGTGAACGCAGGCAGCCGCCGCAGAGACAGCTTGAAGGATGAAGTGAATGAAAATATTGGTGATCGGCCCGTCGTGGGTTGGCGACATGATGATGTCGCAAAGTCTCTATCGCACGCTCCAGGCGCGCTATCCCCAGGCGATAATCGACGTGATGGCACCGGCATGGTGCCGTCCATTATTATCGCGGATGCCGGAAGTTAACGAAGCTATCCCGATGCCTCTCGGTCACGGGGCGCTGGAAATCGGTGAACGCCGCAAACTGGGTCATAGTCTGCGTGAAAAGCGCTACGACCGCGCCTACGTCTTACCCAACTCCTTCAAATCCGCATTAGTGCCTTTCTTCGCGGGTATTCCTCATCGCACCGGCTGGCGCGGCGAGATGCGCTACGGTTTACTCAACGATGTACGTGTGCTCGATAAAGAAGCCTGGCCGCTAATGGTGGAACGCTATGTGGCGCTGGCCTATGACAAAGGCGTAATGCGTACCGCACAAGATCTACCAAAACCGTTGTTATGGCCGCAATTGCAGGTGAGCGAAGGTGAAAAATCGTATGCCTGTAACCAATTTTCGCTCTCATCAGAACGTCCGATGATTGGCTTTTGCCCGGGTGCGGAGTTTGGCCCGGCGAAACGCTGGCCACACTACCACTATGCAGAGCTGGCAAAGCAGCTGATTGATGAAGGTTATCAGGTGGTTCTGTTTGGCTCTGCGAAAGATCATGAGGCGGGCAATGAGATTCTTGCCGCTTTGAATACCGAGCAGCAGGCATGGTGTCGGAACCTGGCGGGGGAAACACAGCTTGAGCAGGCAGTCATTTTGATTGCCGCCTGTAAAGCCATTGTCACTAACGATTCTGGCCTGATGCACGTTGCTGCGGCGCTCAATCGTCCACTGGTTGCTCTGTATGGGCCGAGCAGTCCGGACTTTACGCCGCCGCTTTCCCACAAAGCGCGCGTGATCCGCCTGATTACCGGCTATCACAAAGTGCGTAAAGGTGACGCTGCAGAGGGTTATCATCAGAGCTTGATCGACATTACTCCCCAGCACGTGTTGGAAGAACTCAACGCGCTATTGTTACAAGAGGAAGCCTGACGGATGCGGGTTCTGATCGTTAAAACATCGTCGATGGGCGATGTTCTCCATACGCTGCCCGCACTCACCGATGCCCAGCAGGCAATCCCGGGGATTAAGTTTGATTGGGTGGTGGAAGAGGGATTCGCGCAAATTCCGTCCTGGCACGCCGCCGTTGAGCGGGTTATCCCGGTGGCGATACGACGCTGGCGCAAAGCCTGGTTCTCGGCCCCCATAAAAGCGGAACGGAAAGCGTTTCGTGAAGCCCTTCAGGCAGAAAACTATGACGCAATTATCGACGCCCAGGGGCTGGTAAAAAGCGCAGCGCTGGTGACACGTTTAGCACATGGCGTTAAACATGGAATGGACTGGCAAACCGCTCGCGAGCCTTTAGCCAGCCTGTTTTACAATCGCAAACATCATATTGCGAAACAGCAGCATGCTGTAGAACGTACCCGTGAACTGTTTGCAAAAAGCCTTGGGTATAGCAAACCGCAGGCCCAGGGCGATTATGCTATTGCGCAGCATTTCCTGACAAATCCACTACCGGATGCTGGGGAGTATGCTGTATTCCTTCATGCGACCACCCGCGATGATAAACACTGGCCGGAAGAGCACTGGCGAGAATTAATTGGTTTACTGGCAGGTTCAGGGATTCGAATTAAACTACCGTGGGGAGCGCCGCATGAAGAAGAGCGGGCAAAAAGGCTGGCGGAAGGCTTTGATTATGTCGACGTACTGCCGAAGATGACTCTGGAAGGCGTTGCCCGTGTGCTGGCTGGAGCTAAATTTGTTGTGTCAGTCGATACAGGATTAAGCCATTTAACTGCGGCACTCGATAAACCCAATATCACAGTTTATGGGCCGACAGACCCGGGATTAATTGGCGGTTATGGGAAGAATCAGGTAGTTTGCATGGCACCGGGGAAAAGTTTAATTAATCTCAACGGTCAAGCAGTTTTGGAAAAATTATCATCATTATAAAGGTAAAACATGCCAACCTTCATTAAATTTCACTCATGGAAACCTTACACTCTGAAATCATCTGTGATTCTAGAGATAATGACTTATATATTATGTTTTTTTTCATTGATAATTGCATTCATCGATAACACTTTCAGCATAAAGATATATAATATCACTGCTATAGTTTGCTTGTTATCACTAATTTTACGTGGCAGACAAGGAAATTATAATATAAAAAACCTTATCCTTCCACTTTCTATATTTTTTATAGGATTGCTTGATTTAATTTGGTATTCTGTGTTTAAAGTAGACAACTCTCCATTTCGTGCTACTTACCACAGTTATTTAAATACTGCCAAAATATTTATATTTGGATCTTTTATTGTTTTTTTAGCACTAACTAGCCAGCTAAAAACAAAAAAAGAAAGTGTGTTATACATTTTATATTCCCTGTCATTTATAATTGCTGCATATGCAATTTATACTAATAGCATTCATGAATATGACCGCATTTCTTTTGGTATAGGAGCGGCAACAGGAGCAGCATATTCAACAATGCTAATAGGGATAGTTAGTGGTGTTGCAATTCTTTATACTAAAAAAAACCATCCTTTTTTATTTTTATTAAATAGTTGCGCGGTACTTTATGTTCTGGCACTGACACAAACCAGAGCAACTCTACTCCTTTTCCCTGTAATTTGTGCTGTTGCACTAATTACATATTACAACAAATCCCCAAAAAAATTCACTTCCGCTATTGTTCTTCTAATTGCTATATTGACCAGTGTTGTAATTATATTTAATAAACCAATTCAATATCGCTATAACGAAGCATTAAATGATTTAAACAGTTATACCAATGCTAATAGCGTAACTTCCTTAGGTGCAAGACTGGCAATGTACGAAATTGGTTTTGATTTATTCAAAGAATCGCCTCTTTCATTTAGATCTGCAGAGTCGCGCGCTGAAAGTATGAATTTGTTAGTCGCAGAAAACAATAGACTAAGAGGGGCATTGGATTTTGCTAACGTACACCTACATAATGAGATAATTGAAGCAGGGTCACTGAAAGGTCTGATGGGGATTTTTTCCACCCTTTTCCTCTATTTTTCACTATTTTATACAGTATATAAAAAACGCGCATTGGGTTTGTTGATATTAACGCTCGGCATTGTGGGGATTGGACTCAGTGATGTGATCATATGGGCACGCAGCATTCCAATTATCGTTATATCCGCGATAGTCCTCTTACTCGTTATTAATAATCGCAACAATACTATTAATCAAGAATAGACAAGTTTAAGAAGTGAGTTTTAACTCACTTCTTATCTATACAACTTAATCTCTTTACTGAATCAGTTAAAGTTTCAGTATCGATATCTTTTATCGTAAATGTTGGAGATACTATTTGTATAGATTGATGATTATTCGGGGCCCAAATTAAATGTGAGGGATATTCCGGAGTACGTGAATTAGGATAAAATGCAAGCGTTGGTTTATGATAAGCCGCAGCGATATGAACAAGAGCTGTATCAACAGAAATGACAAAATCACTATACCGGGTCAACGCAACAGTATAAATAAACTCGTCAAATGGTAGTGTTTCAATTTCAGGTATTGGTATTGTCAATAAATCTTGTGGTAACCCGGTAAATATCACTCGATAATTTTCAAACTGTGCTTTCACTTCTTGATATATAATTTTTATTTGCTCAAAGGTAAGTCGGCATATTTTTTTTGCACCTAATGGGTTAATGATGATTATTCTTGTATTTCCAATAAAATCTTTTATTTTATTTTCAACATCTACAGGTAAATGCAAGTCGTAGTCGGTGGAAAATTCACCCTCACCATAAATATGCTTCAGTATTTCTGTTGCTCGTGTACTCATATGTTCTTTTAAACATTCATCGTGGGGATGGTAAAATGAATAGTAACGCTTATACCATTGATCAAAACCCAGAATGTAAGAATCTTTTAAACTTGATAATATTAAACTATGATTAAATGAGGGCATTGTTTCAAAGGGGTCTAATACAATATCGAACTGTAAATCCCGCAGATGCTTACATAGAGTAAGCATTTTAAGGGAACCCGTCGATTCTTTGATACAGAACTCAAATATATTTTTATTATTAGAGAGAAACTCCCCACCCTTTCTATTTGTGAGAATGGTTATTTTAACTCCTTTACTATAAAGCTCACGATAAATCGAACTTAATACAATTAGATCACCGAGTTTATTATTATCATGAATGATTAGGCATGATTTAATTTGTGCTGGCTCTGTAACTTGGTTATTGATTTTCTTACGAAATAAAAAAGAAAGGAAATTAATTTTGATTTTGTTTATATAAAATCTTTTCTTTTTGTGAAAAGTTCCTAAACGCATTTTTATACCATATTATTTTAGTTTCAGGATAACTAATTAGCATAAGAATCAGTTGAAGCTTTATATTGCATTTTTTTTCTTGTCTTATCCTTTGACTCTTCCGTACTGATATCTTGAAGTTTAATAAATGGAATTACATCGTAAGAAATAGCCGTATCATCTGATAAATTATAAATATTAATATCTTTTACATTATCATGCATAAAACGGAAAAATGGCAAGATTTTGAATAAATCCCTACTTAATTCCGAGGGCATGGGATTCTTATTCTCGTCATAGAAACGCGAACAACTACCCGTTAAATCAAGACCGGAACAAATAATCCGTGCATACTTAAGTGAATATGCTATTTGAATTGCAGCAAAGGCAATAGTATGGCATGAGCAATAACCAAGACTAATGTCCTTGCAAAATCCGACCAGACGACCTTTTTTAGACAACGGTACAGAGATCAGCAGTTCTTTGTGAATCTGTCTCAAAATATTAAATTTAATCTTCTTTATAAAACCACCTTTTTCCCGGCGGTAAAAAGACCGTAATACAAGACAGTTCTGGAGGATATAAAGTTTATCTTCTTTGGAAGCGTGTTCATAAACGTCAACATTTACTATGGTATAACGACTTCTCTGGCTAAATTTATAAAAATCATCACGACGCTGATGTAAAAAGCGGACATCTGTAAGTACATATATAAAAGGAACGATATTATTACTTAACAGATATTGCGCAGAACCATTGACAGCAATAATATCCTTTGTTTGTAATACTGACAAAGGTGTTTTTTGCGATGTAGGCCCAGAAAGAAAAATAATAACATCATCAGATGTTTTATTTTCAATCAGGTTTTCAACATCTTTTTTGTCAATGTATCTAATATTCTTCATGATAAACCTGTGAAATAAATAACTCCGCTTAAAACTGTCCTGGTGAAGACACGTAATTGTGGATATTTCTATTTTAGCGCGCTGGTTTCCCTTTCAAACGCCGCATAAAATTGCGCATTTTTTTACGATATACTAAAAGATAATAGCCTAGATCTTTAATCTCATTTTTAATACCGTAATGACGCTCTAAGTCAATACGATCTTTCGCTTTACGCTGCGCTGAAGCACGTTTTCCGGAGAGATCAATAATTCGAACCTCACCATTTTTTATAATGAAGTTACCACGATGGGGGTCGCCAGAAACCATGCCATGTTGATGTAAGGAATTAATTGATTGCTGAATTTTATTTTTTAGCACATCATCAATATCGGGCATATCACACAACTCTATGCCATCAATATACTCGATGATCATGATATAAGTATGGACAAATCGTAAGGTTTTGCGTTCAGCCAATAAATAAAAGTCATTGAGTGTATTTAACCCTTCATTTCGTACTTTTTGGGTTTGCTCAAAAAGGCGTTCGTAATAATCACCTTTTAACAGAGACTTAAAGAAACGTTCGTTACGCTTAACTTTCGGAGAAAAAACCTTAAGAATCAATTTACCGTAATCGGTATCAATAAGCATAACTTTTGTATCATCAATAGAACGAAAAACCTTGATGATATTTATATTATAAGACAAGAAGTCATTTAATACATTGAGATACTTTGAATTGTTTTCATCGGTAAAAACAACCAAGTCTTTGATCTTGCTCTTCTGAATCATAATAACCCAGTTAAATGTTATTTACGGTAATATTTTCGGCAAAGATAACAGACTCCTGCTATAATTCCTGAGATATAATTATGCTGCACTAAAAGGTGTTTATATCTTTTTTTAAATTCAATAATTGATTTTGCATCTCGTGGAGAGTCATCTTTCCATGGTGAATTTTCTAAAGCTATTTTATAGTATTTTACCGATGGATAAATTGCCCATTTGTGCCACGGTTTAGTTGCACCTGTATAATGAATAAGCAGAGTGCTTTCTGTAATCAGCTTTTTATAGTTTTGATGTGTTTTGTCTTTTAATTCACTTTTAATTGTATAAATTGTATTGTACTCACGAGGCAAAAATATTGTCATCCCTTTCAGTAAGATATTCATAACATCCTGATCAGGGTATTTATAAACATTATCTTTACTCATAAGAATAGACAACGCTTTTTCTGTTAGTTTTGCGTCAGCCCATTTTTTTAAATCTAAATAAACGACGCCGGAATTAAAGTACTGCCCAAGTAATTCAGGATCAGACAACCTGGATACCGCCTTTTCCTGCATTGGCTCAACATCTTTAACAACAGCAGCGACCGCTCCGTTTAAATCCAGATGCAATAGTTGGCTAATATCGCCTTTACAAACAACATCTGCATCAAGATAAAGCAAACGATCAAGCGTTAAACCCAATAATTGAAATGCAAATAAACGGAAGTACATTGCTCTTGACCAGACCTGTGTACAAGGCAAGCACTGGAGCTTATCAGTGTTAATTCTATATAGCGTGATTCTTAATTGGTATTGCTCTGCAAGCTTTGCGACTTTTTGAAAAAAAACATCATTATAAACGTCAGCAATAATATAAAAATCAAGATTAATATGTCGATTGTTTAGGACAATTGATGTGATGGAAACACCTACACCATCAAGATAATTAGCATCGACACCATAGGCAACATTTAAACATTCAGAAGTATTTATATTAACTAGCCGATAATCCCAGGCTTTAACTTTATCTATCTCTATGGCAGGAAATGAGTCCACAATGCTACCCTTATATCATTACTTTATAGTTTCCCAGTTTTAATGCTTTATCTTTTCAATAAAATAAAAAAGATAATTGCTAAATCCTTTTAGATATCTATGCTTTTTAAGCATATGTTTTGCGCTATATCTTAATTGATTGCTATTGTTCGGTTTCAGCAACGCCGTGCTCTTCCATGGCGAAGCATTTTTTGCCTCCATAAAGGCTTGTGATACAGGATAATCCCAGGCCCAATCATGCCAGGGCTTGGTTGGACCGATATAGTGGATAAAAATAGTATCGTTGGTTACTGGGTTTGTAAAACTTTCTTTGAGTTGATAGTTTAAGCTAAACTGGGTGTTATATTTTATATCAGCAAAAATAAGTCTGTCTGCCAGCAACATATTTAATACATCCTGATCAGGATGTGTTATTTTTTTGACTATTTCTGGATCATTTAGCATTGCTATGGCTCGTGCAGAAACCTGCTGAGCCGCCCATTGGTCAGTATTAATCAATAAAAAACCGGAGTTAAAGTAACCTTTAGCAATTCCCGCAACACCTAACGAATGGGCGCGTTTTTCCCACCACTTAGCTTGCCCTTCTGTAACAACCATTGCGACTTTATTGTCAGGAAATGAGAAATTAATTAGTGGCTCAATAGTCCCCTGACAAATGATATCTGCATCCAGATAAAGGACTTTAGACGTCTTATTAATAAAGTAATCTGCAATAACAAAGCGAAAATATATTGCATGAGTCCAGTTCTTAGTGCTAGGCAATGAGCGGAGTCGATCAGCATTAATCAGATATATTTTAATTCTGGTTTTATACTGCAGCGCCAGGGCATCAAAATACTTACGATCATCATCACCAAAATAGTCAGTAAAAATATGGAAACACAATCGACTTCCTTCATTATACTTTAATATTGAAGCAATCGAAATTCCGCAACCAAATAGAAAATTTCTGTCAGTCCCATAAGCGATATCCAGACAAAGATTTTCTGTTTCTACTTTATGATTATAATCAATAACTGAATTAAGAAACTCAGTTTCCTGGAAAAACACCTGCTGCATTATTTCCTCCGGGAAATAGCAGAAATAATTATCTTATGTAATCTATCGTAATACTTCGATTGGTAAAATTTATCGATCGACGCAGGAATTGTTTCATGTTCGATATAAATTTCACCTGCTATATATTTATTGAGAAGCGTTACAAAACCAGCAATATCTCCCGATTGATACAGATGACCATTAACATCAGGTTGAATAATGTCAGCAGGCCCGGAGACACAATCGGCGCTGATGCAAGGAATTCCCCATGACAAGGCTTCAAGTAGGGTCATTGGGAAACCTTCAAAAGATGACGTGAGCAATAACGCACTCACTTTTTTAATATCTTGCTGGACCAATTCCCAGGGATGTTGTTGCCAACCATACCAGACAATTCGATCATCAATATTTAGTTCTCTACTATAAGCCTGGCATTTTTCGAAATCGGAACCATCACCCAATACATGGAGTTTCCAGTTACCTTGCGCTTGTGATAAGCCATCAAGGAGGTCTTTAACCCGCTTCTGGCCCTCGAATTTCATACGCCCAACATAAATGAACGTTGCCGTTTCGCCTTCCTCAGGCGCAGGAATGACTGTGTCTTTAGCTTCGACTGGATTAAAAATAACATTTATCGTCGATTCTGCTACACCCCGATTAATCATTTGCTGTTTAATGCCAGAGCTGATTGCTAAATGATAATCGGCACAGGTGATATATTCAGCATGTTTTTTGTGATCTAAAGAAAAATGCGGCCATGAAAATACTGGCACATCAATTCCTGATTTTTTACGAGCTTTGGCCGCATACAAACACGAGATCACGTCAATACAAATAACAACATCTGGCTGATAATCCTGAAGCCATTTGCTTAACGCATGAATATGTTTCGCGCGACGCAAAAAACCTAAGCGAATATTGGAAAATGAACACGAGTACTTAATACCGTCCAGCCATCCCTTATCCATTTTATCATTACGACAAAAGAAAAACATTTCACTATGGATATGTTGTTTCCTGAAGGTAGTAATAACATCACGAATGACTGTTTCCATGCCGCCAAATCCAGAAACAGCTTCGCCGATAAATGCTATTTTCATTGAAACTCTCATTAATTGAGTAAAGCTCACTGTTTTAATGATTTTATTTTTCTATAAAATCAGAAACAATTGTTGACATCATTTTATCAGGGCTGAATTTATATAAGCTATCATAATCCATTGGTTTAACAGATGAGTTAATAAAATACTCTAACTTATCCCAATCATCATGACCTATTATAAAAAAGCGAGACTCACTATAGATTTCTGAACCAAGTATATTTATATTATTAGTAATTAATTTTTTATTGAAAAATAGTGCCTCAAGTATACGAAGAGTCCAGCCAGATTGGTTTTCTTTAGTTATATCAACAATTATATTAGCATTTAATGTTCTTCTAATATTCTCTTCATACGGTATTTGTTCTTCAATCAAATACTTTGAAGTCGGAGATGATGTTTTATCTTTGACAACATTAAAATCTAACTTACATCCTAGTGTTGTTAATCTATCGGCTAATTCATTAATTATTTGAAGACGTCCTTTATCACGCCCAAGAAAAAAACATATTGGCTGACTGTTATTTTTGTCAGATAAACTATAATTTCTAATTTCATCCATTCCTATAGGAAAAAATTGTTCTATTGCCTTGGTCTTTTCATTCCCTATAAATCTATGCTCAAAATCATAGATAATATCAAAATAATTAGTGTTATCAAAAATAAAATCTTCGCTGACAGTATTTCTTAGAAGCAAAACTTTATGACAGTTAATGTTTTTTAATATTTGTTTATTGATACCTTTATTAATAACACTGTCATTAAAGATAATTATGTCATCTTTTCTGATATCATTGAGGTAATGCTTGATGAATAATCGCCCCAGCCATGCATTATCCATCCCTAATTTCGAAATTTTCTTATTAACCCAGTTGTATTTTTTTGGTGTTGTTATATTTTTTATCTTGTACTTTTTTTTCAGGTACTGGATCATTCTTAATTCATAATCTGCAATCCAGTTTATAAAATAAATAGTCATAATGAAGTTAGTTCCAGTACATACTGATAAATATTTTTATAATCCTTTGCGTTGTGTTCGCTCTTTAATATGCTCGGCCTTAACACTTGCCATGTTCAATAAATTCCGTTCAAGAGATAATATCTTACGTAAAGGCATCCCAAAATAAACCTTCATAAATCGCCAGATATCTCTCTGCGTCAGCCCAATATTCATTGATGAGAAATACAAACCAATCAGGTCTTTATCGCGCCAACGACGCGGTACTTTTGCACGTATCTGTGCCCGATGCAGATCGATAACCGAAATTTTTAATTCATCTTCCCGGCCAGTAAATGGCAAATGAAGTAAAAAGTGGCAAATGTAGCAGTCACGGTGATTTATCCCTGCGGCGTGCATTTTACGCACCATGGTTGCCACTCGTGTAATCAGCATACGCTTTACACGTATATCAGGCGGGTTGACTGCCCAATCAGCACAATAATCTTCAAGGCTAATCGTGGGAGTGAGATCTTCGGTAATAATAAATGATGTACGGGTTAATGGGTTTAAACCTTTCTCACCAAACCCAATGCCCTTCATTGTATCAACGCCAACATCACTCAGGCGATGAATAGCGTGCCACTCTCTGTCTGCGCCCAAAACGGGCATCCGTAATGAGAGTAGATTTTTTACAATCTCTTTTAATGTCGTCCCCTTGTGCCATTTAAGAAAATAGCTTTTCCCGGACAGCTCAAAGCGTAATGTGCGACGCGTCTCGAGTTCACGAAAGACCTCGCCGTTCAGTTCTTTGACTTCTGCAAAAACATCTTTACCACGCCAAAGTGTGGCAAGCGGCTCTTTTAATTCAACCATCTAAACCACCTGTAATGATATCTGCGGCTTTCTCTGGCAGGCTATACAAATCCTGAGTATCGGCATAATGGCGAGCATTCTCCGCCCAGGCCATTCGTAATGGAGACTGAGTTAACGCTTTACGTAAAACCTCATTTAATTGTTCCTGGGAGAAAGGTTCAGCAATGACCGTTCCACAATTGGCATCTGCAATATAATGCGCATACCCACATACTGCAGTTGTTAAAACAGGTAATCCAGCAGTGATCGCTTCAAGAAGAACGATACCCGCGGCTTCCTGATAAGCGGGATGCAGTAATAAATCAGCGGCTGCCATTAATTCTGACACATCATTGCGACCGGAGAAGAAATGCACATTGCTCCGCACGCCGAGTTTTTCTGCCAACGCTTCAAATTTCCGCGGTTTATCCTGGCCAACAACAAATAAAAGCGTATTGTGACGTAATGATTCCGGTAACGATGCCAAAGCTTCAATTGAGCGATCAACACCTTTACGACCAAAATCTGATCCAACCTGCAGTAATAAGTTTTGTTGCTCTTTTATGCCATTTTTCTGCCGATAAATTTCACGACTGTTTGGGATTTGCTCGCTGTATTTTCTGTCCGGATAAATACCGGGAGGAAGAATTTGAAAACGTTCAGATTCAGTTTGATAATGCTTCTGGAAATCGGCGATTTGCTTATCGGTCAGCATCATAAGTTTCGTCGATTTACCCTGCTCGAAAGTCGCTCGCTCAAATGCGGCATAATGGCGATATCGTGATGTTAAACGATATAAAAAACCTTTTTCTTGCGCAACTTTCTCGGCGTAACAAACATCAGCGGCAAAATAAACATCCAACCCTGGCATCTTATTAAACCCAACAACGCGATCAGCGGGATGCGCTTTGAGATGATTTTGTACCCAGGCATAATACTCTGCATTGCGTCCATGGTTGGTATGGGACTTAACTGGCACCTGAATAAGCTCAAATGCTTTCGGGCAATCACCTTCCCACGACTGCGTATAGATCCGAACATGGTGGCCCCGTGCGGCAACTGTTGATGCAATGCGCATAAAGTCACGTTGAAGCCCACCAAATGGAAAATATTTATATAAACAAAACGCCACGATCATAATTGTGTATTCCTGTCAGCTGATGGGGCATCTTCTGGCAACAGCTTTTCCGTAGCGGCGATCACATCTTCCGCTGGAATAACAGAAAGATATTTTTTGTTGCGGTCAAGTTCATGACGGGTCGGCATTTTCTGATAATTCCCCGCCCAGAATTGAATAATATTCTCAGTCCATGGGCGCCAGAATACATGATCAGTGGCCCCAAATAGACTAATAACTGGCGTCTTCACCGCCGCCGCAATATGCCCCGGCGCAGAATCCACACCAATAAAAAGCACTGCATGATCAATTAACGCGCCTAGTTCAGGAAAACGTGTTTTACCTGCAAGGCCAGTAATGGGTTTTGTTTCGCAACCTCGTGCAATCTCATCTACACAAGCGAGATCATCTGCCGAAGGCCCACAGGTCAGGACAACCTGATACCCTCGCTGTTGCAGCGCATCGATAACCTTAGAAAATTTATCGTTATCCCAGCACTTAAATATCTGACGCGCTGTCGGTTGGATGACAACATAATGATCTTTTACGCCCAGGGCATCTAACTCCTGGCGCATCTTCTTCCAGCAATCTTCGGCGTAACTCATTGTTGTGTCGGTGTAGAAATCGGTAATACCTAATGGCTCAAGGACCGATAAATTACGCTCAACAATATGTGTGCCGTGTATTGGCGCTAAGTGGGTGAAGCTTTTTTTCCAAATGCCATGCTGCCGATGACCATAAAGTTGCGATATTTTCATCCGTGCGGGTAAAAAACGTACCAGCAGCGCCACCATCCACTGATCCGTAAGATTAATGACCAGGTCATAATTATTCGCACGCAGAGTTTTTATCAACGAAAGCACATTTTTAATTTTATCGAATGTTCCCGCACCTTTATTGCTTATCCCGTAGAGCGCATTAATTTCCGGGTTTTCAGACAAAATAGGGATGGTATCCTGATAAAGCAGCATATCGATTTTTGCATCAGGATAATTCTGCTTGAGCGTACTGATGACAGGAGTAGTTAATAACATATCTCCATGATATCGCATCTTTATGACCAGAATTTTTCGAAATGGCTTTTCCACTAGCGACTCTTTTGTGTGATTGTCTGATTAAGTTAAGCAGAAAAAAAGCACGCTACCGCCCCAGGCTCAACAGCTACCTGAATACTGATAACGCACTTACTTGACGTGCTAGTGTATCATTTCTTTCGCAGCAATCCGACCCGAATGATTTTTATACACGAAATATGTTTTAATCATATAAATCAAACAGATAAAAAATAGCATGTCGATAATGTCGGTACGGCCAATGTAGAGTTGAAAATGGGGCCGAGTTTCAATGATTCGCATAAAAATACAAAAAAAATGAAGATGTAGCGGCAGATCAGACCAAACTGAAGCTATTTAAGTCAAAAACGGGAAAAGTAATGGTAAAGCCACCGTTAAATACATAGAATCCCCAGCACATCCATAAGTCAGCTATTTATTATGCTCGAATTGCTTTACACCGCCCTTCTCTACCTTATTCAGCCGCTAATCTGGATACGGCTCTGGGTGCGCGGACGTAAGGCTCCGGCCTATCGAAAACGCTGGGGTGAACGTTACGGTTTTTACCGCCATCCGCTAACACCAGGCGGCATTATGCTGCACTCCGTCTCCGTCGGTGAAACCCTGGCGGCAATCCCGTTGGTGCGCGCGCTGCGTCATCGCTATCCTGATTTACCAATCACAGTCACGACTATGACGCCGACTGGTTCGGAGCGCGTACAATCGGCTTTTGGAAAAGATGTTCAGCACGTCTATCTGCCTTACGATCTGCCCGATGCGCTCAACCGTTTCCTGAATAAAGTCGACCCAAAACTGGTGTTGATTATGGAAACCGAACTATGGCCTAACCTGATTGCGGCGCTACATAAACGTAAAATTCCACTGGTTATCGCTAATGCGCGACTCTCTGCACGCTCTGCCGCAGGTTACTCCAAACTGGGTAAATTTGTTCGTCGCTTGCTCCGCCGTATTACGCTGATTGCTGCGCAAAATGAAGAAGATGCTGCGCGCTTTGTGACACTGGGTGCAAAAAATAATCAGGTGACCGTTACCGGTAGCCTGAAATTCGATATTTCAGTGACGCCACAGTTGGCCGCTAAAGCAGTAACACTGCGCCGCCAGTGGGCGCCGCATCGTCCGGTATGGATTGCCACCAGCACTCATGATGGCGAAGAGAGCGTAGTGATTGCCGCCCATCAGGCGCTGTTACAACAGTTCCCGAATTTATTGCTCATCCTGGTACCCCGTCATCCGGAACGCTTCCCGGATGCGATTAACCTTGTCCGCCAGGCTGGACTAAGCTATATCACACGCTCCTCAGGGGAAGTCCCCTCCACCAGCACGCAGGTTGTGGTTGGCGATACGATGGGCGAACTGATGTTGCTGTACGGTATTGCCGATCTCGCGTTTGTTGGCGGTTCACTGGTTGAACGCGGTGGGCATAATCCGCTGGAGGCCGCCGCACACGCTATCCCGGTGTTGATGGGGCCGCATACCTTTAACTTTAAAGACATTTGCGCGCGGCTGGAGCAGGCAAGCGGGCTGATTACCGTCACCGATGCCACTACGCTTGCAAAAGAGGTTTCCTCTTTACTCACCGACGCCGATTACCGTAGTTTCTATGGCCGTCATGCCGTTGAAGTGCTGTATCAAAACCAGGGCGCGCTACAGCGTCTGCTTCAACTGCTGGAACCTTACCTGCCACCGAAAACGCATTGAGGTTGTTATGCAAAAACGGGCGATTTATCCGGGTACTTTCGATCCCATTACCAATGGTCATATCGATATCGTGACGCGCGCCACGCAGATGTTCGATCACGTTATTCTGGCGATTGCCGCCAGCCCCAGTAAAAAACCGATGTTTACTCTGGAAGAGCGTGTGGCGCTGGCACAACAGGCAACTGCGCATCTGGGAAACGTTGAAGTGGTCGGATTTAGCGATTTGATGGCAAACTTCGCCCGCAATCAACACGCTACGGTGCTGATTCGTGGCCTGCGTGCGGTGGCAGATTTTGAATATGAAATGCAGCTGGCGCATATGAATCGCCACTTAATGCCAGAACTGGAAAGTGTGTTTCTGATGCCGTCGAAAGAGTGGTCGTTTATATCTTCATCGTTGGTGAAAGAGGTGGCGCGCCATCAGGGCGATGTCACCCATTTCCTGCCGGAGAATGTCCATCAGGCGCTGATGGCGAAGTTAGCGTAGCGTTTATGCCGGATGGTATGCCATCCGGCAAGCATCAATTATTTCTGGCAGTGCTTGCAATAAAACGTTGCCCGCTGCGCATGTTTAGACGCCACAATCGGCGTACCGCACACCCGACACTGCTCACCTTTTCGCCCGTAAACCTGCAATTCCTGCGCGAAATAGCCCGGTTTACCATCACTTTGCAGAAAATCTTTCAGCGTCGTGCCGCCCTGCTCAATTGAACGCAGCAACACCGCTTTAATCACCCGAGCTAACAATTCACACTCTGCCAGCGACAGTGATGACGCCAGCCGATCCGGATGGATCCCCGCCGCAAACAGAGATTCGCTGGCATAGATATTCCCTACGCCTACCACCAGTTTGTTATCCATCAGCCAGGGCTTAATCGCCGTCTTTTTCTTCGCGCACTTCTGATGCAGGTACTCACCGTTGAAATCGTCGCTAAGCGGCTCCGGTCCAAGATGGACCAGCACGTTGTGCCCTTCCAGCTCTTTGGTCCACAGCCAGGCACCAAAGCGGCGCGGATCGGTGTAGCGCAGCACTTTACCGTTGCTCATCACCAAATCAACATGGTCATGCTTTTCAGGGGGAAGGTCTTCCGTAAGTATGCGCAAACTGCCAGACATGCCCAGATGAATGATAATCCAGCCCTCAGGCAGCTCCAGCAGCAGATATTTAGCACGGCGCTGTACACTTAGCACTGGTTGATCGCTTAAACGGTAGATTTCTTCCGAAACCGGCCAGCGCAAGCGTCCGTTGCGCACCACCGCATGAAGAATGGTTGCACCAACGAGATGCGGTTCTATGCCGCGACGGCTGGTTTCAACTTCGGGTAATTCAGGCATAGCATCTCCAGGAATGAACAGATGCAGTCAATATGGGGGCAGGCAGATAACAAAAAACCCCGCCGTAGCGAGGTTTTTCGTTACATCAAAGCGAAAATTATTTGATTTTCGCTTCTTTGTAGATCACGTGCTGGCGAACAACTGGATCGAATTTTTTCAGTTCCAGTTTTTCCGGCTTAGTACGTTTGTTCTTCGTAGTGGTATAGAAGTGACCAGTACCAGCAGAAGAAACCAGCTTGATTTTCTCACGAATACCTTTAGCCATGATTTATTTCCTCTAAGTACTTAGTACTTTTCGCCACGGGCACGCAGTTCAGCCAGAACTGTATCGATGCCTTTTTTATCGATTACACGCATACCTTTAGCAGATACGCGCAGGGTGACAAAACGCTTCTCGCTCTCAACCCAGAAACGGTGAGAGTGCAGGTTCGGCAGGAAACGGCGTTTAGTCGCGTTCAGTGCGTGGGAACGGTTGTTACCGGTCACCGGACGCTTGCCAGTAACTTGGCAGACTCGGGACATGTCTATTCTCCAAAAATCAAATTAGCTCGAGCTTCGTATGGGGTATTGGCGCCTCGTCAGGCTTTACAGCCCGGTCATCGCAGTTCTATGTGAACTCTCGATTGCCAGGCCCAAATGCCAAACCCGAGATTCTCAAAGGTGGCGTAGTATACGCTGACTCGGCGATGTGCTCAAGTCCCGAACAGACAAAGATCCCGAAGGATCGCGCATAGCGGATTAAATCCAGCCGCGTTCGGCAAAAGAAACATATTCTCCACGCCCAATCACGATATGGTCGAGCACGCGTAAATCCATGAACTGACAACTTTTTATTATCCGTTCGGTAATGAGTTTATCCGCTTTACTGGGTTCAGCACAACCAGAAGGGTGATTATGGGCAAGGATCAGCGCCGAGGCGTTTATTTTTATCGCTTCACGAATAATTTCTCGTGGATGGACTTCCACATGATTTAACGTGCCGGAAAAGAGTCGGCTGTGAGTAAGGACCCGGTGTTGGGAATCGAGAAAGATCACCATAAAGATCTCTCGTTCCTCTCCCGTAAGTTGGCTTTGTAAAAACTCCCTCGTCATCTCTGGGCTGAGCAACGGGCTTTCTTCGCGCATCCGCACGTTGTAGTAACGCCGCGCCAGTTCCGCAACTCCCTTTAACTGGGCGAATTTCGCCACACCAATTCCATGAACGCCACTAAATTGTTCATATTCAGAGGATAACAAGCCGTAAAGCGACCCAAAATTCTCCAGCATCTCTTTCGCCAGGGTTAACACATCCTTACCGCGCGTACCCGTACGCAGAAATAACGCCAGCAGTTCAACATCCGTTAACGCGCCAATGCCCAACTTCAGCATTTTTTCGCGTGGCATCAACAATTCTACATTGCTTTTCACCTTCACCTCCTTTGTGGAGGGCGCATCCTGTCATAGTCGTTTGGTTAAATCGACGGCCAGTTTTCAATCCTGGAAAGCGCCTCGCAAAGTGATTCTCAGGTGAAAGCACGACAACAAAAGTATTGTGATAAAATCGCCAACTTCTGGTGTCCCCCTACAGGAAAAATCATCATGAGCCTGGCCGGTAAAAAAATCGTTCTCGGCGTCAGCGGCGGTATTGCTGCCTATAAAATCCCTGAGCTGGTGCGTCGTTTGCGCGATCGCGGAGCAGACGTCCGCGTAGCCATGACCGAAGCGGCAAAAGCCTTTATCACCCCACTTAGCTTGCAGGCGGTTTCTGGGTATCCCGTTTCCGATAGTCTGCTGGATCCAGCAGCCGAGGCGGCTATGGGTCATATTGAGCTGGGTAAATGGGCTGATTTAGTAATTCTCGCCCCAGCCACCGCTGATTTGATTGCCCGCGTAGCTGCCGGGATGGCGAATGATCTGGTGTCAACGATTTGCCTGGCCACGCCTGCGCCTGTTGCCGTACTGCCAGCCATGAACCAGCAGATGTATCGTGCTGCGGCTACCCAACATAATTTAGAGGTACTTGCCTCACGTGGTTTACTGATCTGGGGGCCAGATAGCGGCAGTCAGGCCTGTGGTGATATCGGCCCTGGGCGAATGCTCGATCCATTAACCATTGTGGATATGGCTGTCGCACATTTTTCGCCCGTCAACGACCTGAAACATCTGAATATTATGATTACCGCCGGCCCGACGCGTGAACCGCTCGATCCCGTGCGTTATATCTCTAATCACAGCTCCGGCAAGATGGGCTTTGCTATCGCCGCAGCCGCTGCCCGTCGCGGAGCGAACGTTACACTGGTTTCCGGACCGGTTTCGCTACCGACACCGCCGTTTGTTAAACGTGTGGATGTGATGACCGCACTGGAGATGGAAGCCGCTGTGAAGGCCTCTGTACAGCAGCAAAATATTTTTATCGGTTGTGCCGCCGTGGCTGATTATCGCGCAGCCGCTGTCGCCAGTGAAAAAATCAAAAAGCAGGCGACTCAGGGGGATGAATTAACAATAAAAATGGTCAAAAACCCTGATATCGTCGCTGGAGTTGCCGCACTAAAAGACCAAAGGCCTTATGTTGTTGGATTTGCGGCCGAAACAAATAATGTGGAAGAATACGCCCGGCAAAAACGTATTCGTAAAAACCTTGATCTGATCTGCGCGAACGATGTTTCCCGGCCAACTCAAGGATTTAACAGCGACAGCAATGCATTACACCTTTTCTGGCAAGACGGAGATAAAGTCTTACCGCTTGAGCGCAAAGAGCTCCTTGGCCAATTATTACTCGACGAGATCGTGACCCGTTATGATGAAAAAAATCGACGTTAAGATTCTGGACCCGCGCGTTGGGAAGGAATTTCCGCTCCCGACTTATGCCACTTCTGGTTCTGCCGGACTTGACCTGCGCGCCTGTCTCGACGACGCCGTAGAACTGGCGCCGGGCGACACCACCCTGGTACCTACCGGGTTGGCGATTCATATTGCCGACCCTTCACTGGCGGCGATGATGCTGCCGCGCTCCGGATTGGGACATAAGCACGGTATCGTGCTCGGCAACCTGGTAGGATTGATCGATTCTGACTATCAGGGCCAGTTGATGATTTCCGTGTGGAACCGTGGCCAGGACAGCTTCACCATTCAACCAGGCGAACGTATCGCGCAGATGATTTTTGTTCCGGTGGTACAGGCCGAATTTAATCTGGTGGAAGATTTTGACGCCACCGACCGCGGTGAAGGCGGCTTTGGTCACTCTGGTCGTCAGTAACACATACGCATCCGAATAACGTCATAACATTGCCGCAAACATTTCGTTTGCGGTCATAGCGTGGGTGCCGCCTGGCAAGTGCTTATTTTCAGGGGTATTTTGTAACATGGCAGAAAAACAAACTGCGAAAAGGAACCGTCGCGAAGAAATACTTCAGTCTCTGGCGCTGATGCTGGAATCCAGCGATGGAAGCCAACGTATCACGACAGCGAAACTGGCCGCCTCCGTCGGCGTTTCCGAAGCGGCTCTGTATCGCCACTTCCCCAGTAAAACCCGCATGTTCGATAGCCTGATTGAGTTTATCGAAGATAGCCTGATTACTCGCATCAATCTGATTCTGAAAGATGAGAAGGACACCACAACGCGCCTACGTCTGATTGTGTTGTTGCTCCTCGGTTTTGGTGAGCGTAATCCTGGCCTGACCCGCATCCTTACAGGGCATGCGCTGATGTTTGAACAAGACCGCCTGCAAGGGCGCATCAACCAACTGTTCGAGCGTATTGAAGCGCAGTTGCGTCAGGTATTGCGTGAAAAGAGAATGCGTGAGGGTGAAGGTTACACCACCGATGAAACGCTGCTGGCAAGCCAGTTGCTGGCATTTTGTGAAGGTATGCTGTCACGCTTTGTCCGCAGCGAGTTTAAATACCGCCCGACGGATGATTTTGACGCCCGCTGGCCACTGATTGCTGCGCAGTTGCAGTAATTCTCCCCTAAACGTTCAGGCAGAAACGTCTGCCTGACGCTTTTCTTACCATGCCACCAACATTCGCTTTACACTTTCCCTCGCCTGTTTAAAGGCCTCATCCTCAGGGTTGATTTGCAATAACCAGTTTATTCTTCCCTGCAAAGCATACAGATACGCCGTTGCCTGTGCGTGGAGATCGCAAGAAGGATCAAGTTCACCACGATGACTAAGATGCGAAATAACGCCATATTTTTGGCACAAATGCACCTCCTGACGCAGCGCCCGGCGCGCTTCACGGGCAAGCTGTGGTTTGTGATTAACAACAATCCCGGTTACCTGCTGGCGCTTACAGGCCGCGACCAGGCAGCTTTTGCGTTGATTGAGGCTCAGGCCCAGCAGCTCCGCTAACAATCCGCACACTTTATTTTTAACCTGGCGGGCATTGAAGTGACCTGAAAAGGTCATGTCATCGCAGTAGCGGGTATAGATAATTCCTCGTGTCTGGCACCATGCCCCAATGCACTCATCAAAACGGCGCATCACAAGATTGGAAATGGCAGGCGAAGTTGGCGCCCCCTGAGGTAACGCGTCGTTATAGCAACAAAGCCAAGTCAGTATGGTTACCACATTGCGTGGCAACTGAGCCTGGCTAAACACACGCCAGACCTGTAACCAGCTAATGCTATCGAAAAAGTTTTCGATATCGAGTTTCAGGATCTGCGACTGTTGGCAGTGAGGCTGCGCGTTGCTGACGATTGGGCAACCTGGCCGGTAGGCGGTAGCAAAAGGGGAAAGCGGAAATCGTGAAAGTACGTTCTTAAGAATGTTGCGCTGTACGGTTTTGAGCAAGTAATCAGGGGCTAGCAGCATCCGCTGACCACCGTGGCGCTTAGAAAGAATAATGCATCGGTAATGGCGTCCGACATGATTACTGAGCGCATACAGCCGCTGTATTTCTTTATCGGCACTCCAGCCCGGCGAGCCGAACAAATCGAGCGCCAGAAGGGTTATCCGGGTAGCATCCATTCCACTCTCCACATCACAGCGGCCAAAAGAGGCGCCAACAGCGGCAATACCATCAAACCATCCCTAAGGCGCGTAACTGTACTGAGCGCGTCAGCGCGACGTACGCGAAGCGTACTTAAGTACAATGAAGCGGCTTTGGGTATATGGACATACTACTGGCGTTAAGTCGGCGACTCGCCGACCCTCCCGGACAAAAGGCCGGAAACGCTATTGCCACTGCTGGCGAAAGCAGATTAACACGATATCTTAAAACGCATCACGCTGCGCACAGCAAAAACCCTGCGCAGCGCATATTTTTAAACGCCAAACTCTTCGCGATAGGCCTTAACCGCCGCCAGATGTTCCGCCATTTCTGGCTTCTCTTCCAGGTAGGCAATCAGGTCTTTCAGGGTGATGATAGAGATCACCTTGCAGTTGTAATCACACTCAACTTCCTGAATCGCCGAAATCTCGCCGCGACCCCGTTCCTGACGATCGAGCGAAATCAGCACGCCAGCAAGCGTCGCGCCATTGGCCTGAATAATTTCCATCGACTCGCGAATCGCCGTCCCGGCGGTGATCACATCATCCACCAGCATCACACGCCCTTGTAACGCGCTACCAACCAGATTGCCGCCTTCACCGTGATCTTTTGCTTCTTTGCGGTTAAAGCAGTACGGCAGGTCCAGGTCATGATGCTCCGCCAGCGCCACGGCGGTTGTGGTGGCAATCGGGATCCCTTTGTAAGCAGGGCCAAACAGCAGATCGAACTCAATGCCGGAATCCACCAATGCTTCAGCGTAAAAACGGCCTAACAGTGCCAGGTCGCGCCCGGTATTAAACAGCCCGGCGTTGAAGAAATAGGGGCTTTTGCGCCCGGATTTCAACGTAAACTCGCCAAACTTTAACACCTGCTTGCTAAGCGCAAATTCAATAAACTGGCGCTGATATGGTTTCATGCCTTCGCTCCTCATCTTACTTTTCTACAGACAAAAAAAAGGCGACTCATCAGTCGCCTTAAAAATCAGTTTTCCAGCGCCGCCTTCTGCGTCGCTACAATGGATTCGATTCCCCCTCGAGCCAAGGCCAACAAGGTGAGTAGCTCTTCGTGGGTGAACGGTTCACCTTCTGCCGTTCCCTGCACTTCAATGATGCGCCCGTCTTCGGTCATCACCACGTTCATGTCCGTTTCAGCCGCTGAGTCTTCAACGTATTCCAGATCGCAAATCGCTTCGCCGTTAACAATACCGACAGAAACCGCGGCTACCATCCCTTTCATTGGATTGGTTTTCAGCTTGCCATTTTCAACCAGTTTATTCAGGGCATCGGCTAGTGCAACACAAGCACCGGTGATAGAAGCAGTGCGGGTGCCGCCATCGGCCTGAAGTACGTCGCAATCCAGCGTAATAGTAAACTCACCGAGGGCTTTCAAATCTACTGCGGCGCGCAATGCACGGGCGATCAGACGCTGGATTTCCATCGTGCGGCCGCCCTGTTTACCCTTCGCCGCTTCACGGGCATTACGGGTATGAGTAGAACGCGGCAGCATACCGTATTCTGCGGTGATCCAGCCCTGGCCCTGACCTTTCAGGAAGCGCGGCACGCCTTCTTCAATAGAGGCGGTACACAGCACTTTGGTATCGCCAAATTCGACCAGCACCGAGCCTTCTGCATGTTTTGTATAGTTACGAGTCAGGGTAACGGGACGCACCTGATTATTGCTACGGCCTGCTGGACGCATATTGAAATCTCCGGCTTGAAACAAATGTGGCTGCGCATTATACGGACTTCCGGCGGTTATTCCTATCCTGACAAGGCATCGATGGCTATAATCCTTCCACCTCTCCTTTTATAAACAGGAACGTCTATGATCCGCAGTATGACCGCCTACGCCCGGCGTGAAATCAAGGGTGAATGGGGGAGCGCAACCTGGGAAATGCGCTCGGTAAACCAGCGTTATCTGGAAACTTACTTTCGTCTGCCGGAGCAGTTCCGTAGCCTTGAACCTGTCGTTCGCGAGCGTATTCGTTCTCGCCTGACGCGCGGAAAAGTGGAATGTACCCTGCGCTATGAGCCAGATGTCAGCGCGCAAGGTGAGCTGATCCTCAACGAAAAACTGGCTAAACAGCTGGTAACTGCTGCGAACTGGGTAAAAATGCAGAGCGACGAAGGGGAAATCAACCCGGTTGATATTCTGCGCTGGCCAGGCGTGATGGCAGCTCAGGAGCAGGATCTCGACGCCATTGCTGCTGAAATTCTTGCGGCGTTGGATGGCACCCTGGACGACTTTATCATCGCGCGTGAAACCGAAGGTCAGGCGCTGAAAGCATTGATCGAGCAGCGTCTGGAAGGCGTCACCGCCGAAGTGGTCAAAGTCCGCGCCCATATGCCGGAAATCCTGCAATGGCAGCGTGAGCGTCTGGTAGCGAAGCTGGAAGACGCCCAGGTGCAACTGGAAAACAACCGTCTGGAGCAGGAGTTGGTTCTGCTGGCACAACGAATTGACGTTGCCGAAGAGCTGGACCGCCTCGAAGCGCATGTTAAAGAGACGTACAACATTCTGAAGAAAAAAGAAGCGGTTGGCCGTCGTCTGGACTTTATGATGCAGGAGTTCAACCGCGAGTCGAACACTCTTGCGTCGAAATCTATCAATGCCGAAGTGACAAACTCCGCCATCGAGCTGAAAGTGTTGATCGAGCAAATGCGCGAGCAGATTCAGAACATCGAGTAAGCGACATATCTCCGTAGGCCGTTGTTAATTACAGCGGCGCTACGCATATAGTTTCGTCCTCATATTTATTTACTCCATACTTTTTCTAATGCATTTTACTTATCACAAAATCAGAAAAATGCATTCCTGCTACAGAAAATAGCAATTTCACATAACTACAAATTATCAATCCATTCTCTCCTTAAAAAATCTCAATCGTGACAATGCACACAAGTCGCTACCCTGCCAGGCAGATTTTTAGGGGGAAAACCATGCTGTTACACATTTTGTATTTGGTTGGCATTACTGCCGAAGCCATGACAGGGGCGCTGGCGGCCGGACGGCGGCGCATGGATACATTTGGCGTAATTATCATTGCGACCGCCACCGCAATTGGCGGAGGGTCAGTGCGCGATATTCTGCTGGGCCACTATCCGCTTGGCTGGGTCAAACACCCGGAGTATGTGATTATCGTCGCCACCGCCGCCGTGTTCACCACTATCGTTGCTCCCGTGATGCCTTACCTGCGTAAAGTCTTTCTGGTGCTCGATGCACTCGGACTGGTGGTTTTTTCTATCATTGGCGCACAGGTCGCGCTGGATATGGGACACGGCCCGATCATTGCCGTTGTCGCGGCTGTGACGACTGGCGTGTTTGGCGGCGTTTTGCGCGATATGTTCTGTAAACGCATCCCTCTGGTATTCCAGAAAGAGCTGTACGCCGGGGTTTCCTTTGCTTCCGCCGTGCTGTATATCGCGCTGCAACACTATGTTTCCAACCATGATGTGGTGATTATTTCCACCCTGGTATTCGGCTTTTTCGCTCGCTTGCTGGCGCTGCGTCTTAAACTGGGATTACCGGTTTTTTATTACAGCCACGAAGGTCACTAAGGCACAAAACCTGTGATCTGCTGGGCAGCCAGCCAGTTGCCCAGCATCTTGATTTGCGCATTATCCTTCCATTCCATAACCTGACTTGCACGACGCAGCCCTGTCCCCGGTAGTTGCTGCCAATACTGTTCGCTTCTCTGCAAAAGTTGCGCCCAGGAGCTGAAGTCGTTGGCATTAAGCGCCGTTTGGGTTAACGGTATTCCCATTGCCATCACCCAGCGAGTAAAAGGCTGCTGACGTGCCAGGTTAAACTGATGCCATAACTGCTCACCTTTACTCTTCGCGATCCCCGGCGTGTGCTGCAATTGCTCTGGCGTTAATGAAAGCCAGGAAAAAATATGCTCAAAGCGATGCGTCTGATGTAGCGAGCGCCAGCCAGATACACCGATGCCCTCCAGCCCCAAAACCTGTTTTGATCCCAGCCAAACTAATCGCGATATGAATTGTTCCTGACAAACATCAGAAGCAAAGTAGCAGGTCAACGCGTTAAAACGGTTTTCTGGCGGCGTCGGTTTTGTGCGTTCAGCACCGCGCCAGACCACTTCATCAATGCGTGGAATACCCTGACCGGCAAGACTCACAAGGATTTGATCGCCAGGTGCAATGTCCCACTCCTGCCATCGTCTGACGGAACCAATGTTCACCCGCTGGACTTTTTTATCATCCAGCATGACAGGCGCGAGTGACGCCACCACCGAGATTTTTCCGCTCTTACCGACAGCAAACTGTATCGCGTTTACTTCAGTAACCTGGGCCACAGGCTGATATTTCCACGCTATCAGCCAGTCCGCCTGACCCGGTAGCCAATGACGGGATTCGGCTTCCTTAGCCGCTCGCACCACCACGCCATCGGTGACGAAGGGCAATTTCGCTTTCCACCACTCATTACGTGCTCGCTCAACCTCGTCTGCGCTTTTCACCGCAAGGGTATACTTCTGCGTCAAAGTAAAGCCCGCAGTAGCAAGCTGCTGTAATCGCTCGGCCATCAACTGTGGTCCATCCGGCCACGCCCAGATAAACACGCCCAGTGAATGCAGCGTGTCGCTATTGTCCTGGCGCATCAAAATGCCAGCGACCTTTGAACGGGCATTCATTCCTCCCATTTGTTGTTGGATATGCCCCTCACGCTGGAGAAATATCTCACCCTGCAGGGTGCTGTTGGCCAAAGCTCCGCTAACAGATTGCGGTACAGAAGGAATCAAGCGTATTTTCTGCGTCCAGTCCTCACCTTTAAGCCCATTACCACGACTGATCGCTTTAATCAGTTTTCCATCACGGTAGACCAGTGTTACCGCAACGCCATCAACTTTTGGCTGTACCCAAAGATCGCTGTGCTCATGCATCCACAGACGTAGCGCATTTTTATCCGCTAACTTACGTACCCCCGTATGCGCAACCGGATGGATAACCGTGCCACTCACCGGCGGCGGCATAGCGTCACCCGTTGTCTCTTCGCCAAAACAGCGTTGCCACTGTGCAAGGCGGGCGCTTAACTGATCGTAAACCCCATCTTCCACGTCACTTTTCCCTTTTTTCCAGTAATCATCGTCCCACTGTTTTACTTGCTGTTGTAGGCGGGAGATTTCTTCATGCGCTCTGGCTGGCGACCAGGCCGGACAGACCGCCTTCGCTGATGATTGCCAGCATAAAATACTCATTAACACTGCAATCCATACTTTCATCGTCACCTCCGCTGTAGTCAGGCGGCCAGATATACAACGAGATGAATGCAAAACCGAGGGACAAAAATAAAGTGTGAGATGACGCTTCCAGAGAATCGTCTTTGTTGCAGTAAATGACCGGGAATTGCGGAAACAGGTACGCAAAACGCAACAACTTTGCGCAAAAAGTGTGAGCAAGGGCTACGTCACATGGCCGCGCCGTGTATAATAAGCCCGTATGTAGGCTTTATTTCGCTTAATCACATACGAAAGATACTCATGGCTCAAGGCACGCTTTATATTGTTTCTGCCCCCAGTGGCGCGGGTAAATCCAGCCTGATTCAGGCTTTATTAAAAACCCAACCGTTGTACGACACTCAGGTTTCTGTTTCACACACCACGCGCGCACCGCGTCCGGGTGAAGTCCATGGCGAACACTACTTCTTTGTTAATCATGATGAATTTAAAGAGATGATTAGCAGAGATGCATTCCTTGAGCACGCGGAAGTGTTCGGTAATTACTATGGCACTTCACGCGAGGCCATTGAGCAAGTACTGGCGAGCGGCGTGGATGTTTTTCTGGATATTGACTGGCAGGGCGCACAGCAAATTCGCCAGAAAATGCCGCATGCGCGGAGTATCTTTATTCTACCGCCGTCAAAAATTGAGTTAGACCGTCGTTTACGGGGTCGAGGTCAGGACAGCGAAGAGGTCATTGCAAAGCGTATGGCGCAAGCAGTTGCAGAAATGAGCCATTACGCCGAATATGATTATTTAATAGTGAATGATGATTTCGACACCGCTCTGGGTGATCTAAAGACTATCATTCGCGCCGAACGCTTGCGCATGAGCCGCCAAAAGCAGCGTCATGACGCTTTAATCAGCAAATTGTTGGCAGACTGAACCTTCTTTCAGTATCATGCCCAGTCATTTCTTCACCTGTGGAGCTTTTTAAGTATGGCACGCGTAACTGTTCAGGACGCTGTAGAGAAAATTGGTAACCGTTTTGACCTGGTACTGGTCGCCGCGCGTCGCGCTCGTCAGATGCAGGTAGGCGGAAAGGATCCGCTGGTACCGGAAGAAAACGATAAAACCACAGTAATCGCGTTGCGCGAAATCGAAGAAGGTCTGATCAACAACCAGATCCTCGACGTGCGCGAACGCCAGGAACAGCAAGAGCAGGAAGCCGCTGAATTACAAGCCGTTACCGCTATTGCTGAAGGTCGTCGTTAATCACAAAGCGGGTCGCCCTTGTATCTGTTTGAAAGCCTGAATCAACTGATTCAAAACTACCTGCCGGAAGACCAAATCAAACGTCTGCGGCAGGCGTATCTCGTTGCACGTGATGCTCACGAGGGGCAAACACGTTCAAGCGGTGAACCCTATATCACGCACCCGGTCGCGGTTGCCTGCATTCTGGCCGAGATGAAACTCGACTATGAAACGCTAATGGCAGCGCTGCTGCATGACGTGATTGAAGATACTCCCGCCACCTACCAGGACATGGAACAGCTTTTTGGTAAAAGCGTCGCCGAACTGGTAGAGGGAGTATCAAAGCTTGATAAGCTCAAGTTCCGCGATAAGAAAGAGGCGCAGGCCGAAAACTTTCGCAAGATGATTATGGCGATGGTGCAGGATATCCGCGTCATTCTCATCAAACTCGCAGACCGTACCCACAACATGCGCACGCTGGGCTCACTTCGCCCGGACAAACGTCGCCGCATCGCCCGTGAAACTCTCGAAATCTACAGCCCGCTGGCGCACCGTTTAGGTATCCACCACATTAAAACCGAACTCGAAGAGCTGGGTTTTGAAGCGCTGTATCCCAACCGTTATCGCGTAATCAAAGAAGTGGTGAAAGCCGCGCGCGGCAACCGTAAAGAGATGATCCAAAAAATCCTCTCGGAAATCGAAGGGCGTTTGCAGGAAGCGGGAATACCGTGCCGCGTCAGTGGTCGCGAAAAGCATCTTTATTCGATCTACTGCAAAATGGTGCTCAAAGAGCAGCGTTTTCACTCGATCATGGACATCTACGCCTTCCGCGTGATCGTCAATGATTCCGACACCTGTTATCGCGTGCTCGGCCAGATGCACAGCCTGTACAAGCCGCGTCCGGGTCGCGTGAAAGACTATATCGCCATTCCCAAAGCGAACGGCTATCAGTCTTTGCACACCTCGATGATTGGCCCGCACGGCGTGCCGGTTGAAGTCCAGATCCGCACCGAAGATATGGATCAGATGGCGGAAATGGGTGTTGCCGCGCACTGGGCTTATAAAGAGCACGGCGAAACCAGCACGACTGCACAAATCCGCGCCCAGCGCTGGATGCAAAGCCTGCTGGAGCTGCAACAGAGCGCCGGTAGCTCGTTTGAATTTATCGAGAGCGTTAAATCCGATCTCTTCCCGGATGAGATTTACGTTTTCACACCGGAAGGGCGCATTGTCGAACTGCCTGCCGGTGCAACGCCCGTCGACTTCGCTTATGCGGTGCATACCGATATCGGTCATGCCTGCGTGGGCGCGCGCGTCGACCGTCAGCCTTACCCGCTGTCGCAGCCGCTCTCCAGCGGCCAGACCGTTGAAATCATTACCGCACCTGGCGCTCGCCCGAATGCCGCATGGCTGAATTTTGTCGTCAGCTCGAAAGCGCGCGCCAAAATTCGTCAGTTGCTGAAAAACCTCAAGCGTGATGATTCTGTAAGCCTGGGCCGCCGCCTGCTCAACCATGCGTTGGGTGGTAGCCGTAAGCTCAATGAAATCCCGCAGGAAAATATTCAGCGTGAACTGGACCGCATGAAGCTGGCTACGCTTGACGATCTGCTGGCGGAAATTGGTCTTGGCAACGCGATGAGCGTGGTGGTCGCGAAGAATCTGCAACATGGGGACGCTTCCATTCCACCGGCGACCCAAAGTCACGGACATCTGCCAATTAAAGGTGCCGATGGTGTGCTGATCACCTTTGCGAAATGCTGCCGCCCAATTCCTGGCGACCCGATTATCGCTCACGTCAGCCCCGGTAAAGGTCTGGTGATCCACCATGAATCCTGTCGTAACATCCGTGGCTACCAGAAAGAGCCAGAGAAATTTATGGCTGTGGAATGGGATAAAGAGACGGCGCAAGAGTTCATCACCGAAATCAAGGTGGAGATGTTCAATCATCAGGGCGCATTAGCTAACCTGACGGCAGCGATCAATACGACCAACTCCAATATTCAAAGTTTGAATACAGAAGAAAAGGATGGTCGCGTCTACAGCGCCTTTATTCGTCTGACCGCCCGTGACCGTGTGCATCTGGCGAATATCATGCGCAAAATCCGCGTGATGCCAGACGTGATTAAAGTCACCCGAAACCGAAATTAATGTTTTATGAACCCAACACGTTATGCACGTATCTGCGAAATGCTCGCCAGGCGGCAGCCTGATCTGACCGTCTGCATGGAGCAGGTCCACAAACCCCATAACGTTTCTGCGATTATTCGTACTGCAGATGCCGTTGGCGTACATGAAGTTCACGCCGTCTGGCCTGGCAGCCGGATGCGCACTATGGCTTCGGCTGCGGCTGGCAGCAACAGTTGGGTACAGGTGAAAACGCACCGTACCATTGGCGATGCCGTCGCCCATCTGAAAGGCCAGGGCATGCAGATTCTGGCAACCCATCTTTCTGATAACGCTGTCGATTTCCGCGAAATTGATTACACCCGCCCGACCTGTATTTTGATGGGTCAGGAGAAAACGGGCATCACTCAGGAAGCATTAGCCCTGGCGGATCAGGACATCATCATTCCGATGATCGGCATGGTGCAGTCGCTGAATGTTTCCGTTGCCTCAGCCCTCATTCTTTACGAAGCCCAGCGCCAGCGGCAAAACGCAGGCATGTATCTGCGTGAAAACAGTATGTTGCCGGAAGCAGAGCAACAACGTTTGTTATTTGAAGGCGGCTATCCGGTGCTGGCGAAAGTCGCGAAACGCAAAGGTCTGCCCTACCCTCATGTCAATCAGCAAGGCGAGATTGAAGCTGATGCCAACTGGTGGGCCACTATGCAGGCCGCAGGGTAAGCGCCATGAAAGGTCGCCTGTTAGATGCTGTCCCGCTCAGTTCCCTAACGGGCATGGGCGCAGCGCAAAGTAACAAACTGGCGAAAATCAATCTGCATACCGTGCAGGACTTGTTATTACACCTTCCCCTGCGCTATGAAGATCGCACCCATCTCTACCCCATCGGTGAGCTACTGCCGGGCGTTTATGCCACGGTGGAAGGCGAAGTGCTGAACTGCAATATCTCCTTCGGCGGTCGGCGAATGATGACCTGCCAGATTAGCGACGGTTCCGGCATTCTCACCATGCGCTTTTTCAATTTCAGCGCGGCGATGAAAAATAGCCTGGCAACGGGCCGCCGCGTGCTGGCCTATGGCGAAGCAAAGCGCGGTAAATATGGCGCGGAGATGATCCACCCGGAATACCGCGTACAGGGCGATCTCAGTACGCCAGAGTTGCAGGAAACGCTCACGCCGGTTTACCCAACAACGGAAGGCGTAAAGCAGGCGACGCTGCGTAAATTAACCGACCAGGCGCTGGATCTGCTCGACACCTGCGCAATTGAAGAACTCCTGCCGCCGGAACTGTCACAAGGAATGATGACGTTACCGGAAGCGTTGCGCACTCTGCATCGCCCACCGCCAACGCTGCAACTTAGCGATCTGGAAACCGGGCAGCATCCGGCGCAACGTCGTCTGATTCTGGAAGAACTGCTGGCGCACAACCTTAGCATGCTGGCGTTACGCGCCGGAGCGCAACGTTTCCATGCCCAGCCGCTTAGCGCCAGTGACGCGCTGAAAAATAAACTCCTCGCCGCCTTACCGTTCAAGCCAACGGGCGCACAGGCACGCGTAGTGGCGGAGATTGAGCGCGATATGGCGCTCGATGTACCGATGATGCGCCTGGTACAAGGCGATGTAGGCTCCGGTAAAACGCTGGTTGCCGCCCTCGCCGCGCTGCGTGCGATTGCTCACGGTAAACAGGTGGCATTGATGGCGCCAACCGAGTTACTTGCCGAGCAGCACGCCAATAACTTCCGCAACTGGTTTGAACCGCTCGGTATCGAAGTGGGCTGGCTCGCCGGTAAGCAGAAAGGTAAAGCGCGACTGGCTCAGCAAGAAGCCATCGCCAGCGGTCAGGTGCAGATGATTGTTGGCACTCATGCCATTTTCCAGGAACAGGTGCAGTTTAACGGCCTCGCGCTGGTGATTATCGACGAACAGCATCGCTTTGGCGTGCATCAGCGTCTGGCATTGTGGGAGAAAGGCCAGCAACAGGGCTTCCATCCACATCAGTTGATCATGACCGCCACGCCGATCCCCCGCACGCTGGCAATGACCGCGTATGCCGATCTCGACACCTCGGTCATTGATGAACTGCCGCCAGGACGTACCCCAGTGACGACAGTGGCAATTCCTGATACGCGCCGTAACGATATTATCGACCGCGTGCGCCACGCCTGCATAACGGAAGGCCGTCAGGCGTACTGGGTTTGTACGTTGATTGAAGAATCGGAATTACTGGAAGCGCAGGCGGCGGAAGCCACGTGGGAAGAGTTGAAACTGGCGCTACCAGAGTTGAATGTCGGTCTGGTGCACGGGCGGATGAAACCTGCCGAGAAACAGGCGGTGATGGCATCGTTTAAACAAGGTGAGCTACACCTGCTGGTTGCCACAACCGTTATTGAAGTCGGCGTTGATGTGCCTAACGCCAGTCTGATGATTATCGAAAACCCGGAGCGTCTGGGTCTGGCGCAGTTACACCAGCTTCGCGGGCGTGTAGGTCGTGGCGCGGTGGCTTCTCACTGTGTCCTGCTCTACAAAACACCGCTCTCCAAAACGGCGCAAATCCGCCTGCAAGTGCTGCGTGACAGTAACGACGGTTTTGTGATTGCGCAGAAAGATTTGGAGATACGCGGACCGGGTGAACTGTTAGGCACACGTCAGACGGGTAATGCCGAATTTAAAGTGGCAGATTTACTGCGCGACCAGGCGATGATCCCGGAAGTTCAGCGCCTGGCGCGACATATTCACGAACGTTACCCACAGCAGGCAAAAGCCCTGATAGAACGCTGGATGCCAGAGACTGAACGTTACTCGAATGCGTAAAAGGCGGCGGTGAGAAGACCGCCGTTTCAGGTTGATCTACCTTCCTGCCGGATGCGGCGTGAACGCCTTATCCGCCCTACAAAAACCTACAAATTCAATAAATTGTGAATCAATACGCAGGCTTGATAAGCGAAGCGTATCAGGCATTTGTCTTTGTTGCGGCGGCACTTCTACCGCCGCTTCATCGGTTAACCCGCAAAAATCGGCAACATTAAATACAGCTTAATCACCAGGGCGTTAACGATATCGATAAAGAACGCACCGACCATCGGCACCACCAGGAAGGCCATATGTGAAGGGCCAAAGCGTTCAGTAATCGCCTGCATGTTGGCGATTGCCGTTGGTGTCGCGCCAAGACCAAAGCCACAGTGACCCGCAGCCAGCACCGCCGCATCGTAGTTTTTGCCCATCATGCGCCAGGTGACGAAGATGGCATACAACGCCATGAAGATGGTCTGTACCACCAGAATCGCCAGCATCGGCAGCGCCAGCGAAGCCAGTTCCCACAGCTTCAGGCCCATCAGAGCCATCGCCAGGAACAACGACAGGCTAACGTTACCCAGCACCGATACCGCACGTTCAAAGACGCGATAAAAACCCATCATTGACAGACCGTTGCTCAGAATCACGCCTACAAACAGCACACAAACGAAGGTTGGTAATTCAAAAGCAGTGCCAGCCAAAAGTTGCGCAACGATTTTCCCTACCGTCAGACAGATAGCAATCAGCGCGATAGTTTCAATCAGCACCAGCGAGGTGATCATGCGCCCCACATCAGGCTTTTCGAACGCGGTCGGTACTTCCTGGTCATCCGGAATACCGTCCGGCGTGGTGGAGTGTTTCACCAGATAACGCGCCACTGGGCCACCAATCAGACCGCCCAACACCAGACCGAACGTCGCACAGGCCATCGCTACTTCAGTCGCGTTAGTAAAGCCGTAACGTTCAATGAACAATTTACTCCACGCCGCGCCAGTCCCATGACCGCCAGAAAGCGTAATAGACCCTGCTAACAGCCCCATCAGCGGATCAAGACCTAACAGACTGGCCATACCAATACCGATGGCGTTTTGCATCACCAACAGACCAACCACCACAATCAGGAAAATCCCCACCACGCGCCCACCGGCACGTAAGCTGGCAATGTTGGCGTTCAGGCCGATGGTGGCAAAGAAAGCCAGCATCAACGGATCGCGCAGCGACATATCAAAGTTGACTTCCCAGCCCATACTTTTTTTCAGCACCAACAGCGCCAGCGCCACCAGAAGCCCTCCGGCAACCGGTTCAGGTATGGTGTATTTCTTCAAAAAGGAGACGGAATGGACCAACTTTCGCCCGAGCAGCAACGTTAGCGTTGCGGCAACAAGCGTTGCTAAAGTATCGAGATGAAACATAGTTACTCCTTTGTGTCCGCACCACTCTTTCATACTCGTCATACATCATCGCGCATTTGCAGTAAGGCGAAATATGACGAGTATCGAGTCATGCTTTCCTGGTTCGAATTCTCAGCTGAAAATAGAAAAATGGCATGGATTTTAAGCAGAAAACAACCAAAAGTTATATAAAAAAGTGCATTTATCGCATTTAAATATTTAGAAGAATGACTGGCAAACGTTTGCTTTTGCCTTTCGGTCAGCTAAAATGCCCGCTTTGCTACCACGGGATTGTTTTCGATGTCTGTTTCCACCCTCGAGTCAGAAAATGCGCAACCGGTTGCGCAGACTCAAAACAGCGAACTGATTTATCGTCTTGAAGATCGTCCACCGCTTGCTCAAACTCTGTTTGCCGCCTGTCAGCACCTGCTGGCGATGTTTGTCGCGGTGATCACCCCTGCGCTTCTCATCTGCCAGGCGCTAGGTTTACCGGCACAGGACACACAACACATTATTAGTATGTCGCTGTTTGCCTCCGGTGTGGCATCGATTATTCAGATTAAAGCCTGGGGGCCGGTAGGTTCCGGGTTGTTGTCGATTCAGGGGACCAGTTTCAACTTCGTTGCCCCGCTGATTATGGGCGGCACGGCGCTGAAGACCGGTGGTGCTGATGTTCCCACCATGATGGCGGCACTGTTTGGTACCCTGATGTTGGCAAGTTGCACGGAGATGGTGATCTCCCGTGTTCTGCATCTGGCGCGCCGCATTATTACGCCGCTGGTTTCTGGCGTCGTGGTGATGATTATCGGCCTGTCGCTAATTCAGGTTGGATTAACGTCCATTGGTGGCGGCTATGCGGCGATGAGCGATAACACCTTTGGCGCACCGAAAAACCTGCTGCTGGCGGGCGTGGTCTTAGCCTTAATCATCCTGCTTAACCGCCAACGTAACCCTTACTTACGCGTGGCCTCGCTGGTGATTGCGATGGCGGCCGGATATGCGCTGGCGTGGTTTATGGGTATGTTGCCAGAAAGCAACGAACCGATGACGCAAGAACTGATTATGGTACCAACGCCGCTCTATTACGGTCTTGGTATTGAATGGAGCCTACTGCTGCCGCTGATGCTGGTCTTTATGATCACATCGCTGGAAACCATTGGCGATATCACCGCGACCTCTGACGTTTCCGAACAGCCGGTTTCCGGCCCGCTGTACATGAAACGTCTGAAAGGCGGCGTGCTGGCAAACGGCCTGAACTCGTTTGTCTCGGCAGTATTTAACACCTTCCCGAACTCCTGCTTCGGACAGAACAACGGTGTAATTCAGTTAACGGGTGTTGCCAGCCGTTATGTCGGTTTTGTGGTGGCGCTGATGTTGATCGTGCTGGGCCTGTTCCCGGCAGTGAGTGGTTTCGTGCAACACATCCCAGAGCCAGTTCTGGGCGGCGCTACGCTTGTGATGTTTGGCACCATCGCCGCATCCGGTGTACGAATCGTTTCCCGCGAGCCGCTGAACCGTCGGGCAATTCTGATTATTGCACTGTCGCTGGCCGTCGGTCTGGGCGTTTCTCAGCAGCCGCTGATTTTGCAATTTGCCCCTGACTGGCTGAAAAACCTGCTCTCTTCAGGTATTGCCGCTGGCGGTATTACTGCCATTGTGCTGAACCTGATTTTCCCGCCGGAAAAACCGTAATTCACTTAGCGGCGGTAAGTTTCTTTACCGCCGCAGCGACTCTCTTTCACCATTCCCGCCTTGAGGAATGCGCGTAAATCGTGCATAACTCCCTTATGTGTATTTCGCGGGATGGAAGACTATGAAATTTATTGGGAAGCTGCTTCTCTACATTTTCGTCGCGCTACTCGTAGTGATAACTGGCCTCTATTTTCTTCTGCAAACCCGTTGGGGTGCGGAGCATATCAGCGCATGGATTTCCGAAAATAGCGACTACCATTTGGTCTTCGGGGCAATGGATCACCGCTTTTCCGCGCCGTCTCATATCATACTGGAGAACGTCACGTTTGGTCGTGATGGACAGCCCGCGACCCTGGTGGCAAAAAGTGTTGATATCGCCTTGAGTAGTCGGCAACTGACCGAACCGCGCCATGTCGATACCATTCTGCTGGAAAACGGGACGCTGAATCTCACCGACCAGACCGCCCCGCTACCGTTCAAAGCCGATCGCCTGCAACTGCGCGATATGGCATTTAATAGCCCAAATAGCGAGTGGAAATTAAGTGCTCAGCGGGTAAATGGCGGCGTTATTCCGTGGTCGCCAGAAGCCGGTAAAGTGTTGGGAACGAAAGCGCAGATTCAATTCAGTGCTGGCTCCCTGTCGCTCAATGATGTTCCTGCCACCAATGTGTTGGTTGAAGGCAGTATTGATAACGATCGCGTTACGCTGACCAATCTGGGTGCCGATATCGCGCGCGGTACATTAACCGGAAACGCGCAGCGTAACGCCGACGGTAGCTGGCAGGTGGAAAACCTGCGCATGGCGGATATCCGTCTGCAAAGCGAAAAATCGCTGACTGATTTCTTTGCGCCATTGCGCTCTGTGCCTTCGTTACAGATTGGTCGCCTGGAAGTGATAGATGCTCGCCTGCAAGGCCCGGACTGGGCGGTGACCGATCTCGATCTCAGCTTACGCAACATGACCTTCAGTAAAGATGACTGGCAGACACAGGAAGGAAAGCTGTCGATGAATGCCAGCGAGTTTATTTATGGTTCGCTGCATTTGTTTGACCCGATTATGAACGCAGAATTTTCCCCGCAGGGCGTGGCGCTGCGCCAGTTTACCAGCCGTTGGGAAGGTGGCATGGTGAGAACGTCAGGAAACTGGCAACGCGACGGGAAAACGCTGATCCTCGATGATGCGGCAATTGTCGGGCTGGAATATACCCTGCCAAAAAACTGGCAACAGTTATGGATGGAAACAACACCCGGCTGGTTAAACAGTCTGCAACTGAAGAGATTTAGCGCCAGCCGCAACCTGATCATTGATATCGACCCGGCCTTCCCGTGGCAACTCACCGCGCTCGATGGCTATGGCGCGAATCTGACACTGGTTGCCAATCACCAATGGGGCGTCTGGAGTGGCACAGCGAATCTGAATGCCGCCGCCGCGACGTTCAATCGTGTTGATGTTCGCCGTCCGTCGCTGGCACTGGCCGCCAACAGCAGCACGGTGAATATCAGCGAACTTAGCGCGTTTACCGAGAAAGGCATTCTGGAAGCCACTGCCAGTGTTTCACAAACGCCGCAGCGCCAGACTCATATCAGCCTGAACGGACGCGGTGTGCCGGTGAATATCCTGCAACAGTGGGGATGGCCAGAGCTACCATTGACTGGCGACGGCAATATTCAGCTTACCGCAAGCGGCGATATTCAGGCCGATGCACCACTAAAACCCACGGTTAACGGGCAACTCCATGCCGTGAACGCTGAAAAACAGCAAGTGACCCAAACCATGAATGCTGGCGTCGTTTCCAGTGGCGAAGTTACGTCAACGGAGCCAATGCAGTAAAAATCAATCTCACCGGGTACGACACAGCCGTACCCGGAATTTTTTCAATAAATAACAAACAGTAGAGTATCCAATTACCATGTTCGTTCCCGCTCATTGCACGGCGTAAACCATCCTTAAGAATACGGATATTGCTATTTTTTGTTATCAACTTACGTTTCTTTTTTCTGGGAGCGCGGTTGTGCCAAAGCGTAACTTATGGATTTGCCGAGAGTTTCTGTGAAGAGGATCATGGCAAGGCGAAACGAAGCGGAAAAAAGTGTGATGGGGGATGTGATAAGGCGAGGAAGTAGCTATAATGCGCCCCGCCTCCATGTAGCAATCGAGGCGCGGAAGATCGTCGTCTCCGGTGAGGCGGCTGGACTTCAAATCCAGTTGGGGCCGCCAGCGGTCCCGGGCAGGTTCGACTCCTGTGATCTTCCGCCAAAATGCTTCTTCTGACGTTCACCAATCCCTTGTAATACCGTTTAAAGCAGATAATTTCTTCTGTTCATGATTCAACCTGCTTTACCGAAGTTGTTCTTAATATTTATTACAGCGGAAGCGAGATGTCAGACAAACGCTTAACCCAATCCCCGACAGGCGAATTTAACGAATCAACAACAGGCAGGAGAGATCGTCCCCGGCATTGATCATGTCGATCGCTTTATCCATCCGCTGGTTAATCGTTGACGAATGCAAGGTTTTCTCGGCAAGGCTCGCCACAATTTTCAGTACCGTTGCCTCATCCAGAGTTGCTTCCAGCGATGTCAGACTCAACAAATGCTTAATATAGAAATAGTCGAGAATTAAACGGTAAACCTGGCGCATGACCGTTGAGAAATCAGCATCCGGAAAATGGCAGTGGTAAATTTTGTAGGTCAGTAAATTGCGCAATACATGCGGGGCGCTAAGGATAGAATCCTGGCAAAGCTGCTGCCACTGTTTATTCAGGACAGCAAACTTATCAGCCAGAGCCTGCTTATCCGGGCTGTTTGCCACGTCTAAATACACCGCCATCTTACGATGCAAGTCAGTAATAATACGATCCCTGCTGCTCTTATTCGCGACAAGCGACCCCAATACCGTCAGCGCACGCACCTTCAATCCCACCGACTCCGTAGGCGTTGATTGACTCATCAGGCTAATACCTGCCGCCAGCTCGCTTAATAGCTCCTGATGGTACTGTTCAGCCTGCGCAAAATGGTTGTGCAGATCGAACTCAATGCGCTGCAGATAAACCATAAACTGTGCCAGCGCCATTAGGTTTTCTTCAACGTTCAACGATGGCGCCTGTAGAAGGTGCCAGGCAAAGAGATGCACAATCTGGTGGATCTGATTAACCGGCTGGCTGGCGGTGCAGGTGTTTTTCGCCTTCGCCAACAGATCATCCTGTTCGTGCACTAACATGCTGTCGGCATCAAACAATACCAGTCGGGCTACTTCTGGACATGAGAGCACCATCGAATGGCGAGTTGTATCCGCGTAGTGTTTTTTGCTACGTGGATAAGTAGAACAGGTTTCTGAAAGTGCTTTTTCTCCCAGATCGCGATGGACCAGGCAGAGTTTATTTTCATCGAGAAACGGACACTGACCCTGCGCGTCCAGTTTGATTATCGAATAGCGGCTTTTACCATTTCGCACCCGTAATAAATTCTCTTTCGCCAACTGGGCAATTTTCGGGTGTTGTTCGTTGAGGTAAGTATGATGGGTTTTCTTGTCGATGTGTATCTTCCATCCCTGACAGCAGGAAATCAGGCAGTTGGGGCCGACGCAGGCAAACTTCTTCACAAACTCGGGGGTTACTACTTTATGGATTTGCATAACATTCTTCGCGTTTAAAAAGCGAACAGTAGCACGCTGTCAGAACAAAATGATAACGTCATAACCTGACGGTTTAACAAGTATTTCACTCGTTTCATAAATGCTCGCCCCATCAAATGACGGGTTTACCGGAAGGGGTCATTCTCACCATTTTTGCTATCATGCCTGCATACATAAACGACAAAACAGTATGCAGAGGGAAAAATGGGTTCCACCAGAAAGGGGATGATGAACGTTCTGATTGCCGCCGTATTATGGGGAAGTTCAGGCGTTTGCGCGCAATACATCATGGAACAAAGTCAGATGTCATCGCAGTTTCTGACCATGACGCGGCTGATATTTGCCGGATTTATTCTGCTGACGCTCTCTTTTGTCCACGGCGATAAAGTCTTCTCAATCATTAAGAATCATAAAGATGCCATCAGCCTGCTTATTTTTTCCATTGTTGGCGCTCTGACCGTCCAGCTAACTTTCTTACTGACGATTGAAAAATCAAATGCAGCTACAGCAACGGTGCTGCAATTTTTATCACCAACGATTATTGTGGCCTGGTTCTCACTGGTACGAAAATCGCGCCCCGGTATTCTGGTATTTACCGCGATTTTGACCTCCCTGATAGGCACATTTTTGCTGGTCACCCACGGTAATCCAACATCGTTGTCGATCTCTCCTGCTGCGCTGTTCTGGGGAGTTGCTTCAGCCTTTGCTGCCGCATTCTATACGACATACCCCTCAACGCTCATTGCCCGTTACGGCACGCTGCCCGTCGTCGGCTGGAGTATGCTCATTGGTGGGATGGTCCTGCTGCCCTTTTATGCCGGGCAAGGAACAAATTTCGTGGTTAATGGCAGCCTGATCCTGGCTTTTTTCTATCTGGTGGTAATTGGAACTTCGCTGACCTTTAGTCTGTATCTGAAAGGTGCACAGTTAATTGGCGGGCCGAAAGCCAGTATTTTGAGTTGCGCAGAACCATTAAGTAGCACGCTGCTCTCTTTGCTGTTGCTGGGGATCACCTTCACATTACCAGATTGGCTGGGAACGCTACTGATTCTGTCATCGGTGATTTTGATTTCAATGGATTCCCGCCGCCGCGCCAGAAAAATGTAATCGTCCGGCGCGGTACGGTTGATCATTACCAGCCAGGCACCGCGCCACCGTTAAAGAGGGTTTCTGCCGCTTTAGCAACTTCTGGTGACTGATAAGATTGCAGAAACTCCTTCACGTTTTCTGCATCCTTATTATCTTCCCGCGCCACCAGAATGTTCACATATGGTGAATTTTTATCTTCAATAAATACGCTGTCGTTAACCGGAGAAAGTCCTGTTTGCTGGATGTAAGTGGTGCTGATAATCGCTACATCCACTTTCGGGTCGTCCAGTACACGTGGCAACTGTGCCCCTTCCAGCTCCATTATCTGCAAATGGCGTGGATTCTCAGTAATATCCAACGCCGTTGGCAGTAAACCTTTCCCCTCTTTTAAGGTAATAAGTTTCTCTTTTTGCAACAGTAACAGCGCACGCCCCAGATTGGTCGGATCATTCGGAATCGCTACAGTCGCTCCTTCTTTTAGCTGATCGACTGTTTTAATTTTTTTCGAATAGCCAGCCATGGGGAAGACAAAGGTATTTCCTACCGCCACCAGTTTGTAACCGTGCGCCTGATTATCCTGTTCAAGGAAAGGACGATGCTGGAAGACATTGGCATCCAGTTCACCCTGATTAGTTGCATCGTTCGGCAACAACGAACCACTAAATCCAACCAATTCAACTTCAAGACCATACTTCTCTTTGGCCACTTTTTTAGCGACTTCTGCCACATCCTGTTCGGCACCGTTAATGACGCCAACTTTAATGTGTTTTGCATCGCTGTTTTGCTGGTCGCAGCCTGCCAGCAGGATCCACGCCAGAAATAATGCTGCCCCTGTCCGTAGATGATGTGTTGTCAGTTTCATTTTTTTATCCTTTTATTAATGATTACCTGACTATAGCGGTAAGGTCGCTGCGGTTTAAAAAACGAAACGCTATCGATAAGAATAAAAAGGAATAAAAGTGGAATATAAGGTCTGGCACTTCTTACTGACCGCGTAAGCGCGTTTCGTACAGCATGATGAGAGCGATAAAAGCAAACTACACTTATGCTTCATTCGATACACATTTGTAAAAGGTTGAATCCATGAAACCAACGACGCTACTGCTTATTTTCACTTTTTTCGCTATGCCAGGCATCGTATACGCCGAGTCGCCTTTTAGCTCACTGCAGTCCGCAAAAGAGAAAAATACGGTATTAGAGGATTTGCGGAAAATTTGCACCCCGAAGGCATCGTTGTCAGATGAAGCGTGGGAAAAGTTAATGTTGTCAGATGAAAACAATAAACAACACATACGCGAGGCCATCGTGGCGATGGAACGTAATAATCAGAGCAATTATTGGGAAGCGTTGGGTAAGGTAGAATGCCCGGATATGTAAGAGCGGCAACAACCACTGACCAACGCTTCTTTACCTGATATCAGGATTTCTTCATTTTCACCTTTGCCGTAACCAACAATGCAGTCAGCAACATCAATGTGCCGGACAACATCAGCGGCGAAGTCAGACCAATGTTATCCAACGCATAACCGCCGATTGCCGCACCGCAGGTATTGGCAAGCTGAATAACGGCCACCTGAATAGACCCAGCCTTTTCTGCCTGATCGGCCAATGAGCGAGTGATCCACGTTGACCAGCCAACGGGAATTAAAGCAAAGGTCAGCCCCCAGATAATCGCCACACCGGTAGCAACAATTTTATCGCTTCCCCACAGCGTCAGTACCAGCGCGCTCAGGGCGAGCACAAACGGTGCGCCCGCTAAGGCCAGTTTCACCGAACGTTTGAGAATAAACGACGAAAGCGATGTACCAACAAAACTGGCGATACCAATACTCAACAGCACCAGCGTTAAGCCATCAACGCCGAATCCCGCCAGATTCATATACACTGGGCGAATATAAGTGAAAAAAGCAAACTGTCCGGCGAAGGACATAAAGATGGCGATCATCCCGGCCATCACCCCCGGACGCTGCAACAGGCGAAAGGTATTTTGTTTCTGATGTGACGGTTCGCCAGGCAGCGAAGGCAATGATTTGATAATCCAGATAATACACAGCACGCCCATCACCGCCGCCGCATTAAAGACATTGCGCCAACCGATAAGCTCGCCTAAAAAACTGCCCAATGGCGCGGCAATTACCAGCGCAATGGACACCGCGCCGAAGATCACCGACAGCGCCTTCGGCACCGTACGAGGCGGTACCAGGCGCATGGTCAGCGACGCCGACATCGCCCAGAATCCGCCCAGTGCCAGCCCCAGACAGGCGCGACCGATTAACAGCAGACTGAATGAGTTGGCAAAGGAAACCAGTAAGCAGGAAAGCGTCAGCAAAACGGCGAACAGAATGACAACGTAGCGGCGGTCAGTGGCCTGAATGGTCTGGGTAATAAACAAACTGGCAAACATCGCCACAAAAGCGGTTACGGTCACCGATTGCCCGGCAACCCCTTCCGAAATGCCTAAATCGTGCGCCATCGGCGTCAACAAACTGACGGGCAAAAACTCAACGATAATCAGACAGGCGACGCAAAACGCCACCGAGAAAACGGCTGACCAGTTCGGTCGGGTAATGGCGTCCGCGCCGCGGTTTTCTTCGATATATTCACTCATGGTGTTACCCGTGGCATGTTTCAGGGGAAAAGCCGATCAGTCTAACATTGAAATGTGTGATGCATTTAACGTTTTTGCAACTTTTACAGTGTTGTGGGAAAAATTCGAGGCTGCTCGAGGAAATAAAAATCATATGGCAAGGTGATATGCATTGACGCGATTTCGTTGGAAACAAGGGATAAAGTATCGCACTTAGTGATATGCTTTAATAACAGGACATCAACGATATGCGTGTGTTTAAAACCAAATGGTTTGCAAGGGAAGCCAAGTCTCATGCAATAACAGATGAAGAGTTATGCCGGGCCATTTTAGAAACAGATCAGGGTAAAGCTGATGCGCTTGGTGGTGGCGTTTTTAAAAAGCGCCTTCACCAAAATCGTGAGCGTGCGATTATTCTGGCGAAAGGGGGTAGCAATTGGTTTTACACGTTTTTATATGCAAAACAGGATATGTCGAACATCAGTAGTCAGGAACTGTCTGGATTTCGTGAACTCGCAAAGCATTATGCCTTCCTGACGAAAGCCCAACTGACAGCAATGATTAACAGTAAAGAACTGACAGAGATCTGCTATGACTACAAAAACTAAATTCAAAAGCCCTGCATTTGAGGCCATTCACAGCGCGGCTGCTGGATTGTCCAGCGTTGATGCCATTTCTGCCGAAACAATGCGTACTTTTGACAAAGCCTGCCTGACCAGCGTACCAGACTTACAACCTGTTGAGATAAAAGCACTACGGGAAAAATTAAAAGTGAGTCAACCCGTCTTCGCTCACTATCTCAATACCAGCGTTTCAACTGTACAAAAATGGGAAAGTGGCGCTAAACGCCCCAGCGGCATGTCATTAAAACTACTTAGTATTGTGCAAAAACACGGGCTAGAGGTGCTGCTGTAAATAGAACGTAGAGAATGCGTCCGTCTACTGTCAGATCCGATAGCGGATGCGGCGTGAACGCCTTATCCGTACTCGGTCTGTAGGCCTGATAAGACGCGCCAGCGTCGCATCAGGCAAAGCGGTTTTAATGCAGCCAGTAAACGCCCTCAGCAGGCTGAAAAAACGCGTTGTAGCGCATCTGGAATGCATTAATCTCCTGCATTTCAGGCTCTATTTCGCGCAGAAAACCCAGCGCCAGCCTGACCTGAGCATCGGTAATCGGCGCGGCAAGGCGGGCTTTTTGTAAAATCCGATGCCATTGCAGCAGGTTCTGTTCGCTGCCATCGACAATGACAACCTGCCAGATAAGCAACACCTGCGCGGCATTTTGCAGGTGCGACTCATCCGGGCGATGCAGATAACGTAAAAATTCGTCACCGGCTGACTTTCCCATTTGATCGACCATTGACTCAACGGGTACAACATCAATATTCAGCCGATCGCTGAGGCGGCGAATCGCTTTTCTGGCCCCGGATGTCAGCACCCGAAAACCAACCACAAACACCACCACCAGCGTAGCGAGCATTATCCAGATCATGAGTTCTCCTGCGTAACCGGCACTCATGATATCTGGAAACGCTTATCAGATACTAATCCACCAGGATGATTTTCAGCGCAAACAATGCCGCTACAACCACCACACACAGATTCAGATCGCGCCAGCGCCCGGTGCACACTTTCATGATGCAGTAAGACATAAAGCCGAGCGCAATCCCTTCAGTGATCGAGAACGTAAAGGGCATCATCACTGTGGTGATAAATGCAGGTACCGATTCGGTAAAATCATCCCAGTTAACGCGCGCCAGACTTGAGGTCATCAACACGCCAACAAAGATTAACGCCCCGGCGGTGGCGTAAGGTGGAACCATCGCCACCAGCGGTGAGAAGAACATAACCAGCAGGAACATAACGCCAACAACAACCGCAGTCAGCCCCGTGCGACCGCCGACCGCTACGCCAGAAGTACTTTCAATATAGGCGGTAACAGAGGAAGTTCCGATAAACGCGCCAGCCACCGAACTCACGCTATCAACATATAGCGCCTTATTCATGTTAGGGAATTTACCGTTACTATCTATTAAGCCAGCTTTATCAGTTACACCAATTAATGTTCCTGATGAATCAAATAGGTTGATCAACATAAAGGAGAAAATGATACCGGCAAGCTCAAGCGATAATGCCCCGCTCAAATCAACCTCGCCAATAACACCGCTAATATCAGGTGGAATAGAATAGATTCCGCTGAAATGAACATCTCCGAAAAATAATCCACAACAGGAAGTAACGACGATAGAAACCAACACCGCCGCATGAAAATTACGCGATGACAACACGGTTATAATAAAAAACCCTAAAATACCTAACAACACACCGTGGGAACTTAAATCACCAATCATCACCAGCGTGTCTTTATTGGCGACAATAACACCGGTATTTTTTAATCCCATTAAGGCAATAAATAGCCCGATACCACTGGTGATACCAATACGTAAACTTAACGGAATGTTAGAGATCATCCAGTAACGGATACGAAAAAGAGTCAGCAAAAATAGCCCTATTGCCCCCCAGAATATCGCCCCCATTCCGGTCTGCCAGGAGATGCCCATCGCCCCTACAACCACGAACGCAAAGAAGGCGTTCAGCCCCATTGCCGGCGCCAGTGCCACGGGCAAGTTAGCAAATATCCCCATCGCAATACTACCGATGCCGGCAATCAAACAAGTGGTGACAAACACCACTTTCGGGTCCATTTGTGCCGCACCGAGTATTTGTGGGTTAACAAAAACGATGTACACCATAGTTAAAAAAGTGGTCATCCCCGCAATCAATTCTGTGCGGACGGTAGTCCCATGTTGTGGCAGTTTAAATAATCGAGAAAGCGTCCCTGATTCATTACTCACGTAATCGGTATTATCATTATTCATTTTCTTGTCCATTGGAGGAGATTTAATCCTTTGCTTTTGTAAAACAAATGACAACAACGGTTCAGTGATAATTATCACATTTCAATTGCACATTAATGGATATTCTTTAATAATCACGCGATGTTTCTTTATGATAAATAATAATCAAATTGATAAAATCAAAATGAGAAAAATATGAATAATCCTATTAACCATAAATTTCATCACATTAGTCGAGCTGAATACCAGGATTTGCTGGCTGTTTCCCGTGGCGACGCTGTTGCCGATTATATTATTGATAATGTCGCTATTCTGGATCTGATCAATGGCGGAGAAATTCCCGGCCCGATTGTGATTAAAGGACGTTACATTGCCGGTGTTGGCGAAGAATATGCCGACGCTCAGGCTTTGCGGCGGATTGATGCCCGCGGCGCAACGGCGGTGCCGGGGTTTATTGATGCTCACCTGCATATTGAATCCAGCATGATGACGCCGGTCACTTTTGAAACAGCTACCCTGCCACGCGGCCTCACAACTGTAATTTGCGACCCTCATGAAATCGTCAACGTGATGGGCGAAGCTGGATTTGCCTGGTTTGCCCGCTGTGCCGAACAGGCAAAGCAAAACCAGTATTTGCAGGTCAGCTCTTGCGTACCCGCTCTGGAAGGCTGCGATGTTAATGGTGCCAGTTTTACGCTCGAACAGATGCTCGCCTGGCGCGACCATCCGCAGGTTACTGGTCTGGCCGAAATGATGGACTACCCTGGCGTAATTAGTGGACAAAATGCGCTGCTCGATAAACTGGACGCCTTTCGCCATCTGACTCTGGATGGTCACTGCCCCGGTCTAAGCGGTAAAGAACTTAACGCCTATATTGCCGCGGGTATTGAAAACTGCCACGAAAGTTATCAGCTGGAAGAAGGACGCCGAAAATTACAACTCGGCATGTCGTTGATGATCCGCGAAGGGTCCGCTGCCCGCAATCTCAACGCGCTGGCTCCGTTGATCAACGAATTTAACAGCCCACAATGCATGCTTTGTACTGATGACCGTAACCCGTGGGAAATCGCTCACGAAGGGCATATCGACGCCTTAATTCGCCGCCTGATTGAACAACACAATGTGCCGTTGCATGCGGCATATCGCGTAGCCAGCTGGTCGACGGCGCGCCATTTTGGTCTGAATCATCTCGGTTTACTGGCTCCCGGCAAGCAGGCCGACATTGTCCTGTTAAGTGACGCGCGTAAAGTCACAGTGCAACAGGTACTGGTGAAAGGCGAACCGATTGACGCACAAACCTTGCAGGCAGAAGAGTCGGCGAGACTGGCACAATCCGCCCCGCCATATGGCAATACCATTGCCCGCCAGCCAGTTTCCGCCAGCGACTTTGCCCTGCAATTTACCCCCGGAAAACGCTATCGCGTCATTGATGTCATCCATAACGAACTGATCACGCACTCCCGCTCCAGCGTCTACAGCGAAAATGGTTTTGATCGCGATGATGTGTGCTTTATTGCCGTACTTGAGCGTTACGGGCAACGTCTGGCTCCGGCCTGTGGTTTGCTCGGCGGCTTTGGCCTGAATGAAGGCGCGCTGGCGGCGACAGTCAGCCATGACAGCCATAATATTGTGGTGATCGGTCGTAGCGCAGAAGAGATGGCGCTGGCGGCCAACCAGGTGATTCAGGATGGCGGCGGGCTGTGCGTGGTCCGTAACGGCCAGGTACAGAGTCATCTGCCGTTGCCCATTGCCGGGCTGATGAGCACCGACACGGCGCAGTCACTGGCGGAGCAAATTGACGCGTTAAAAGTCGCTGCCCGTGAATGTGGTCCGTTACCCGATGAACCGTTTATTCAGATGGCGTTTCTTTCCCTGCCGGTGATCCCCGCATTGAAACTGACCAGTCAGGGGCTGTTTGATGGCGAGAAGTTTGCCTTCACCACCCTGGAAGTCACGGAATAATAAAAAAAAGCCCGGCGTCATGCCGGGCAAAAGTCACCAGTTACGTTTATGCCACTGTCAACTGCTGAATTTTTTTCTCGCGGCGGATTTTTCGTTCTTCCATCACCGCGACTATCGCCATCAGGCAGATACAGCCAATAGCGGCGATATCCAGTGCAGCGAAGGTGCCTGCCCAGCCGGTGAGGCCGAACACTGGCGTACCATCGGCAATCATTCCCAGACCTAATTTGGCAAAGCTGTCACCAATCAGGTAGGCGAAAGTGCCTTTAATCCCATCGGCAGCGCCGATCGCTTTTTTCGGTACGAAGCCAACAGCCGCTACGCCAATCAACAGTTGCGGACCGAATACCAGGAAACCTAATGCAAAAAGAGAAGCCAGATAGATATATTGGTTGCTGGCGTGTTGATACACACCAAGCGTGGCGATAATCAGCGCCAGTGCAACACACGCCACCAGGCCACGGCGTCCATTCGCCAGGTCAGAGAGCCAGCCCCACAGCAGCGTGCCAACCAGAGCACCGGCTTCAAATAGCGTAAAGCCCTGAATCGCCACCGATTTAGAGAGTTTCAACTCCTGAAAAGCATACACGGTTGACCACTGGTCGATACCAATGCGTACCACGTACAGGAAGATGTTGGCGAAGCACAGCAGCCAGATCACTTTGTTTTTCAAAACATATTCGACAAAGATCTGCCACTTGGTCATGTCGGTGGATTCCGTCTCTTTGTCCTCTTCGCTGATCTCTTCACCGAATAGTTCTTCCGCTTTGCCAAGACCATACGCTTCAGGGGAGTCGCTGCCGTAACGCAGACCGATAAAACCGACAATCAACGCGATAATCGACGGGAAGATAAACATGCCGATCACGTGACCGTCGAACAGGTAATTTGCGCCGAATAACGCCACACCCGCCGCCCCCGCGCCGCCGAGGTTGTGGGAAATGTTCCAGAAACCGAGGAAGGTCCCGCGCTTACGACGCGGCGTCCATTTGGTAATCGTGGAGTAACTGCATGAACCGCCAGTGCTCTGGAAAAAACCGCTTAAGGCGTAGAAGGCAATCATCAGGAACAGGCTAACCGAGCCGCTGCCCATGCTGGCGCTGAAGCCCAGCATACAAATAGCGGACAAGATCAGCATGAACGGCAGGAATTGTTTGGTATTTTTGCCGTCGGCGTAGTAGGAAACCAGCGTTTTACCCACGCCGTAAGTGATGGAGAAGCCCAGGCCGATCATCCCCAGCTGCGTCATGCTCAACCCGTAGGTCGAGATCATGTCGTTCTGTGCGATGTTGAAGTTCTTGCGAATCAGGTACATCGTCAGGTAGCCAATAAAGACCACCAGATAGGATTGCATGAACGGTTTGAACCACATTTTACGCCGCACTTCGAGCGGAAGATCCAGGGTCGGCTTGCGAACCTGGTTTAAGAAAGCCAGCATGGGTTACTCCTGATTTCCCTTCATACTTCAGGCCGCAGGTGCCTTAGCTGCTCGCGTTCCTGCAACTTGAATTATTTTGGGAAAGAATTAACGAATGATGGCATTGTAAAAACCTGCAGCAAATCAGGCTTGAGATAGCGTCCAGGCAAAACCAGGAAAATTTCTTAGTTTTGCCGGATATGAGGTAGAAAAGTGAGATGCATCACGCTTCGCGTGGTGCCTGGGCGTTCAAAAAGGGCAGTAACAACAGTGCCGAAACCCCGGCAGCAATGGCGATAACCACGAAAAAGCCACTCCAGTGCCAGGTATCCAGCACTTTCGCCAGCGGCCAACCGGCAAGCGACGCCCCCAGATAAGCAAACAAGCCGACAAACCCCGTCGCCGCACCTGCCGCCTCTTTGTGAGAACACTCTGCCGCCGCCATACCAATTAACATCTGCGGGCCAAAGACAAAAAAACCAATGGTGAAGAAGCAGGTTGCCTGCATCACGTAGCTGGCAAATGGCATCAACCACAGCGAGCCAACGGAGAGCAAAATCCCCGCAGCAAAAATCAAATTCATCGGCCCACGGTTGCCGTTAAACAGTTTGTCCGAGCCCCAACCGGCTACCAGCGCACCGATAAACCCGCCCAGTTCAAACATCGTTACTGCCGTATTCGCCGTGACCAGATCGACGCCCAGCGTCTCGGACATATACAGGTTGCCCCAGTCGTTGATCGCCGCACGAACCACATAGACCAGCACATAACAGAACGAAAGCAGCCAGATATACGGATTCAACAACACATATTTGGTGAGGATCTCTTTACGCGTCAGCCCCGCCCCTTCTTGTTGTTGGGCGATTTCCAGCGCATCGTGCCGCCATTCTCCGACCGCCGGTAAACCTAACGCCTGCGGGCGATCGCGCAGCCGCCAACAAAGAAAAATCCCCACGACTATCGCCATACAACCGGCAATCATCATCCCGGCACGCCAGCCGTAATGCAGCGCGCTCGCTGCCATCACAATGGGAATGAGCGCACCGCCGACGTTATGCGCCGTATTCCATAGCGCCCACCAACCGCCGCGCTCGGTACGAGAATACCAGGCGGTTAGCAGACGCGCGCACACCGGCGAACCCCAGCCCTGGAAAAAGGCGTTCAGCACCCACAGCACGGCAAACGCCCACAACGAGGTGGAGAAGCCAAACAGAATGTTGATGATGCCCGTGGCGATAAGCCCAATCCCCATAAAATAACGGGCATTAGAGCGGTCACTGACAATGCTGGAGACAAATTTCGATACGCCGTAGGTAATGTAAAACAGCGTTGCTAACAGGCCGATATCGCTACGGCTGAGCACGCCGTTGGCAAGGATTTCTGGTACGGCGGCGTTAAAACTTTTACGCGTGAAGTAAAACAGCGCATAGCCCAGCCAGATGGTCAGCAAAATATGCCGACGCCAGTAGCGGTAGCGAGCATCAATTTCACTTTTATCGCTGATCAGCGGTGCGTCGGCAGGTGCTTTCAGAAACGGCAACATCATCAAGCCTTAAACATAACGTTGAGGTAGAGAAACGCTGACACGCGTGCCGTGCAGGCAGGAAATGGTCAATGTGCCGCCCAGCGCCGTTACGCGCTCGCGCATTCCGGTCAAGCCAAAACCTTGCTGCCCGGAACCTGGCGGCAGACCACTACCATCGTCTTCAATCACCAGCATTAAACGCTCATCCTGCTGCCAGCCTTGCAGGATAACCGCACTGGCATCTGCATGTTTCACAATGTTGTTCAGCCCCTCCTGACAGATACGAAATAGGGTTACGCGCTGGTTCTCACTTAGCGCTGATTCATCTATCCGCCATTCGAGATGACTGACAATGCCGCGCCCTTCCAGCTCCATTTCCCGCATCAATGAACGGATGGCCTGCTCCAGGGTCAGATCATCCAACTGGCGCGGACGTAACCGCCCTAACAAGCGGCGAACCGCGTCGTAAACGCCCAGCGACAATTGTTCGATGAGCTGTCCGCTCTGTTTCACACTGGCGTTATCCGCCGCCAGCCGCTGGACAATGCCAGCCTGAGTACGAATGGCAGTGATGGTCTGGCCGATATCATCGTGCAGTTCACGCGCTACGTCGCGACGCACACTCTCTTCGGTTTCAAGCAACCGCTCGGCAAGATGTTGATTACGTGCCAGTTCCTTTTGTAGCGACTGGTTAAGTTCACGCAACCGCTGGATGCCTGCGCCCAGTAACAGGCCAGTGAGGCTTTGCACCAGCAGCGAAAGCAATAAATCGACCGGATGATCGCGCCAGGTCTGACTGGCGATCAGCGCGATGGCGTTCATCAGCGTCGCAATCAGCGCCCCTTGCCAGCCATAATGCCAGGCCAGGGCGATAATCGGCAGCGCCAGACAAAACGGGGTAAAGCGCGAGAGTTCGTTCGGCAGCCCCAGTTGCAACCACAGGCTGATAACAAACAACAGCAAATACCAGACCAGATGCCGCCCACGCCAGTTGATCGGCTGGGAAACCAGCGATGGCCCCAGCGGCAGCCAGGTGTTATTCGCCAGATAGTGCCAGAACACCAGGCAAATGGGGGCCAGCGTCAGGCCGCCGGTTAAGGTCATCAGTAGGGCGTTCCAGGGCTCGTTTCCGTACCCATGCCAAAGCCAGGGTGATGACTGTAATAACGCCGCCGCCGTCAGTGCCGCGCCCTGTAACAGCAACGTGCGCCAGTCGCGCTGGTGGCGATAACGGGAAATCAACGCCACAGGAAGTAACGTCAGCAAACTACCGATCATCAATAACGGATCATGCGTTAACCCAACCGCCTGCGTCAGCCAGTAAATCAGCAGCCATTCTGCGCCCATCAGCACCAGCCAGTATCTGCGCGGGCATTGCAACATCAGCCCCAGTCGCAGACCGAACGGAAACAGCAATACCGCCAGATCCGGTCGTACAACCAGGTGCAGGCTGATACTCCACAGGCAAAACCATGCGGCAGAGAAGATAAAAAAGCAGGAAACTACAGTATTCAAGCGGGAGAAAAATGTCTTCATCACCAGCCATCAAACATGCGCCGCGCCAGTTCAACGTCGTTGCTGACGCCCAGTTTTTCCATCAGATTGGCACGATGTACATGCACAGTTTTTGGCGACAACCCCAGTTCGGCGGCAATCTCTTTCACCGCCATCCCTTGCGCCAGTTTTTCTGCCACCTGGCGTTCGCGTTTGGTTAGCGGGTCCTGACGGCCCGATGCCAGTTTAATCGCGATATCCGGCGTCAGATAACAGCCGCCAGTTGCAACCGTATGCACGGCAGCGATCAGCTCGTCCGGGCTACAGCGTTTAGAGAGAAAGCCGCGCGCCCCCGCGTTAAGCGCCTGTTCAATCAGCGCCGGACTGTCGTGAACGGAGAGCATAATTGTCGCCATACCTTTCGGTAGCTGGCTTAGCAGCTCCAGACCGGAGATATCGGGCATGGAGATATCGCAAATACACACCTGCACACCGCGCCCAGGTAAGCCAGTCAGCGCCTCACGCCCGGAACCAAACTCGGCAACTACCTGCAAATCAGGTTCCAGCCCCAGCAGCTGCGCAAAGCCGGAGCGGACGATAAGGTGATCGTCTATAAGGGCAACGGTTATCATGGTCTTGTCCTGGCGGGTAAAAAAACGCGCTTACCTTAACGATAAGCGCGCCACTGTTCAAGCCTTGAGCGGTTACTGAAAAAATACGGCTATCTTGTTAAACATTGTCGGGTCGGACTGATTACGCTGCACTTTCACCACATCCTCCAGTTTGTCTATCTGGCTTATCATTTGTTCCAGTCGCTGATCGTCATTGACCAGTAGCCAGATGTGGCTTTTGTCGCTGTTCTGAATCGGCAGACAAAGAATGCCTTCGACGTTAAAAGCACGACGGGCAAAAAGCCCACAAACGTGGGTCATTACACCGGGATGGTTGCGAACGGTGAGTTCCAGAATCACGTTGTCATAAGTTGTGTTTTGCATGGCTTATTCCCCCACCATTTCAGTATTTGCCGCGCCTGGCGGCACCATTGGGTACACTTTTTCTTCAGCATCAATGCGTACGTGGATCAGCGCCGGACCAGGGCGATTGATAATTTCCTGTAATGCCGCCTGCGGATCGGTTTCATTATTCAAATCACAGGTTTCGAGGCCGAACCCGGCAGCGATTTGCATAAAATTGATTTTTCCCGGATAGGTGGCCGCAAAAACACCCTGCTTGTAGAACAGACTCTGTTGCTGATGCACCAGCCCCAGTGCTTCGTTATTCATCAGGATGATTTTGACATCCAGCTGGTTTTCACTGGCGGTCGCCATCTCCTGAATATTCATCATCAGGCTACCGTCGCCGGAGAAACACAACACTTTGCGATCTGGGTTAGCCAGCGCCGCACCTATCGCTGCGGGTAAACCGAAGCCCATCGTTCCCAGCCCACCAGAAGTCAGCCACTGACGTGGTCGATTGAGCGGATAAGCCTGCGCCGTCCACATCTGATGCTGACCCACGTCGGTGGTGATAATCGCGTTGTCATCGACACAGGCGGCAACGGCATTAATCAGCCCGTAATGTGTTAATGGATCGCACGCTTTCGGGATAGGACACGGGAACTCGCGCTGTAAATCCGCCACCAGTTGGTGCCACTCTGCACGCGGCTGGGCTTCCACCTGCGGGATCAGCTGCGCCAGCACATCATCAACATCCGCCTGAATCGCCACGTGCGGTTGCTTAACTTTACCCAGCTCCGCGCGATCGATATCCACATGAATAATTTTGGCATTCGGGCAGAACTCTTCCGTTTTGCCAATTGCCCGGTCATCAAAACGCGCACCGAGAACAATCAGCAGGTCCGCCTCCTGCAAGATATAGTTGGTGCTGCGCACGCCGTGCATCCCCAGCATGCCCAGCGACAGCGGATGTGCTTTTGGCAACATGCCCAGCGCCATTAAGGTCATGGTGGTAGGCAGCTGCGCTTTCTCAGCCAGTTCACGCACCCGCGCGGGCGCGTTAATGACACCGCCCCCCAGATAAAGCACCGGGCGTTTGGCGGCGTTAATCATTGCCGCAGCGTCACGAATACTTTCTTCGCTAAAGGCGGGCGCGGCGGTTTTTTCTGCCGCCGCGGGCTGTTCTTCAATTTCAAAAACCGCCGTTTGCACATCCTTAGGAATGTCTATCCACACCGGGCCAGGGCGGCCTGATTGCGCAATGCGGAAGGCATCGCTCATGACCTGCGGGAGTTCTTCGATATGCCTGACCAGATAGTTGTGTTTGGTGATGGGGATAGAGATGCCGTAGGTGTCCACTTCCTGAAAGGCGTCGGTGCCAATCATCGAGGCGGGAACCTGGCCGGTGATGCAAATCAGCGGGATGGAGTCCAGCCGCGCGTCGGCAATGGCGGTCACCAGATTGGTTGCGCCCGGTCCGCTACAGGCCATACAGACCGCCGGTTTGCCGTCAGTGCGCGCCATTCCCTGAGCGATAAACCCCGCGCCCTGTTCATGGCGAGCCAGAATATGGCGAATTTGTGTGCTTTGGCTTAAGGCGTCGTAAACAGGGAGAATCGAACCGCCCGGAATCCCCGTCACAATCTTAATACCCTGCTGTTCCAGGAAATGAACGATAAATTCTGCGCCGGTAAAACGCTTACGTGTCGATGTTGTGCCCGAACTTGCCATGCTCCAGTCCTTTTCTTCTGGGCCGACTTTCCGGGAGGTGTTTAAACGAAAAACCCCGCCCGGTTTGCGCCGGCGGGGTTTTGGAATCGTGTGTTGTTCCAGTCCCTACGGCGCATTGCCGACGACGACCACCACACGCACGACGACCACTGCGGCGGATGGCGCAGTTGGTAGTAGTTTTGCGTTGAGCATGGAAGTAGTCATTGGGGACCTTGTTGGTTTTGTGTTTAACAATATTTATACAAGCACAGCTTTACAGGGGAGACAATGGAAAATTTTTCATCAAGGAATAATTGGGGGGTTGATCACGTTTTGTACTGAAATGCAGGTAACAAAAAACCCCGCCGGAGCGAGGTTTTGTCAGCCGCCCGCGGCTGGTAACCGCAAAGCACACTGTGTTATGTCAACACTGAAAGTATACGTGTTCCGCGTAGAACGCGCAATTTCGGCACGAATTTTGACTTATTTAGCGCATAATTGAGTATCGATCACAGTTTGGATTTTGTCTAATTTTTACTGTTTATTTGTACAGTATGATTCTATAATATCACTGTACGCAATGTGTTATGCGGGGCCGCATCGTTACCCGGCGCAATAAGTCCTGGCTGAAACGGGTGGTGCCGTCAGCGCCTTAACCCCGCGTGAGCACACTGTGTTATGTCAACAAGCACAACGTTTCTTCTGAAGAAGCTGCGTGCGCAACAGCTGGCAACAGGCAGCGGAAAGGTACGTCAGCTGGCAGTGCTCCTGAACCACAGGAGACGCGTATGAGCCTGGTGGATATTGCCATTCTTATCCTCAAACTCATTGTTGCTGCACTGCAACTGCTTGATGCTGTTCTGAAATACTTGAAGTAATTCAGATTCAAGTCGCACCAAAGGGGAGCGGGAAACCGCTCCCCTTTCATATTCTGCTGGCAGATTGGTGTCGTATGCGATGCTGACACATCTTTCCGACCTACAGTATTTATTTAAGCTAAAGTCCCTTCCGGCAACATTTATTGCCGCTGTTGTTTATATTTTCTGCCGTTTTGTTATTCATCATTCCGTATATATATCTGGCTAACATTTATCAATGTGATAGATTCCTCTCCTGCATTTATTCGAATGCGTAGTAACTTATTCTAAATATATTTTTAAAAGCGTCCGTGATAATGAAAAGGCATAGAAACGTCAATTTATTATTGATGTTGGTATTACTCGTGGCCGTCGGTCAGATGGCACAAACTATTTATATTCCTGCTATTGCCGATATGGCACAAGATCTCAACGTCCGTGAAGGGGCGGTGCAGAGCGTAATGGGCGCTTATCTGCTGACCTACGGTATCTCACAACTATTTTATGGCCCAATTTCCGACAGAGTGGGACGCCGCCCGGTGATCCTCGTCGGAATGTCCATTTTTATGTTGGCGACACTGGTGGCAGTCACCACTTCCAGCCTGACGGTGTTAATTGCCGCCAGTGCGATTCAGGGGATGGGGACCGGTGTCGGCGGCGTAATGGCGCGTACATTGCCGCGTGATTTATATGAACGGACACAGCTTCGTCACGCTAATAGCATGTTAAATATGGGGATTCTCGTAAGTCCGTTGCTCGCACCACTCATTGGCGGCCTGCTGAATACCCTGTGGAGCTGGCGGGCCTGTTATCTGTTTTTACTGGTGCTTTGTGCCAGTGTGACGTTCAGCATGGCGCGCTGGATGCCGGAAACACGCCCTGCCGATGCGCCGCGTACGCGCCTGCTCACCAGTTATAAAACACTCTTTGGCAATGGCAGCTTTAACTGCTATTTGCTGATGTTAATTGGTGGTCTGGCAGGGATTGCCGCTTTCGAAGCCTGTTCCGGTGTGTTGATGGGGGCAGTGTTAGGGTTGAGCAGTATGACAGTCAGTATTTTGTTTATTCTGCCAATTCCAGCGGCATTCTTCGGCGCATGGTTTGCTGGTCGACCGAATAAACGTTTCTCTACGTTAATGTGGCAGTCGGTTATCTGTTGCCTGTTGGCAGGAATGATGATGTGGATCCCCGGCTGGTTTAGCGTGATGAATGTCTGGACGTTGCTCGTTCCCGCCGCGCTGTTCTTTTTCGGTGCCGGGATGCTGTTTCCGCTGGCAACCAGCGGCGCAATGGAGCCATTCCCCTTCCTTGCTGGCACGGCTGGTGCGCTGGTCGGCGGCCTGCAAAACATTGGTTCCGGCGTGCTGGCGTCGCTCTCCGCGATGCTGCCGCAAACCGGTCAGGGCAGCCTGGGGTTGTTGATGACCTTAATGGGATTGTTGATCGTGCTGTGCTGGCTACCGCTGGCGACGCGGATGTCGCATCAGGGGCAGCCCGTTTAAGCTCACGTCACCGCAGCATCGTCATCAACTCCATAGGAGAACGATGCTGCTTTATCAGGTCACGCATCACCCGCATGTGCGGCGCAGAGTGGGAATAAAAAGCTTGATAGCCAACACAAAGCACGTTGCCAGGAGAATCCTCCAGGGAATGCCGGCACAAGCGACGCCAGTCGCACACCTGACACTCCCGCCGAAGTTGTACGTTTTCGCTCCCGCACCATTTTTGCAGCGTAGCGTCAAAAAGTTCGACTGATATACGACCAATATCTGCACGTACCCAACGCTCGAACAGAGCGATTAAAAATTGCCCCCACAGTTCAGCCGTCACCGAAGAAGCTGTCAGCTCGCCCCGGTCATCAAATTCTATATGGGGAATAAGTTGCACGGAGCGAAGACCCCGCTGTTTGAAATTCTGATAAAAATCGGCAGGTTGTAGCGCATCTTTATACTCTACAACCAGTTTATGCCTGTCCTCTTCAGCATTTACAACCTGACTTCCTGTCATGCGACTCTCTCAATCAATACGATTAGTTGATGTATATGCGTTACAGCAAACAGTATTGCAAGAGATAACACCGCGAGGGAGATCATAAATTTGTCACGGATGACGTTAAATTGAGAAAAATCACTATTAGTCACATCCATTAAATTACGATTACGGGTATAGCGCCAAAGTATTAATGCCACAATGGCGAGGATGCCAATAGAAATCCAGAACAACGCGCCGGCCTGATGCCAGTTGTGTTTAATTGCCAGCGCCATCAGCGCGCCATAACCCAGCATGGTGCGAAACCACGCCAACGATGTCCGTTCTGGCTGAAGTCCGGGATCAGCAATGCGTCTGGCTTTGCGACTATCCGGCATACAGCACCAGCCCCATGACTATTACCGCTACGATCATCAATATTAAGCTGATGATTAATAAGCTGTTGGTATAGGGTAAGTCCTCTTTCAGACGCATCGCTTTTTCATTGCGTAACCAGCGCAGATAGCCATACATCGCTAATCCGCCGGAAAACAGGCATAACAATAACGCCAGCAGCTCACGAATGACGGGCGTAGCGAAGTCTGGCGCAAGTTGATCCAACCCGACGCCCGCCGCCAGAAATCCCAACGCGGTACGGATCCATGCCAGAAATGTACGTTCATTAGCCAACGAAAAGCGGTAATCAGGCGCTTCTCCAAGGCGGGAAATTTTCATTGTTGCTCCTTTGCACTTTCACTAACGCTCTGCCTTTAGCGGTTATTTTTAAGAATTTCGTCCACCCGTTTCCTGATATGCTTTTGCCATCCACTACAAGGAGGTCTGATGGGTATCATAGCGCAAAATAAAAGCAGTTCACTGGGCATGCTGTTCGGTGCTATCGCTTTATTGATGGGTATTATCCACTTTTCATTCGGCCCTTTTGCCGCGCCACCACCAACGCTGGAAAGCATCGTGGCGGACAAAACGGCTGAAATTAAAAGAGGTCTTCTCGCCGGAATAAAAGGTGAAAAAATTACCACCGTGGAGAAAAAAGAGGACGTGGATGTCGATAAAATCCTCGATCAAGGCGGTATCGCACTGGCCATTGCCGCGCTACTCTGCGCATTTGTTGGCGGTATGCGTAAGGAAAATCGCTGGGGCATTCGAGGCGCACTGGTATTTGGCGGCGGGACGCTGGCTTTCCATACCTTGCTTTTTGGTATCGGCATCGTGTGCAGCATTTTGCTGATATTCCTTATCTTTTCCTTCCTGACCGGCGGTTCACTGGTTTAAGCAACGCGGTAATGTTCAGAAATGCATTGTGAATGCCAGGTGGAGAACCATTTATGGCGACTCCACCCGGAAAAGCGTTAGCCGATACTCCAGAAAAGCACCGCCAGTAACTGTGGTGTGATAATGCGCAGGAACATAACTAACGGATACACCGTGGCGTAAGAGAGCGCTGCCGCGCCACTGGTAGGATGAAGATTATTGGCAAACGCCAGTGCCGGAGGATCGGTCATTGAACCCGCGAGCATCCCGCACATCGTGAGATAATTCATTTTGACTAACATCCGCGCCAGAATGCCAGCCGTGATCAGCGGAATTGCAGTAATCAATGCGCCATAGCCTATCCAGCTTAACCCTTCGCCATCCACCAGTGTATGGATAAAATCGCCGCCGGATTTCAGGCCAACTACCGAGAGAAACAGTACGATACCCAGTTCGCGCAGCGCCAGGTTGGCACTTGGCGGCATAAACCAGTAAAGCTTACCAATGCTGCCGATACGCCCGAGGATCAGCGCCATAATCAGCGGACCACCCGCCAGCCCCAACTTCAACGCAGCCGGGAATCCAGGCACAAACACCGGAATGGAACCCAACAATACGCCAAGCCCAATACCAATAAACACCGGTAACATTTGTACCTGTTGCAATTTTTGCTGCGCATTACCTAATACATTAGCAACGGCATCAATCGCGGACGGGCGTCCAACCAGGTTGAGAATATCGCCAAATTGCAGGCTAATATCGCTACTTGCAACTAATTCAACGCCAGCACGGTTCAGGCGCGAAATAACGACGTCATAGCGCTCCTTAAAGTGCAGGTCGCGAATACGTTTACCAAGCACATTCTCATTGGTGACCACCACGCGTTCGACGCGCAGATCGGTGCCTTTCGTCGACAGCGAGGTATCCACTTCCTGACCAATCACCAATTGCGCATTATGTAAATCCGCAGGCTGCCCCACCAGATGAAGCAAATCGCCCAACTGAATAATGGTTTCCGGAGAAGGTACTTTGAGGGTTTCCTCTCGTTTCAATCGCGAGCAGATAACTTTATCGCCATTGAGAATCGGTACGTCTTTAATCGCTAAATTATGTAAGTTAGGGTTATCAACACGGATGTTAATGGTCCTGATCAGCACGCTACCGTTAGTCCGCGTAGACTCGTGTTGCAACGCCTCAGTCTCAACATTGACGCGGAAAATAACCCGCAGCATCCACATAGTGAACAAAATGCCGCAAATCCCAAATGGATACGCCATCGCATAGCTCATCCCCATCTGATCGACCATCTCCATCGGTGTCCCCAGGTCGCGTAAGATCTGCTGACCTGCACCCAGCGCTGGTGTATTGGTGACCGCGCCGGAGAAAATCCCCAGTACCACGGGAAGTGGAATATCGAACAGTTTATGCAGGATGGCGGTGACCAGACCACCGAGGATGACAACCAAAACAGCAAACAAATTGAGGCGTAATCCGGAGACACGCAACGAGGCAAAGAAGCCCGGCCCCACCTGAATACCGATAGTATAAACGAACAGGATCAGACCAAATTCCTGGATAACATGCAGCATGTCGCTGCTTAATGTCATCCCCGCCTGTGAAACAAAATGGCCGACGATGATCCCACCGAACAGCACGCCGCCAATGCCCAATCCAACACCGCGAAACTTGACGTTGCCGATAAACAACCCGACGACCGCCACCAAAGCCAGAATACTGACCGTTAATGCTATATCACTCATCGTCCATTTCTCTTGAAATAACATTTTAATTGCTACGGATTATGGCTGAATCGGTGAAGCAGATTTGCCTTATGGCGCACATTATCACGGTAAAGAAAGTGCCGGAACATCTTAAATTGGCGAAAATTAAAACATTGTTGAAGATTGCAGGCAAAAAAAGCCCCACCAAACTGGCGGGGCAAAGAGAATAGCTAATTAGCTATTTAACGCGGGACGTTCGCTGATAGCGATACGCTGCGCTGCGATGGGTTCAGGCTCATTACGAATTAAATCAATATGCAGTAAACCATTAACGAAGGTTGCGCCAGAGACTTCCATATTTTCAGCCAGCGTAAAGCTCAGGCTAAACGGCTGATTCATAAGCCCTTGATGCAGCCATTTCTTCTCTTCTTTTGGCTGCTCCGGCGTGCCTTTTACGCTCAGGCGCGTTCCTTCCAGTTGAATATCTAAATCTTCCTGACGAAAACCTGCCAGCGCAAGGGTAATGCGGTAGTGGTTATCGTCGCTTTTCTCAATGTTGTACGGCGGGAAGCTCTGGCTTTCACCGGCGTTTTGCAGTGCGTTGGCCAGTTTGTCAAAACCGATCCATTGACGCATCAGTGGGGATAAATCGAAGTTACGCATAGTCATTTCTCCTTCTAAGAAGCGAGTAAGTACCTGCAAATCCGAAGATTCGCATATGCTCCCTGACGGCGAGCATCAAATGTCAGGCCGCGCACTGCGGCCTTAGAGAATTAGTTGATTTCGATACGGCGCGGTTTTTTCGCTTCAGGAATCACGCGTTCGAGATCGATATACAGCAGACCGTTCACCAGGTTAGCGCCACGAACATGAATGTTCTCAGCTAACTGGAATTTACGTTCAAAGTTGCGTTCAGCGATGCCCTGGTACAGATAGGTGCGCTCTTTTTGTTCGTCGGCGTGAGCACCTTTCACTACCAGCAGATTGTCCTGGGCGGTAATTTCCAGTTCACTTTCGGCAAAGCCAGCCACCGCGATAGCAATGCGGTAATGGTTTTCGTCTACCAGTTCAACATTGTACGGTGGGTAGCCGCCATTACTCTGGCTCTGGTTGTTTTCTAAGTGGTTAAACAAACGGTCAAATCCAATAGCAGAACGGTAAAGCGGAGATAAATCAAAGTTACGCATAATTAATAGCTCCTGAAATCAGCGAGAATGTAAGACCTTCCACAATGGACAGGTCGGATAGCCAGAACACCCATCAGGCGTGTTCTCATTGGCTACGGTATAAAAATGGGTCTGGATATGCACTTTTCAAGTCTTTTCGACGGACTTTTTTTTGCAGTTTGTGGTCTATTGCATAGACTGGGGGGCAGCACGAAACGTTAAAGTGCGATAGCCGCCACAGTGCGACATGATGATGATGTTATTTTCAGCAAGGGATCGCTATAACACATCATGCCAACACCAACGATCAACAGATGAATTTATTATGATAAGAAATGTGTTGTTAGCGCTCATGATATGCAGCGGAATGACGTTACTCGGAGGATGCTCCAGCGTAATGTCCCATACCGGGGGGAAGGAGGGAACGTATCCCGGCACCCGCGCCAGTGTCACCATGATTGGTGATGACACAACAAACTGGGGAACCAAATCGCTGGCAATTCTCGATATGCCATTTACCGCAGTCATGGATACGCTACTTCTGCCATGGGATGCGTTCCGCAAAGACAGTTCAGTGCGCTCGCGCGTGGAAAAAAGCGAAGCCGACGCGCAAGCCATCAATGCCGTCATTCCACCAGCCAGAATGCCCGTGAACTGATTTAGCGGCCAGTTTTGGTTATCCACAACTGGCCGGCTTCCATCCACGCCAGCCATTGACCATCCGGCGAGAAGACCACCGCGTCCGCTGAAGGTGAGTTGGCGTGATTTTCGGTTAAATACTCAACTTCGCCGCTTTGCGCGTGTACGCAGGCAATACGGTTATCCAGCACAACGCCCAGCCATTCTCCCGATGGATGCCAGTTGAATGCTGACTGAATATCCGTTTTGTTATGTGTTAACTGGCGCGGTTCGCCGCCCTGTGGCGAGATAAGCCACAGTTGCACAATGCCGTTATCATCACGCATTAAAAACGCGATTTGCGTTCCTTGTGGGTTACACCGCACCCAGTGGCGCGGGACGTTGACTAACCCCGGGTAATTACGATGGTGCGTAAAGGTTAAACGTCGCTGCACGACGCCACGCGGTGGCGCGGGCAGAGTTGATTCCGTTCCGCTTAACGGCACATCACCTGCCGCTTTCCAGCCAATTTCATCTTGCGGCAATTCAACAATAAACAGCTCCGGCACTTTCTCGCCCTTTTGCGAAAGCGTATCGCCAATAAACGCCAGAGCGTGGTTTCCTACCCATCCTTCTTCATAAGCACGATTGATTTCATCACTGCCAGGCTGCGGCGTGGGCGTTGTTTTACTCACCAGCACGCACCAGTGGCTACCGCTGTATTCACGCGGATGCTGTTTTTGCACATTGACCGGACCAAACGGCGCTGCCACCCCGACGTTTCGCAAATCCAGCGCTGGATCGCGTTCATGCAGCACGTGGTCGTTATAGGTAAAACTCACCATTTCACCGTTTGGGCTAAAGACATGTACATGACTGCCGCCGCGTAACGCCCCTGGGGTGTACGGAGCAGTAATATCCATTGCATCGAGATTGCTCACCTTGCCGTCTTCAACAACCACGCCGCGACGGTGATGGAAATCGTAATGCCATGTTTCATCAGGATTTTCAGGGCCGTGGATGAAGATATACTTCTCTGACTTCGGATGAACGGTCACCACGCCGACGTGCGCGCCCTGTGACGCGCAGTAGATAACCTCGACCTCGCCGGTATGGATATTCACACGCTCAATGGTTTCACCGGTAAACGACGCGCCAGAAGGACGCACGTCAAATATCAGCCACTGGCTGTCGGGCGTCCAGGTATTGGTATTGGTGAGCAGGTGATTACGGGGAGCAAAGGTTATCTGTTTCATGGCGCGGTCCTGATACAAAACGGTTCCCGCCATCATACTTCACAAGGACTTCACTTTCAGACATTAGTCTTTTGCCATCGTGATGAATGTGAGTGAAAAGATGGAACATTTTGACGTGGCGATTATTGGCCTCGGCCCGGCAGGGTCGGCGTTGGCGCGAAAGTTAGCAGGCAAAATGCAGGTGATCGCGCTGGATAAAAAGCACCAGCATGGGACTGAAGGTTTCAGCAAACCTTGTGGCGGTCTGCTGGCACCGGACGCGCAGCGATCTTTTATTCGCGATGGACTGACGCTTCCTGTCGATGTGATCGCTAATCCGCAGATTTTCAGCGTCAAAACCGTCGACGTCGCCGCATCTCTCACGCGTAACTACCAGCGAAGCTATATCAATATTAATCGCCACGCTTTCGACTTGTGGATGAAATCGCTGATCCCCGCCAGCGTTGAGGTTTATCACGATAGCCTGTGCCGGAAAATCTGGCGTGAGGATGACAAATGGCATGTCATTTTTCGTGCAGACGGCTGGGAGCAGCATATTGCTGCCCGCTATCTGGTCGGTGCCGATGGTGCCAACTCGATGGTGCGGCGACATCTCTACCCGGACCATCAAATTCGTAAATATGTCGCTATCCAGCAGTGGTTCGCAGAGAAACATCCGGTGCCGTTCTACTCCTGCATCTTTGATAATGCGATAACTGACTGTTATTCATGGAGTATCAGCAAAGACGGTTATTTTATCTTTGGCGGTGCCTATCCGATGAAAGACGGTCAGACACGATTCACGGCGCTGAAAGAGAAAATGAGCGCCTTTCAGTTCCAGTTTGGTAAGGCGGTGAAAAGCGAAAAATGCACGGTGCTGTTTCCCTCACGCTGGCAGGATTTTGTCTGCGGTAAGGACAACGCCTTTCTGATTGGTGAAGCGGCGGGATTTATCAGCGCCAGCTCGCTGGAGGGGATTAGCTATGCGCTGGATAGCGCAGAGATTCTGCGTGCAGTGTTCCTGAAACAGCCGGAGAAGAGCAACGCCGCTTACTGGCGCGCCACCCGCAAACTGCGTTTAAAACTCTTCGGCAAGATAGTAAAAAGCCGATGCCTGACCGCACCGGCTTTAAGAAAGTGGATTATGCGCAGTGGTGTGGCGCATATTCCACAGTTGAAAGATTATCCAACGCGCTTCACATCGCCCACCAGCAGAATGTAAGAGAGTGCGCCAATCAACGCGACGGCAGAAATATAAACCAGTGCAGGTGCGAAACCGTAACCCTGCGCCAGGTACCCCACCACCAGCGGAACGGTGATACCGCCCAGACCACCGGCAAAGTTAAACACGCCGCCGGTTAAACCAATCAGGCGCATCGGTGCCAGAGAAGAAACCAGCGACCAGGTAATCGAAGCAAAACCGTTGCCAAAGAATGCCAGCGCCATCAGGCACATAATCATCATCGGATCGTTGGTGTAGTTAGCGCCCATAATGCAGGTGGAGATCAGCAAGCCGCAGATAATCGGCGTTTTACGCGCAAAGCCCAGTGAAAAGCCCTTACGTACCAGCAGATCCGCGACCCAGCCAGAGAGCAGGACGCCGACAAACGCCGCGAGGAATGGCACCGTGGTCATAAAGCCTGCTTTCAGCGCGGTGATTCCTTTTTCCTGGGTTAAATAGTTCGGGAACCAGGTTAAGAAAAACCACAGTGTAGAAGCCACCGCAAATTGCCCAAGATAGACGCCGATCAGTTTACGATGGAACACCAGTTTCCAGTCTTTGGCTGTTAACGGCTGACGCGCCTCTTTTTTCACCGGCGCATCGCCATCCACCAGACCGCCGCCATCACGAATGTAATCCAGTTCAGCTTTGCTGATGCCTTTGGTCAGGCGCGGCGGCTGATAAACCTTAAACCAAATCAGCGACCAGATAATGCCGATACCACCGGTGACAATGAACACCCAGTGCCAGCTCAACATTTCCTGAATCCAGATCAGCAGCGGAGTCAAAAACGCCAGACCGACAAACTGACCAGACGTATAAAAACCAACGGCGGAAGCGCGTTCATGTTCCGGGAACCAGCTGGTCACCATCCGGTTATTGGTCGGGAAAGCGGGCGCTTCGAAAATACCGGTTATCGCGCGCAGACCAATTAATGACATTAATCCCGTGGCAAAGCCCTGAAATAATGTCGCCACTGACCAACCAAATATCGCAATAAAGTAAGTCACGCGTGAACCTACGCGATCTAAAAACCAACCGCCAGGGATCTGACATAAGGCATAAAGCCAGGCAAAGGCCGAAAATACATAGCCCATTTGCGCTTTCGTAATGCCGAACTCTTCCTGAATATGGGCGGAAGCCACGGCCAGGTTAGCGCGGTCAACATAACAAATGACCACCGTAATAAAGATCATCACCAGCGTCAGATAACGCCGACGCCCCGGCTTTGCTGCATTAACGGGAATATCCATAGCGAGCTGTCTCCAGATTTTGGGCATAGCGAAGCCGCTCACCATGCCCTGTAATGTACAGAGGGTTATATTTTTGTATTGCTGTTTTAGTGCCCGATGAGGGGCTTACGTGGCAGGAATTACCACTCTGCTACGCTGTTATCTTCATGACGCCAGAGCGGATTACGCCAGTCCGGGGCATTTTTACTGAACTCAATAACTTTAGCTTCGTCGATTTCCACGCCTAAGCCCGGTTTCGTTAGCGGTTTAAAGAAGCCGCCGACCATGCTGAAGTCCTCTTTGTTTTTCACAAAGTCGAGTAACTCCGCGCCTTTGTTGTAATGAATGCCCATACTTTGTTCCTGAAGTACGGCGTTATAGGAAACAAAGTCGATATGCAGGCAAGCCGCCAGTGCAATCGGTCCGAGCGGACAGTGCGGCGCAAGGGTCACATCATAGGCTTCTGCCATTGCGGCAATTTTGTAGCATTCGGTAATACCGCCTGCGTGGGAGAGATCCGGTTGCAGAATCGAAATACCGCCCGCCTCCAGCACGCGTTTAAAATCGAAGCGTGAGAACATGCGCTCACCCGCCGCCAGTGGAATATGCGTCTGTGCCGCCAGTTTCGGGTAGTATTCGGCTTGTTCCGCCAGCACCGGCTCTTCAATAAACAGCGGGCGATACGGCTCCAGTTCTTTAATCAGCACTTTCGCCATAGGCGCGCTGACGCGACCGTGGAAATCAAGGCCAAACTCAATCTGATTGCCAAAGGCTTCACGAATTTGTGCCACGGTGTTGACCGCCGCATCCACCGCGCGGGAGTTATCAATCAGCCCAAGTTCTTCGCAACCATTCAACTTGAAGGTATCGAAGCCAATGTCACGCAGAGTTTTAATGCCGTCGATAACATCCGCCGGACGATCGCCACCGACCCAACTGTAGGCTTTGATTTTGTCGCGAACCAAGCCGCCCATCAGTTGCCAGACTGGCGCATTCAGCTCTTTGCCTTTGATATCCCATAACGCCTGGTCAATCCCGGCAATGGCGCTCATCAGGATCGGACCACCACGATAAAATCCGGCACGATACATCACTTGCCATAAGTCGTTGATGCGCGAAGGATCCTGACCAATCAAATAGTCACCCAGCTCGTGAACTGCCGCTTCAACCGTGCGCGCGCGGCCTTCAATCACTGGCTCGCCCCAACCGACCACGCCTTCATCGGTTTCAATTTTCAGGAACATCCAACGGGGAGGTAAACGATACGTGGTAATTTTGGTGATTTTCATTGCACTGCCTCTCGATACGCCTTAACAAATGCTGCTGCCTGCTACGTGGTACGTTCTACGGATTGCCCGGTGCCTGCGCGCCGTGCAATTGGGTTTCTTCACCACGCATATCATTGTGGTTATCGTCATGAGAGAGGCACACGCTGGGGATTATGGAGATATTCCCCAGTCAATTGCGATGTAGCACACTGTCATGTGATTTCCTTTAACCTTCGTGTCGAGCTGGCGATCATGGTAAGCGCCGCCTGCTCTGCCGCATCGCCGTCCTGATGCCGTATCGCATCGAATAACACTTTATGTTCCAGGAGAGTTTGTGGCATGTTAGCCTCATCCCCTCGCCAGGTTCGTTCAAAAACCGCTCGCTGCAACGAACTGATCGCAATGCTAAGTTGCTGTAATACCGGGTTATGCACCGACTGCAACACCGCCTCGTGATAGCGAATATCCGCTTCGTTAAACGCCTCGCGATCCTGATTGTTGGCAATCATCTCGTTCAGCGCGGACTCAATCTGCGCCAGATCGCTGGAGGTCGCGCGCTCCGCCGCCCAGCGGGCAATCGCCGGTTCCACCAGATTTCGCACTTCGCTCATTGCACTGATAAGCCGTGGGTCGTAGTCGTTTTCCAGCACCCATTGCAGTACGTCAGTGTCGAGGTAATTCCACTGGTTACGCGCTGTCACAAACGCCCCGCGATAACGTTTCATTTCAATCAGCCGCTTCGCCATCAGCGAACGGAACACTTCACGGATGATGTTGCGCGAGGTTGCAAACTCCTCACAGAGTTCCGCCTCGGCCGGAAGCGGTGAGCCAGGCACGTATTTGCCGTGAACGATCTGTTTACCCAGTGTAATGACGATGCGATCGGTTTTATTGAGAGTCATGGAGAGTCCTTGTGCTCTGTATGTTCTTCTCTACTTTACCCCGATCGATGCATAACGCGGCAACTTTGTAGTACCAGCGTGATGACATTCGCGTTTGCCGTGTGTGTAATGTAGTACAGGTTAATATTATTGTACTACAATTTAGATCACAAAAAGAACAACTGGTAAGAAAATGTCCTGCCTCAGGCAGAAATCTGAAAAGGGATGTCGGGCGCTAAACAGGGGGGAAATAAGAGTATGCTTTCAACGGCTTAGCCACTCGTTTAAAGGATTAATTATGAAGTTGAATTTTAAGGGATTTTTTAAGGCTGCCGGTTTGTGTTCTTTGGCATTCGCGTTGACCGGATGTCTAACAGCAGGACTGCTTTTCAATACCGCAAGCCCTCCACATGCCGAACAATGGCGGTCAGACTCAATTAAGGGTTTATCGCTGGCAGAGGATAGTAATGGTACGAAAGGCTATGTTTTTGTAGGAGAATCGCTGGACTACCTGTTGACCAACGGCGGCGATGAGGTGGTTAAAATGCTGAACGATCCGGCAATTCATGGCGCAAGAATCACCGTTTCCGATAATGCGAAATTTATTTTAAGCAGCGGTCATAAGAATTTTTCTGGTGTTATTACGCTCTATTACGACTGGAACGGTGAGGAAGATAAAGCACTGGCGACACAATATGGTTTTATTTGTGATACCCGGCGTTGTACATGGATGCTGGACAGCCTGAAAGGCTCTATCCACCAGAAAAATAAAAAAGCAGATTACTCAAATATGATGGTTTTCCACCAACCCTTTACGGTGGGATTTTATGCGTACAAAACAACAGATGGAGTTCCGCGCGGCCTCGCTAATGCTCTGCTGCCAGTCACTCTTACGCTGGATATAGTAACGTCACCACTCCAGTTCCTGATTTTATGCACGACCAGAAATTGTTAATCGCTGCGGGCAAACGCGTTCGTGCTGTTTGCCCGCCCACTGATTAATTCAGCACATACTTCTCAATGGCAAACGCCACGCCATCTTCAAGGTTGGATTTGGTGACAAAGTTCGCCACTTCTTTCACCGAAGGAATAGCGTTATCCATCGCCACACCGACGCCTGCGTATTCAATCATTGCGATGTCGTTTTCCTGATCGCCAATCGCCATGATTTCTTCCGGTTTAATACCTAACACGTCGGCCAATGATTTCACACCCGTACCTTTGTTAACGCGTTTATCGAGGATTTCGAGGAAGTACGGCGCACTTTTCAGCACGGTATATTTCTCTTTCACTTCCTGCGGAATACGCGCAATGGCCTGGTCGAGGATGGCGGGTTCATCAATCATCATCACTTTCAGGAGCTGTATATTGGGGTCCATTTTTTCCGCTTCGCAGAATACCAGCGGAATGGTAGCCACAAATGATTCATGCACCGTGTAATAGCTGATATCACGGTTAGCGGTGTACAGCGTGGTGCGGTCCAGCGCGTGGAAATGGGAACCGACTTCGCGAGAGAGTTTTTCCAGGAAACGGTAGTCGTCATAGCTCAGGGCTGTTTGCGCCACAGTGCTGCCATCGGCGGCCTTCTGCACCAACGCGCCGTTGTAAGTAATGCAGTAGTCGCCTGGCTGTTCCATGTGCAGTTCTTTCAGGTAGTTGTGAACGCCTGCATAAGGGCGGCCCGTCGTTAGCACAACATTCACGCCACGGGCGCGAGCTGCGGCAATCGCATTTTTAACGGCGGGTGAAATGGTGTGATCGGGCAGCAGAAGGGTGCCATCCATATCGATAGCAATGAGTTTGATAGCCATGAGTTCCCCAGGTAGATTGATTCCTGACCCATGCTAACGCGATTGCGCTCAAAAATCAGTACAACACCCGAGGGAAAAGGGGGATGCAACGCGCGTTGCGTGTCCCCCTTTTGCTTAGCTGAAAAGTTTTCCTTTTAGCAACTCCATGCCTGCGGAAAGCAGATCGTTATTGGCTTGCGGCGAAACTTCGCCCTGCGGCGATAGAGCATCAATAATCTTCGGTAATTGTTCCGCCAGCATGTTGGAAGCAGCACTGGTATCAACACCGAGTTTTTGTCCAAGATCGGACACCGCATTTGTGCCAAGTGCCGATTCCAGTTGTTCGCCGCTCACCGGTTGATTGCTTTGTTGATTACTCAACCAGGTTGTGAGAATGGCACCTAAGCCGCCACTTTGCAGTTTTTCCAGCAGTACCTGAACGCCGCCCTGCTCCTCGACCCAACTTAAAATCGCCTGATATTTCCCCGCATCGCCTTTCAAAAAGGCACCTACAACTTCATCAAAAAGCCCCATGATAATCACCTGTAAAGCGTTACGCGTTGACTCAAAAAGTATAGTTCTGCGGGATGATAATTGCGGATAACAGGAATAAAAAGGGCGGAGATGATCTCCGCCCTTTTCTTATAGCTTCTTGCCGGATGCGGCGTTAACGCCTTCTCCGGCCTACAAAATCATGAAAATTCAATATATTGCATGAGTCTTGTAAGCCTGATAAGCGTAGCGCATCAGGCACGCTCGCATTGTTAACGCCATTAAATATCGATATTCGCCGCTTTCAGTGCGTTCTCTTCGATAAATGCACGACGCGGTTCAACGGCGTCGCCCATCAGCGTGGTGAACAGCTGGTCGGCGGCAATCGCATCCTTAACGGTAACGCGCAGCATACGACGGCTTTCCGGGTCCATAGTGGTTTCCCACAGCTGTTCCGGGTTCATCTCGCCCAGACCTTTATAACGCTGAATGGAGAGGCCGCGACGGGACTCTTTCACCAGCCAGTCCAGCGCCTGCTCGAAGCTGGCTACCGGCTGACGACGCTCACCACGTTCGATAAACGCATCTTCTTCCAGCAAGCCACGCAGTTTCTCGCCCAGAGTGCAGATACGACGATATTCGCCACCAGTGATGAACTCGTGATCCAGCGGGTAGTCAGTATCCACGCCGTGGGTACGCACGCGAACAATCGGCTCGAACAGGTTTTTCTCGGCATTGGTGTGGACATCAAACTTCCATTGGCTGCCGTGCTGTTCTTTGTCGTTCAGTTCGCTGACCAGCGCGTTCACCCAACGGGTAACGGTCTGCTCATCAGAGAGGTCGGCTTCCGTCAGCGTTGGCTGATAGATAAGCTCTTTCAGCATTGCTTTCGGATAACGACGCTCCATACGCACGATCATTTTCTGCGCCGCATTGTACTCAGACACCAGTTTTTCTAACGCTTCGCCCGCTAAAGCTGGTGCGCTGGCGTTGGTATGTAAGGAAGCACCATCCAGTGCGATGGAGATTTGGTACTGATCCATCGCTTCATCGTCTTTAATGTACTGTTCCTGCTTACCTTTCTTCACTTTGTACAGCGGCGGTTGGGCAATGTAAACGTGACCACGTTCAATGATTTCTGGCATCTGACGATAGAAGAAGGTCAACAGCAGCGTACGAATGTGCGAGCCGTCGACGTCCGCATCGGTCATGATGATGATGCTGTGATAACGCAGTTTGTCCGGGTTGTACTCGTCACGACCAATCCCGCAGCCAAGCGCGGTGATCAGCGTCGCCACTTCCTGGGAGGCCAGCATCTTATCGAAGCGGGCTTTCTCGACGTTGAGGATTTTACCTTTCAACGGCAGAATCGCCTGGTTCTTGCGGTTACGCCCCTGTTTTGCAGAGCCGCCCGCAGAGTCCCCTTCCACAAGGTACAGTTCAGAGAGCGCGGGGTCGCGTTCCTGACAGTCCGCCAGTTTGCCCGGCAGGCCAGCTAAATCCAGCGCACCTTTACGACGGGTCATTTCACGAGCGCGACGCGCAGCTTCACGGGCGCGGGCAGCATCGATAATTTTGCCAACCACGATTTTCGCGTCGGTCGGATTTTCCAGCAGGTATTCCGCCAGCAGTTCGTTCATCTGCTGTTCAACCGCCGATTTCACCTCAGAAGAAACCAGTTTGTCTTTGGTCTGGGAGGAGAATTTCGGGTCCGGCACTTTCACGGAAACGACCGCAATCAGGCCTTCACGCGCATCGTCACCGGTGGCGCTGACTTTGGCTTTTTTGCTGTAGCCTTCTTTGTCCATGTAGGCGTTCAGGGTACGGGTCATCGCCGCACGGAAGCCTGCCAGGTGAGTACCGCCGTCACGCTGCGGAATGTTGTTGGTAAAGCAGTAGATGTTTTCCTGGAAGCCATCGTTCCACTGCAGCGCCACTTCAACGCCGATACCGTCTTTTTCGGTTGAGAAATAGAAGATATTTGGGTGGATCGGCGTTTTGTTCTTGTTCAGATACTCAACGAACGCCTTGATACCGCCTTCATAGTGGAAGTGGTCTTCTTTACCATCACGCTTGTCTTTCAGACGAATGGAAACGCCGGAGTTGAGGAACGACAACTCACGCAGACGTTTCGCCAGAATTTCATATTCGAACTCGGTCACATTGGTGAAGGTTTCGAGGCTGGGCCAGAAACGCACCATCGTACCGGTTTTATCGGTGTCGCCAGTAACCGCCAGCGGAGCCTGCGGTACACCGTGTTCGTAGATCTGACGGTGAATTTTACCCTCGCGCTGGATAACCAGCTCCAGTTTTTGCGACAGGGCGTTTACTACCGAAACACCAACGCCGTGCAGACCGCCGGACACTTTATAGGAGTTATCGTCAAATTTACCGCCTGCGTGCAGGACGGTCATGATCACTTCCGCCGCCGATACGCCCTCTTCCGGGTGAATACCGGTCGGAATACCGCGCCCGTCGTCCTGTACAGAGACAGAGTTATCGGCGTGAATGGTGACGATAATTTCTTTACAGTGACCCGCGAGCGCTTCGTCGATAGCGTTATCTACCACCTCGAATACCATGTGGTGCAGACCGGTGCCGTCATCCGTGTCGCCGATATACATACCCGGGCGCTTACGCACCGCATCCAGCCCTTTCAGGACTTTGATACTGGAGGAGTCATAAGAATTCGACATCAACGTTTCTCGCTCATTTATACTTGGGTTAATCCGTTATTTTACCCTTTTCCACGGTAAACATCTTCGAATTTTCGTCCGACATGTCTATAACGTGTTCAGCACTGATCGCGCTGACAAAGACCTGTGATTGCGTCGCTTTTAAGCGGCTGGCAAGCAGCCCGCGACGCTCATCATCAAGCTCAGAGGCAAAATCATCTATCAGGTAGAGACACCGCCGCCCGCTTTCACGGGTGAGGAACTCTCCTTGCGCCAGACGTAAGGCGCACATCAGCAGCTTAAGCTGCCCACGCGATAAGGTATCTTCCACCGGCGCACCGTCGGCGCGAATGCGTAAGTCCGCTTTATGCGGGCCGTGCGCGGTGTAGGTTAGCTGGCGATCGCGTTCAAAATTACGTTCCAGCACCTCAGCGTACTCTGTCTCTTTCTCCCAGCCGCGCTGAAAAGAGAAAGTCAGAGAAAACTCAGGGAGAAATTGCTTACAGGTATCGGCCATATCGGCCGCGATACCGGCGCTATACTCCGCGCGCCAGGTGCTGATTTGCTCTGCCAGCGGGATCAATTCTTTATCCCACGGGCGTAGCTGTTCGTAACGTGTCACCTGACGCAGCGCCGCATTGCGCTGCTTGAGCAACCGCTTGAGATTGCTCCAGGCGGTGAAAAATCCGGGTTCGTTGTGAAAGCATCCCCAGTCGAGGAATGCTCTTCTGTATTTGGGGCCGCCGTTGAGTAAAGTAAACCCTTCTGGCGTTATCAGTTGCATCGGCATCAGGTGCGCCAGCTCCGCGACTTTATGCCCGTCAGTACCGTCGATACGGACTTTGCTGTCGCCCTGTTTGTCTTTGGTTAAGCCAATCGCCGTCTCGCGCTCTTCGCCCTGCAAACGCCCGTGGAGCACAAACGCCTCCTGCTCGTGGCGAATAACGCGACCAATCTGCAAACTACGAAACGCCCGACCATGGCCGAGCGTATAGATGGCTTCCAGCACGCTGGTTTTGCCACTGCCGTTGGCACCTACCAGAAAGTTAAAGCCGGGAGATAAAGCGAGATCCGCGGTTTCAATGTTGCGGAAATCGCGGATCAACAAGCGGGTGAGGGACATTACAGTCTCATTGGCATGACAACATAAGCCGCGCTCTGGCTGGCTGCATCTTCAATCTGCACGCTGGAAACCGAATCGGTCAGCATCATGCGCACGTTTTCGCATTTCAGCGCGTTCAGAACATCCAGCACATAGCTGACGTTGAAGCCGATTTCCATCTCCGCACCGCTATAGGTAACGTCGAGGATCTCTTCCGCTTCTTCCTGTTCCGGGTTGTTGGCGGTGATTTTCAGCTGGTTTTCGCTGACATACAGGCGCACACCGCGGAATTTCTCGTTAGAGAGAATAGCCGCGCGAGCAAACGCCTGCTTGAGCAGATCGCAGCCTGCTTCCAGATGTTTGTCCGGGTTCTTCGGCAGAACGCGGCGGTAATCCGGGAAGCGACCATCCACCAGTTTCGAGGTGAAGATAAAGTCACCAACGTGGGCGCGAATATTGTTGCTACCAATCTGCACGCGCAGCGGATTGTCGCCGCCGTCGAGCATACGCATCAGTTCAATCACACCTTTACGCGGCACGATCACCGAATGGCTCGGCAAAGGCTGACCAATTGGCATTGAACAGACCGCCAGACGGTGTCCGTCGGTCGCCACGGTGCGCAGTTCTTCACCTTCGGTTTCGAACAGCATACCGTTTAAGTAATAGCGAACGTCCTGATGCGCCATAGAAAACTGGGTCGCTTCAATCAGACGCTTCATCGTCGCCTGTGGCAGGGTAAATTCGACTTCGCTCTGCCAGTCATCGAGGTTCGGGAAATCCGCCGCAGGCAGAGTGGAAAGCGAAAAACGGCTACGCCCGGAGCGCACCAACATTCGCTCACCTTCCAGCTGCACGGCAATTTCCGCGCCTTCAGGCAGACCACGGCAGATATCAAAGAATTTGCGCGCCGGAACGGTCGTCGCCCCTGGTTCGTGCGGCTGAACCAGCGCAACGCGTGCCACCATTTCCATCTCGAGATCAGTACCGGTCAGCGACAACGTACCGTCAGCAACCTGTAACAGCAGATTACCGAGAATCGGTAGCGTAGGACGACCACCTAACGGACCGCTCACCTGTTGTAGCGGTTTTAATAAATGCTCACGTTCTACGGTAAATTTCATAGGTTTACGATGACAATGTTCTGATTAAATTAGAGAAATCTTCTTTGATATCGTGACTCTCTTCACGCAATTGCTCGATCTTACGGCAGGCATGAAGCACCGTCGTGTGGTCACGACCACCAAACGCATCGCCAATCTCCGGCAGACTGTGGTTAGTCAGCTCTTTCGCCAGCGCCATCGCCATCTGACGTGGACGCGCTACCGAGCGGGATCGACGTTTGGAAAGGAGATCCGCGACTTTGATCTTGTAGTACTCTGCCACCGTCTTCTGAATATTGTCGATGGTGACCAGTTTTTCCTGCAAAGCCAGTAAGTCGCGCAGCGCCTCACGTACGAAGTCAATCGTGATCGCCCGTCCGGTAAAGTTGGCGTTAGCAATGACGCGGTTCAGCGCCCCTTCCAGCTCACGTACGTTAGATCGTAGACGCTTGGCAATAAAGAACGCGACTTCGCCCGGCAAACGAATGTCGTTTTCGTCGGCCTTTTTCATCAGGATCGCCACGCGGGTTTCCAGCTCTGGCGGTTCGATCGCTACAGTCAGCCCCCAGCCGAAGCGAGATTTCAAACGATCCTCAACACCGTTGATCTCTTTCGGATAGCGATCCGACGTGAGGATGATCTGCTGATTACCTTCCAGCAGGGCGTTAAAGGTATGGAAAAACTCTTCCTGGGATCGTTCTTTATTGGCGAAAAACTGAATATCGTCGATCAGCAGCGCATCAACGGAACGGTAGTAGCGTTTAAACTCTTCGATCGCATTGTTTTGCAGGGCTTTTACCATGTCCTGAACAAAGCGTTCGGAGTGCATATAAACCACTTTGGCATTCGGCTTGCGCGCCATAATGCCATTACCCACCGCATGAAGCAGGTGGGTTTTACCCAGCCCCGTGCCGCCATAAAGGAACAGCGGGTTATAGGCGCCGCCCGGGTTGTCTGCCACCTGGCGAGCCGCCGCGCGCGCCAGTTGGTTAGATTTACCTTCGACGAAGTTATCAAACGTATGTTTAACGTTGACGTTGGAACGATAGGTCGGTTCTGCCGGAGCCGGAACGTTATCCCAGCCTGAGCGCGTAGAAGGCGCAGCACGTTGCGGCTGCACCTGCGCTGCCTGAGCGGGTGCAACTGTATTGCTGGCAGGGACTTTCAGCGTTTGTGTCACGGGCTTTGTGCCCACTTCAAAACGCAGCTGTGGGGCATCCGCTCCGCAGAAACTGGTTAGCAGTCCATTGATATTATTAAGGTACTTGTCCCTTACCCAATCGAGGACAAAACGGTTTGGCGCGTACAAGGCCAGCGTGTTATCGCTCAGTTCCGCCTGCAATGGGCGTATCCACATACTGAATTCTGTGGCTGGTAACTCATCCTGCAATCGGGCAAGACACTGCTGCCAAAGCGAAAGTGACACGGCGGACTCCACTCGAACAAAAGTCGATTATGACTAAGGCTGAAACATTCATGATTGTTGACGCACGTCGAAAAGACCCTGCATGAGGGTGACGCACGAACCGCTGTCTGCGGTTATATGCCCGATCAAGATCCTGCAAAACGATCGGGACCGCGGATCATAGCCTAAACTGCGCAAGAGATCTTCTGTTTCTCACAGATTTTCCCGATTTATCCACAGGGCTTTCCAGAACTCGCTAAGTGTAAACGATCCTGCCGCAAGGCGGGCACGATTTACGCCGCATATTGGAAAATTTAATGACCTTAGACAAAATTAGGCTTAATCGATCTAAGAAAGATCCTGGACGATCCTTGCGCTTTACCCGGTAGCCCGTATAATCCTCGCCCCGGCGCGCCATGCTGGTTTTCACTGGTGTGAAGCCGTACATTTTCCCAGCGAAAAGGTGCGGAAAAGCGCGGTAAATAAGGAAAGAGAATTGACTCCGGAGTGTACAATTATTACAATCCGGCCTCTTTAATCACCCATGGCTTCGGTGTCCATCGTTTCATTTTTCGGCGGATATCCAATAAAGCCATTGAATTTATTCAAGTTTAGGTAGAAATCGCCATGAAACGCACTTTTCAACCGTCTGTACTGAAGCGCAACCGTTCTCACGGCTTCCGTGCTCGTATGGCTACTAAAAATGGTCGTCAGGTTCTGGCACGTCGTCGTGCTAAAGGCCGCGCTCGTCTGACCGTTTCTAAGTAATATAGCTAACCCCTGCGTGGTTAAGCTCGCATTTCCCAGGGAGTTACGTTTGTTAACTCCCAGTCAATTCACATTCGTCTTCCAGCAGCCACAACGGGCTGGCACGCCGCAAATTACCATTCTCGGCCGCCTGAATTCGCTGGGGCATCCCCGTATCGGTCTTACTGTCGCCAAGAAAAACGTTCGACGCGCGCATGAACGCAATCGGATTAAACGTCTGACGCGTGAAAGCTTCCGTCTGCGCCAACATGAACTCCCGGCTATGGATTTCGTGGTGGTGGCGAAAAAAGGGGTTGCCGACCTCGATAACCGTGCTCTCTCGGAAGCGTTGGAAAAATTATGGCGCCGCCACTGTCGCCTGGCTCGCGGGTCCTGATAGCCCTCATTCGGGTCTATCAACGCCTGATTAGTCCGCTACTCGGGCCGCATTGTCGTTTCACTCCAACCTGTTCAAGCTACGGAATTGAGGCATTGCGCAGGTTTGGAGTGATAAAAGGCAGTTGGTTGACGGTGAAACGCGTATTAAAATGCCACCCTTTACACCCTGGTGGTGACGATCCCGTCCCGCCCGGACCATTTGATACCAGAGAACACTAACGATGGATTCGCAACGCAATCTTTTAGTCATCGCTTTGCTGTTCGTGTCTTTCATGATCTGGCAAGCTTGGGAGCAGGATAAAAACCCGCAACCTCAGGCCCAACAGACCACGCAGACAACGACCACCGCAGCGGGTAGCGCCGCCGACCAGGGCGTACCGGCCAGTGGCCAGGGGAAACTGATTTCGGTTAAGACCGACGTACTTGATCTGACCATCAACACCCGTGGTGGTGATGTTGAACAGGCTCTGCTCCCGGCTTACCCGAAAGAGCTGAACTCTACCCAGCCGTTCCAGCTGCTGGAAACTTCACCGCAGTTTATTTATCAGGCACAGAGCGGTCTGACCGGTCGTGATGGCCCGGATAACCCGGCTAACGGCCCGCGTCCGCTGTATAACGTTGAAAAAGACGCTTATGTGCTGGCTGAAGGCCAAAACGAACTGCAGGTGCCGATGACGTATACCGACGCGGCAGGCAACACGTTTACCAAAACGTTTGTCCTGAAACGTGGTGATTACGCTGTCAACGTCAACTACAACGTGCAGAACGCTGGCGAAAAACCGCTGGAGATCTCCACCTTTGGTCAGTTGAAGCAATCCATCAATCTGCCACCGCATCTCGACACTGGAAGCAGCAACTTCGCACTGCATACCTTCCGTGGCGCAGCGTACTCCACGCCTGACGAGAAGTACGAGAAATACAAGTTCGATACCATTGCCGATAACGAAAACCTGAACATCTCTTCGAAAGGTGGTTGGGTGGCGATGCTGCAACAGTATTTCGCGACTGCGTGGATCCCGCATAACGACGGCACCAACAACTTCTACACCGCTAATCTGGGTAACGGCATCGCCGCTATCGGCTATAAATCTCAGCCGGTACTGGTTCAGCCTGGTCAGACTGGCGCGATGAACAGCACCCTGTGGGTTGGCCCGGAAATCCAGGACAAAATGGCAGCTGTTGCTCCGCACCTGGATCTGACCGTTGATTACGGTTGGTTGTGGTTCATTTCTCAGCCGCTGTTCAAACTGCTGAAATGGATCCATAGCTTTGTGGGTAACTGGGGCTTCTCCATTATCATCATCACCTTTATCGTTCGTGGCATCATGTACCCGCTGACCAAAGCGCAGTACACCTCCATGGCGAAGATGCGTATGCTGCAGCCGAAGATTCAGGCTATGCGTGAGCGTCTGGGCGATGACAAACAGCGTATCAGCCAGGAAATGATGGCGCTGTACAAAGCTGAGAAGGTTAACCCGCTGGGCGGCTGCTTCCCGCTGATTATCCAGATGCCAATCTTCCTGGCGTTGTACTACATGCTGATGGGTTCCGTTGAACTGCGTCAGGCACCGTTCGCACTGTGGATCCACGACCTGTCTGCACAGGACCCGTACTATATCCTGCCGATCCTGATGGGCGTAACGATGTTCTTCATTCAGAAGATGTCGCCGACCACTGTGACCGACCCGATGCAGCAGAAGATCATGACCTTTATGCCGGTCATCTTCACCGTGTTCTTCCTGTGGTTCCCGTCAGGTCTGGTGCTGTACTATATCGTCAGCAACCTGGTTACCATTATTCAGCAGCAGCTGATTTACCGTGGTCTGGAAAAACGTGGCCTGCATAGCCGCGAGAAGAAAAAATCCTGATTCGGTGAGTTTTCGCTAAAATAAGGGCGGTCAGTTGACCGCCTTTTTTCTTTTCGTAGGGCGGATAAGCACCGCGCATCCGCCACACAAAGCAACAGGAACATCATGAGCGATAATGACACTATCGTAGCCCAGGCCACGCCTCCGGGACGTGGCGGCGTTGGCATCCTGCGCATCTCCGGCCTCAAAGCCCGTGAAGTTGCCGAAACCGTGCTGGGTAAACTGCCTAAGCCGCGCTACGCCGATTATCTTCCGTTTAAAGACGCCGACGGCAGCGTGCTCGATCAGGGGATTGCGCTATGGTTCCCTGGCCCGAACTCGTTCACCGGCGAAGATGTGCTGGAACTGCAGGGTCATGGCGGTCCGGTGATCCTCGACCTGCTGTTAAAACGTATTCTGACCATTCCCGGCCTGCGAATTGCCCGCCCTGGCGAGTTTTCAGAACGCGCGTTTCTTAACGATAAACTTGATTTAGCCCAGGCAGAAGCGATTGCCGATCTGATCGATGCCAGCTCGGAACAGGCGGCCCGTTCGGCGCTTAATTCGCTGCAAGGCGCGTTCTCCGCACGGGTTAATCATCTGGTAGAAGCCCTTACCCACCTGCGTATTTACGTCGAAGCGGCGATTGATTTCCCCGATGAAGAGATCGATTTCCTCTCCGACGGCAAAATTGAAGCCCAGCTCAATGGCGTAATTGCCGATCTTGACGCGGTACGCGCCGAAGCTCGTCAGGGCAGCCTGTTGCGCGAAGGGATGAAAGTGGTGATTGCCGGACGTCCTAACGCCGGTAAATCGAGCCTGCTGAACGCGCTGGCTGGGCGTGAAGCGGCGATCGTGACGGATATCGCCGGAACCACGCGTGACGTGCTGCGCGAGCATATCCACATTGACGGGATGCCTCTGCATATCATCGATACCGCCGGGCTACGCGAAGCCAGCGATGAAGTGGAACGTATTGGTATCGAGCGCGCATGGCAGGAAATTGAACAAGCCGACCGTGTGCTGTTTATGGTTGATGGCACCACCACGGATGCCGTTGATCCGGCAGTGATCTGGCCGGAATTTATCGCCCGTCTGCCCGCCAAACTACCGATCACCGTCGTGCGCAATAAAGCCGATATCACCGGCGAAACGCTGGGAATGAGCGAAGTGAACGGTCACGCGTTAATTCGTCTCTCGGCAAGAACTGGTGAAGGTGTGGACGTGCTGCGTAACCATCTCAAACAGAGTATGGGCTTTGACACCAACATGGAAGGCGGCTTCCTGGCGCGTCGTCGCCACCTACAGGCACTGGAACAGGCAGCGGAGCATTTGCAGCAAGGTAAAGCACAGCTGTTGGGCGCATGGGCGGGCGAATTGCTGGCGGAAGAGCTGCGCCTGGCGCAGCAGAACTTGAGCGAGATTACCGGGGAGTTTACCTCTGACGACCTACTGGGGCGGATTTTCTCCAGCTTCTGTATTGGTAAGTAACCGCACTTACGAAGCCGCATCTGGTAGTCAGGATGCGGCTTTGTTTTCCTGTTTGCATTCTTTTTATTAATCAATTCATCTTATAAACATTAAAATTTTAATGCCGCGTATTTTTCTGAAAAAACATTTAATAATGAATCTCGAACGATTGTGATTCGATTCACATTTAATAAACTTAGGAATAGATATAAAAATCTTAATGTAATAGTGTAGCAACATGTCTTTCGAGGATAAGTGCATTATGAATATCTTACATATATGTGTGACCTCAAAGTGGTTCAATATTGACAACAAGATTGTCGATCACCGCCCTTAATTTGCCCTTCTGTAGCCATCACCAGAGCCAAACCAATTAGATTCAATGTGATCTATTAGTTTGCCATGCCTTAATTTTACCTTTTAGACAAGCCATTATTGCTTTATCTATTTGCTCGTCTAAATAAATGTACTCGTATACATAATTATGGTGAATTAATGGTTATTGCAGACGCAATATTCACAGGGATCACTGTAATTAAAATAAATGAAGGATTATGCAATGGAAAACTTTAAACATCTCCCTGAACCGTTCCGCATTCGTGTTATTGAGCCAGTAAAACGTACGACTCGCGCTTACCGTGAAGAAGCGATTATTAAATCTGGTATGAACCCGTTCCTGCTGGATAGCGAAGATGTGTTTATCGATTTACTGACCGACAGCGGCACCGGGGCGGTAACGCAGAGTATGCAGGCTGCGATGATGCGCGGCGACGAAGCCTACAGTGGCAGCCGCAGCTACTACGCGTTAGCCGAGTCAGTAAAAAATATCTTTGGTTATCAATACACTATTCCGACCCACCAGGGCCGTGGCGCAGAGCAAATCTATATTCCAGTACTGATTAAAAAACGCGAGCAGGAAAAAGGTCTGGATCGCAGCAAAATGGTGGCGTTCTCTAACTATTTCTTCGATACCACTCAGGGCCATAGCCAGATTAACGGCTGTACCGTGCGTAACGTCTATATCAAAGAAGCCTTCGATACTGGCGTACGTTACGACTTTAAAGGCAACTTTGACCTCGAAGGATTAGAACGCGGTATTGAAGAAGTTGGCCCGAATAACGTGCCGTATATCGTTGCGACCATTACCAGCAACTCCGCAGGCGGCCAGCCGGTTTCACTGGCAAATATGAAAGCGATGTACAGCATCGCGAAGAAATACGATATTCCGGTGGTAATGGACTCCGCACGCTTTGCCGAAAACGCCTATTTCATCAAACAGCGTGAAGCGGAATATAAAGACTGGACTATCGAGCAGATCACTCGCGAAACCTATAAATATGCCGATATGCTGGCGATGTCCGCCAAGAAAGATGCGATGGTGCCGATGGGCGGCCTGCTGTGCGTGAAAGACGACAGCTTCTTCGATGTCTACACCGAATGCAGAACGCTGTGCGTAGTGCAGGAAGGCTTCCCGACTTATGGTGGTCTGGAAGGCGGTGCGATGGAGCGTCTGGCGGTGGGGCTGTATGACGGCATGAACCATGACTGGCTGGCTTATCGTATTGCGCAGGTGCAGTATCTGGTCGATGGTCTGGAAGAGATTGGCGTAGTATGCCAGCAGGCGGGCGGTCATGCGGCGTTCGTTGATGCCGGTAAACTGTTGCCACATATCCCGGCAGATCAATTCCCGGCACAGGCACTGGCGTGCGAGCTGTATAAAGTTGCCGGTATCCGTGCGGTAGAAATTGGTTCCTTCCTGTTAGGTCGCGATCCGAAAACCGGTAAACAACTGCCTTGCCCGGCAGAACTGCTGCGTTTAACCATTCCACGCGCAACATATACCCAAACACATATGGACTTCATTATTGAAGCCTTCAAACATGTGAAAGAGAACGCGACAAATATTAAAGGATTAACCTTTACCTACGAACCAAAAGTATTGCGTCACTTCACCGCAAAACTGAAAGAAGTTTAATTAACACTACAGAGTGGCTATAAGGATGTTAGCCACTCTATTTCCCCTACATCCTCAATAACAAAAATAGCCTTCCTCTAAAGGTGGCATCATGACTGATCAATCAGAAAAAAAGCACTCTGCATTTTGGGGTGTTATGGTTATAGCCGGTACAGTAATTGGCGGTGGGATGTTTGCTTTACCTGTTGACCTTGCCGGTGCCTGGTTTTTTTGGGGCGCTTTTATTCTTATTATCGCCTGGTTTTCAATGTTACATTCAGGGCTATTATTATTAGAAGCAAACTTAAATTATCCCGTCGGCTCCAGTTTTAACACCATCACCAAAGATTTAATTGGCAACACCTGGAACATTATTAGCGGTATTACCGTTGCCTTCGTTCTCTATATTCTCACTTATGCCTATATCTCTGCTAACGGCGCAATCATTAGCGAAACGATATCGATGAATTTGGGCTATCACGCTAATCCACGCATTGTCGGGATCTGTACGGCCATTTTCGTTGCCAGCGTATTGTGGATAAGCTCTTTAGCCGCCAGTCGTATTACCTCGTTGTTCCTCGGGCTGAAGATTATCTCCTTTGTGATCGTGTTTGGTTCATTCTTCTTCCAGGTCGATTATTCCATTCTGCGCGATTCCACCAGCACCACTGCGGGAACGTCTTACTTCCCGTATATCTTTATGGCTTTGCCGGTGTGTCTGGCGTCATTTGGTTTCCACGGCAATATTCCCAGTCTGATTATTTGCTATGGCAAAAAGAAAGATAAACTAATCAAAAGCGTGGTTTTCGGCTCGCTGCTGGCACTGGTGATTTATCTCTTCTGGCTTTATTGCACGATGGGGAATATCTCGCGAGAAAGTTTTAAAGCGATCATCTCCTCGGGCGGCAACGTTGATTCACTGGTAAAAACGTTCCTCGGCACCAAACAGCATGGCATTATCGAATTTTGCCTGCTGGTGTTCTCCAACTTAGCTGTCGCCAGTTCGTTTTTTGGCGTCACGCTTGGGCTGTTCGATTACCTGGCGGATCTGTTTAAGATTGATAACTCCCACGGCGGACGTTTCAAAACCGTGCTGTTAACCTTCCTGCCACCCGCTTTGTTGTATCTCGTCTTCCCGAATGGCTTTATTTACGGGATTGGCGGTGCCGGACTGTGCGCCACCATCTGGGCGGTCATTATCCCTGCGGTACTGGCAATCAAAGCTCGCAAGAAGTTTCCCAATCAGATATTCACGGTCTGGGGCGGCAATCTTATTCCGGCGATTGTCATTATCTTTGGTATTACCGTGATTTTGTGCTGGTTCGGCAACGTCTTTAACGTGTTACCTAAATTCGGCTAAGCCCTTAAAGAAGCCAGCGGTCATTCGCTGGCTTAAGACTGATGACAAACGTAAAATTGCCTGATGCGCTACGCTTATCAGGCCTACCTTATCCCTGTAATGTTTTGAATTTGCGTATTTTCGTAGGCCGGATAGGGCGTCCACGCCGCATCCGGCATGAATAAAGTGCACTTTATCAACAACCTGAAGCCAGCCATCCACTAGCTTCTTGCCTGAAAGGAAATCTCTTTTGTCCAAATGGCAACTCGCCTGATTCTCCTTCACCACGTATGCTTTGCGTCACCTTCCCGTCAGGACGCTTTATCCCATGTCCCGCTTTTTAATTTGTAGTTTTGCCCTGGTTTTACTCTATCCCGCAGGTATTGATATGTACCTGGTCGGCTTACCGCGCATCGCAGCCGATCTCAATGCCAGCGAAGCGCAGTTGCATATTGCGTTCTCCGTTTACCTTGCGGGGATGGCAGCAGCAATGTTATTTGCCGGTAAAGTGGCCGACCGTTCAGGGAGAAAACCTGTCGCCATCCCCGGCGCGGCGCTATTTATTATCGCCTCTGTGCTCTGTTCACTGGCTGAAACCAGCGCGTTATTTCTTGCAGGACGCTTTCTGCAGGGACTCGGCGCGGGCTGTTGTTACGTGGTGGCATTCGCGATTTTACGCGACACGCTGGACGATCGACGTCGGGCAAAAGTGCTGTCATTACTCAACGGCATTACCTGCATCATTCCGGTGTTAGCGCCAGTGCTTGGCCACCTGATTATGCTTAAGTTCCCGTGGCAGAGCCTGTTCTGGGTAATGGCGCTGATGGGTGTCGCGGTACTCATGTTGTCATTATTTATTTTAAAAGAAACCCGCCCTGCGGCACCTGTCGCTTCGGGCAAAACACGAGAAAATACCGAGTCGTTGCTTAACCGCTTTTTCCTCAGCCGAGTGCTTATCACCACCCTCAGCGTCTCAGTCATCCTTACCTTCGTGAATACGTCGCCAGTATTGCTGATGGAAATCATGGGCTTTGCGCGCGGAGAATACGCCACCATTATGGCGTTGACCGCAGGTGTCAGCATGGCCGTATCGTTCTCCACGCCATTTGCGTTGGGGATTTTTAAGCCACGTACGTTGATGATCACCTCGCAGGTGTTATTTCTGGCGGCGGGAATCATCCTTGCGGTTTCGCCTTCCCATGCAGTTTCGCTGTTTGGCATCACGTTGATTTGCGCTGGTTTTTCGGTGGGATTCGGCGTGGCAATGAGTCAGGCGTTAGGGCCGTTTTCATTACGCGCGGGCGTAGCCAGTTCGACATTAGGCATTGCACAGGTTTGCGGTTCATCACTGTGGATTTGGCTAGCGGCGGTAGTCGGCGTAGGCGCATGGAATATGCTGATCGGGATTCTGATTGCCTGTAGCATAGTGAGCCTGTTGCTGATTATGCTCGTCGCGCCTGGACGCCCCGTTACCGCTCATGAAGAAATCCATCACCACACTTGATCTGAATTTGCTGCTCTGCCTGCAACTGCTGATGCAGGAGCGCAGCGTGACCAAAGCGGCGAAGCGGATGAATGTGACGCCTTCGGCGGTGAGCAAATCTCTGGCAAAGCTTCGGATATGGTTTGATGACCTGCTCTTTGTGAACTCACCGCTGGGCCTGACGCCAACGCCGCTGATGGTCAGCATGGAGCAAAATCTGGCGGAGTGGATGCAAATGAGCAATTTGCTGCTGGATAAACCGCACCACCAAACGCCACGTGGTCTGAAGTTTGAGCTGGCAGCAGAATCGCCGCTGATGATGATTATGTTTAATGCGCTGTCGAAACATATTTACCAACGTTACCCACAGGCGACGATTAAACTGCGCAACTGGGATTATGACTCGTTGGATGCAATTATTCGTGGCGAAGTGGATATCGGCTTTACCGGACGAGAAAGCCACCCCCGCTCGCGAGAACAGCTTAGTCTTCTGCCGTTGTCTATTGATTATGACGTATTATTTACAGACTTACCGTGCGTCTGGTTGCGCAAAGATCATCCGGCGCTGCGTGAAGAATGGGATCTGGATACTTTTTTACGTTATCCACATATCAGCATTTGCTGGGAACTGAGCGATACCTGGGCGCTGGACAATGTGTTGCAGGAATCAGGACGCGAACGCACGATTGCCATGAGTCTGCCGGAATTCGAGCAGTCACTATTTATGGCGGCGCAGCCCGACAATCTGCTACTGGCGACCGCACCGCGCTACTGTCAGTACTACAACCAACTCCACCAGCCTCCACTGGTTGCACTCCCTCTCCCGTTTGACGAAATCCAGCAAAAAAAGCTGGAAGTGCCGTTTACTCTGCTGTGGCACAAACGGAACAGCCATAACCCGAAGATCGTCTGGTTACGGGAAACCATTAAAAATCTTTACGCCTCGATGGCATAATTAAATCGTATAAAATGCGACCACATTTCGCGATAAAATGTAAAAACCATGTAATAAATTTGTCTGAATCGAACTTTTCGCCGCTTTAGTCTGTCCATAATTTTAGTAAATGATTACTCTGTATTCATAATGGACCATTAAGCATGGAGCGAAAAATGGCGACTCACTTTGCCCGAGGGATTTTAACGGAAGGACACCTGATATCTGTTCGTCTACCCTCCCAGTGTCATCAAGAAGCCCTAAATCTTCCCCCTCATCGTCAAAGTCGTTTCCTGGCGTCCAGAGGTTTACTCGCAGAACTGATGTTCTTGCTGTACGGCATTAGTGAATTGCCGGAAATCGTCACCCAAGCTAAAGGAAAACCGGTTTTCCACGATAAAAATTTACCATCATTTTCAATAGCCTATGCCGGAAACATGGTCGGAGTGGCGTTAACAACTGAAGGTGAATGTGGCCTCGATATGGAACTACAGCGCGCGACTCGCGGGTTTCATAGCCCTCACGCGCCCGATAACCATGCTTTTTCCAGCAATGAATCACTATGGATCAGTAAGCAAAACGATCCTAACGAAGCGCGAGCGCAGCTCATCACGCTGCGCCGAAGCGTGCTAAAACTTACCGGTGATGTTTTGAATGACGACCCGCGAAATCTGCAGTTGATGCCCATTGCGGGACGCCTGAAATGTGCCCATGTAAATCATGTAGAAGCGATATGCGACGCAGAGGAAGTGCTGGTATGGTCCGTGGCGGTCAGCCCAGCGATTGAAAAGCTCAATGTCTGGGAGTTTGATGGCAAGCAAGGCTGGAAAAGCCTGCCGGATATTCACAGCCGCGCCAATAATCCTACCAGCCGGATGATGCGTTTTGCCCAGCTCTCTACCGTGAAGTCATTTTTGCCAAATTGATAGACAACCACAGGAGTCATCATGTCTGAAAAATTGAAGGTGGTTACGTTATTGGGAAGCCTGCGCAAAGGTTCATTTAATGGCATGGTTGCACGTACGCTGCCGAAAATTGCCCCAGCGGGTATGGAAGTTAACGCGTTGCCATCTATTGCTGACATTCCCTTATATGACGCAGACGTACAGCAGGAAGACGGTTTTCCAGCAACGGTTGAAGCTCTGGCGGAACAGATTCGTCAGGCAGATGGTGTGGTGATCGTGACGCCGGAATATAACTACTCGGTGCCGGGTGGACTGAAAAATGCCATCGACTGGCTTTCCCGCCTGCCCGATCAGCCATTGGCCGGTAAACCGGTGTTGATTCAGACCAGCTCAATGGGCGTAATTGGCGGCGCACGCTGTCAGTATCATCTGCGCCAGATTCTGGTCTTCCTGGATGCAATGGTGATGAACAAACCAGAGTTTATGGGCGGTGTGATTCAGAACAAAGTCGATCCGCAGACAGGAGAAGTGATTGATCAGGGAACGCTAGACCACCTGACCGGGCAGTTGACCGCATTTGGAGAGTTTATTCAACGCGTTAAGATCTAAATAAAAAACCCGCCAGCAATCATGCATGGCAGGTTTTTAAGGCGCTATCGATTTTAGTGGGCGTCGATAAAGACAATTTTCAGCACAAACAGCAGCGCCACGATAATCACGCACGGGCTAAGGTCGCGCAGACGGCCTGTACCGATTTTCATCACGCAGTAGGAGATAAAGCCCAGCGCAATACCTTCGGTAATCGAGAAGCTAAACGGCATCATCACGGCAGTAATAAACGCCGGAACGGATTCGGTGAGATCCTGCCATTTCACACGCGCAAGACTTGATGTCATCAGTACGCCAACGTAAATCAGCGCGCCAGCCGCGGCGTAGCCAGGCACCATCCCCGCCAGCGGCGACAGGAAGATAACCAGCAGGAACAGCAAACCAACAACCACTGCCGTCAGACCAGTACGCCCACCAACGGAAACGCCGGAAGAAGATTCAATATACGCCGTAACAGAAGACGTACCGATAAACGAACCGGTCACGGAAGAGATACTGTCGACATACAGCGCCTGCTTCATGCGCGGGAATTTACCTTTCTCATCCGCCAGACCTGCTTTATCAGTCACGCCAATCAGCGTACCGGAGGAGTCAAACAGGTTAACCAGCATGAAAGAGAAAATCACGCCAGCCAGTCCGAGGTTGAATGAACCAGCTAAATCCACATGCCCCACCACGGTCATCACGCTCGGCGGCGCGGAGACAATGCCGTTGTAGTGCACATCACCCAACATCCAGCCCAGCAGCGTTGTCACCACGATAGAAACCAGCACCGCTGCGTGAATGTTACGTGAAGCCAGAATGGCGATGATGAAGAAGCCGAGGATACCCAGCAGCACACTGTGAGAAGTCAGATTACCGATACTCACCAGCGTTTCCGGATTAGCGACAATCACACCTGCGTTTTTCAGCCCCATCATGCCAATGAACAGGCCGATACCGCTGGTGATCCCCACACGCAGACTCACCGGAATGTTGGCAATCATCCAGTAGCGAACACGGAAGATTGTCAGTAACAGCAGACCAATTGCGCCCCAGAAGATTGCACCCATCCCGACCTGCCACGGTAAGCCCATCGCCTGCACAACGACAAAGGCGAAGAATGCGTTCAGGCCCATAGCTGGTGCTAGCGCAACTGGAAGATTAGCAAACAGCCCCATCAGAATACTGCCGAACGCAGCAATCAGACAGGTGGTGACGAAGACGGCGCTGGTGTCCATGCCAGCAACGCCGAGAATTTGCGGGTTAACAAAAACGATGTAAACCATCGTCAGGAAGGTGGTAAAACCGGCGATCACTTCGGTCCGTGCCGTCGTGCCATGTTCGCGCAGTTTAAACACGCGTTCCAGCATCCCCTGGCCAGAAGCCTGGGTTGTGTGTTGTTGACTCATTATCTATTTCCGAACAAGGAGGGAAAATACGTCGCTATCGTATACCAAAATGAGACAATATGGACGGCTGAAGATAACTTTTTTTCATTGTATTTGCTTATACGGCAACGATTGCGTCATGCGAATATGCCTGACGAAAACGTTAAACTAACGATAAAGGAAAGACATGTCCCAGATAGAAGCGGTATTTTTCGACTGCGACGGTACGCTGGTCGACAGCGAGGTTATTTGCTCTCGAGCCTATGTCACGATGTTCAGGGAATTTGGCATTAACGTTGACCTTGAAGAAATTTTTACCCGCTTTAAAGGCGTAAAACTCTACGAAATCATCGACATCATTAGCAAAGAACAGGGCGTAAAAATGGTCCGTGCCGATGCCGAACACGTTTACCGTGCGGAAGTGGCGCGCCTGTTTGATAGCGAGCTTGAGGTGATTGCAGGAGCGAACGAATTGCTGGCTAGTGTGAAAGTGCCGATGTGCGTCGTCTCTAACGGTCCGGTCAGCAAGATGCAGCATTCGCTTGGTAAGCTCAATATGCTGCACTATTTCCCGGAAAAGTTGTTCAGTGGCTATGACATCCAACGCTGGAAGCCCGACCCGGCGTTAATGTTCCATGCGGCAAAAGCGATGAATGTGAACGTTGAAAACTGCATTCTGGTCGATGACTCCAGCGCCGGTGCGCAGTCAGGAATCGATGCCGGTATGGAGGTGTTTTACTTCTGCGCTGACCCGCACAATAAGCCGATCGTTCATCCGAAAGTCACCACCTTTACCGAGTTGGCGCAGTTACCTGCACTCTGGAAGGCACGAGGCTGGGATATTACGGCATAACGCTTCAAACTCCCTTCACTTACTCCACCCGGCAAGGCGCTCAAAGGTAAGCAAAGGGAGTTTGATATGTCAGTTCAACGTCGGGTAATGCATCACGCGTCTACCAGGATTCGGTATTTAATGTCCGAAAACAGACTCTTTAAGCTAAGCGGGATACTTTATCTTGGGGCTACTCAAAAGCAGACAGGATGTTTCTATGACTCAAAATATCAGGCCGTTACCCCTATTCAAATATCATCCAAAATCACTGGAAACAGGCGCGTTTAAGCAGGATAAAACCGTAGAGTGCGATTGCTGTGAACAACCGACGTCAGTTTATTACTCTGGTCCTTTTTATTGTGTTGATGAAGTTGAATATCTCTGTCCGTGGTGCATTGCGGACGGTTCTGCGGCAGAAAAGTTTGCAGGTAGTTTTCAGGATGATACAAACATCGAAGGCGTTGAATTTGAGTATGATGAAGAGGACGAATTTGCTGGTGTTAAGAACACATATCCTGACGAAATGCTGAAAGAGTTGGTTGAACGCACGCCAGGTTATCATGGATGGCAGCAGGAATTCTGGCTCGCACATTGTGGCGATTTCTGTGCTTTTATCGGCTATGTGGGCTGGAATGAGATAAAAGATCGCCTCGATGAATTTGCCAATCTTGAAGAAGATTGTGAAAATTTCGGTATTAAAAATTCAGATCTAGCTAAATGTTTGCAAAACGGCGGTGATTGTCAGGGGTATCTGTTCCGCTGTCTCCACTGCGGCAAGCTGAGACTGTGGGGCGATTTTTCGTAATGCTACTCTGTCCGGTAAGTTTTACCGGACAGAGTGCCTGGTGCAGCGCACGCTTAGCGTTACGCTTTCGAATCTTTCTCTGCCAGCAATTTATCCAGCTCATCACCACCGACGTGGCGGAAATCCTGCCCCTTCACGTAGTAGAAGATGTACTCGCAGATATTCTGGCAGCGGTCGCCAATACGTTCGATTGAACGTGCGCAGAACAACGCAGTAAGTACGCTCGGAATGGTGCGCGAATCTTCCATCATGTAGGTCATCAACTGACGAACAATCCCTTCGTACTCCTGATCGACTTTTTTATCTTCACGATAAATACGCACCGCTTCGTCAATATCCATGCGCGCAAACGCGTCCAGCACATCATGCAGCATCTGGATAGTGTGACGCCCCAGTGATTCCAGGCTTACCAGCAACGGCTGATGCTGCTGGGAGAATTTCTCCAGTGCAGTGCGACAGATTTTATCCGCCACGTCGCCAATACGCTCCAGCTCGGAAATGGTTTTACTGATAACCATCACCAGACGCAGGTCGCTCGCCGTCGGCTGACGTTTGGCAATAATGCGCACGCAGGCTTCATCGATTGCCACTTCCATCATGTTGACGTTTTTATCGCCTTCGATGACCCGCTTCGCCAGATCGCTGTCCTGGTTGTGCATCGCGGTGATTGCATCAGAAAGCTGCTGCTCCACCATGCCGCCCATGGTCATCACCTGCGTGCGGATGCTTTCCAGTTCGGCGTTGAACTGGCCGGAAATATGTTTATTAAGATTGAGACTGTCCATAACGCACTCCTGAATCAACCGTAACGACCGGTGATGTAGTCTTCTGTTTGTTTCTTCGCTGGCTTGGTGAACAGATCGTCCGTGTTGCTGAACTCAATCAATTCGCCCAGATACATAAACGCCGTGTGGTCGGAACAACGCGCAGCCTGCTGCATGTTGTGGGTTACGATCACCACGGTGTAATCCTGCTTCAGTTCGGTGATCAGCTCTTCAATACGACCGGTAGAGATGGGGTCGAGCGCCGAACACGGTTCGTCGAGCAGCAGCACTTCCGGGCGAATGGCGATACCACGCGCAATACACAGACGCTGTTGCTGACCGCCAGAGAGAGAGTAACCGCTCTGGTGCAATTTATCTTTGGTTTCGTTCCACAATGCGGCTTTGGTCAATGCCCACTGCACGCGCTCGTCCATGTCAGCACGGGAGAGCTTCTCAAACAGACGCACGCCAAAGGCGATGTTGTCGTAAATGGACATCGGGAACGGCGTCGGTTTCTGGAACACCATGCCCACTTTCGCACGCAGCAGGGCGATATCCTGAGTGTTGGTCAGGATGTTGTCGCCATCGAGCAGAATTTCACCTTCCGCGCGCTGCTCTGGATACAGTTCAAACATTTTGTTGAAGGTACGCAGCAGCGTCGATTTACCGCAGCCGGACGGCCCGATAAACGCCGTAACCTGGTTTTTAGCGATATCCAGGTTGATGTTTTTCAGGGCATGGAATTTGCCGTAGTAGAAGTTCAAATTACGAACCTGAATTTTACTCGGGGCAGTTTCAACCATACTCATTGCAATCTTTTCCTCATCGTGCCTGATGCACTTCGCTAATCAGGCTTACCGTAGGCCGGATAAGGCGTTCACGCCGCATCCGGCAAAGTGTTAACCGTGTTTATTCTTCGCAAATACAACGCGCGCCAGAATGTTCAGCAGCAGTACGCACAGGGTAATGATCAACACCCCGGCCCAGGCCAGTTGCTGCCATTCCGCAAACGGACTCATCGCAAACTTAAAGATCGTTACCGGCAGGTTGGCGATCGGTTGCATCATGTCCGTGCTCCAGAACTGGTTGGAGAGCGCGGTAAACAGCAGCGGCGCGGTTTCACCAGCAATACGGGCAATCGCCAGCAGGATACCGGTTATAATCCCGGACACCGACGCTTTCAGCGTAATCGCGGAGATCATCTTCCACTTCGGCGTACCCAGCGCATAAGCCGCTTCACGCAGGCTGTCCGGCACCAGTTTCAGCATGTTCTCGGTGGTGCGGATAACAATCGGCACCTGCAACAGCGCCAGCGCAATCACGCCCGCCCAGCCGGAGAAGTGCTCCATCTGCGCCACCACGATGGTGTAAACAAACAGACCAACCACAATCGACGGCGCGGAGAGCAGAATGTCGTTAATGAAGCGAATCACTTCTGCCAGCCAGGATTTACGACCATATTCCGCCAGATAAATCCCCGCCATAATGCCCAGCGGCGTACCAAATACCGTGGCCCACAAAATTAACAGGCCGCTACCCGCCAGAGCGTTCGCCAGACCACCGCCTTCCGTATTTGGTGGCGGCGTCATTTCAGTGAACAGAGCCAGCGACATACCATCGATACCGCGAGTGATGGTGGACATTAAAATCCAGATCAGCCAGAACAGACCGAAGGCCATCGTCGCCATCGAGAGCGTCAGTGCAATACGGTTTTTGAGGCGGCGACGCGCCTGCATTTTGCGGCGGGATTCTGCCAGCGCCGCAGTGGTTTGCATTTCAACCATAGCCATTAGCGTGCCCCCTCATTCTTAGCCAGGCGCATAATCATAAACTTCGATGCGGCGAGGACGATGAAGGTAATCACAAACAGGATCAGGCCCAGTTCCATCAGTGCGGCAACGTGCAGACCGGATTCCGCTTCCGCAAATTCGTTGGCCAGCGCAGAGGTGATACTGTTGCCCGGCATGTACAGAGAGGCGCTGTCGAGCTGGTAGGTGTTACCGATGATAAAGGTCACCGCCATAGTTTCACCGAGCGCGCGCCCCAGACCCAGCATAATGCCGCCGATGACCCCATTTTTGGTGAACGGAAGAACGATACGCCAGATAACTTCCCAGGTGGTGCAGCCGATACCGTAGGCCGACTCTTTCATCATCACCGGGGTTTGTTCAAACACATCGCGCATAACTGCCGCAATGTACGGAATGATCATGATGGCGAGGATCACGCCTGCTGCGAGGATACCGATACCAAAGGCCGGGCCGGAGAACAGCGCGCCGACAATCGGGATATTCGACATGATATTGCCGACCGGCTCCTGGAAGTAAACAGCAAACAGCGGCGCGAAGATAAACAGGCCCCACATGCCGTAAACGATACTTGGAATGGCTGCCAGCAGCTCAATGGCGATACCCAGCGGGCGTTTCAGCCAGCCAGGCGCAAGCTCGGTCAGGAACAGGGCGATACCGAAACTCACCGGAACGGCGATCAGCAGCGCGATAAACGAAGTCACCAGCGTACCGTAGATCGGCACCAGCGCCCCGTAGATATCGTTCGGTGCATCCCACTCTTTGGTCCACAGGAAAGCCAGACCAAATTTCTGAATGCTCGGCCAGGAGGAGATGATCAGAGAGACAATAATGCCACCCAACATCAATAGCACAATCAGCGCCGCCAGTTTTACCAGCACGCTGAAAATTATGTCGCCCTTTTTACCCGGTGGGTTAAAAGCAGGCTTGGTTGCAGCCATAAGTTACTCTTCAGTTAAACGCGTTTACAAAGTCATTTTGTAATGCCGGATGCGGCGTTAACGCCTCATCCGGCCTGGAGTTTTATTAGTACAGCGGCTTACCGCTACTGTCTTTAATATTGGTCTTCCACGCAGCGCGAACCTGTTCAACTACGCTATCCGGCAGACTGGCATAATCCAGGTCGTTAGCCTGTTTAGCCCCGGTTTTGTACGCCCAGTCGAAGAATTTCAGCACTTCTGTGCCTTGTTCTGGTTTCTTCTGATCTTTGTGGATCAGAATGAACGTGGTAGAGGTAATAGGCCACGCATCTTCGCCTTTCTGGTTGGTCAGATCCTGAGCGAATGTTTTGCTCCAGTCTGCGCCTTTTGCCGCATTTGCGAAGTTTTCTTCGGTCGGCGCAACAGGTTTACCATCAGCGGAGATCAGTTTGGTGTACGCCAGGTTGTTCTGCTTAGCGTAAGCATATTCAACGTAACCAATCGCACCCGGCAGACGCTGAACGAACGCAGCAATACCGTCATTACCTTTGCCGCCCAGACCGGTTGGCCAGTTTACGGTAGAGCCAGAACCAATTTTGTTTTTCCACTCTTCGTTCACTTTTGCCAGGTAGCTGGTGAAGACGAAGGAAGTCCCGGAGCCATCTGCGCGGCGCACCACAGCGATGTTCTGTGAAGGCAGTTTCAGACCCGGATTCAGTTTGACGATCGCTTCGTCATCCCACTTTTTAATTTTACCCAGGTAGATGTCACCGAGGGTTTTACCATCCAGAACCAGTTCACCAGATTTCAGACCAGGCAGGTTAACCGCCAGCACCACGCCGCCAATTACGGTCGGAAACTGGAACAGACCTTCCTGAGCCAGTTTTTCGTCAGACAGCGGCGCGTCAGAAGCACCAAAATCAACGGTGTTGGCGATAATCTGTTTTACGCCACCAGAAGAACCGATACCCTGGTAGTTAACTTTATTACCGGTTTCTTTCTGGTAAGTGTCAGCCCATTTGGCATACACCGGCGCAGGGAAGGTTGCACCTGCGCCTGTCAGGCTTGCTTCTGCAAATACAGAGAAAGCGCTCATCGATAAGGTCGCGGCGACAACAGTTGCGACGGTGGTACGCATAACTTTCATAATGTCTCCTGGGAGGATTCATAAAGCATTGTTTGTTGGCTACGAGAAGCAAAATAGGACAAACAGGTGACAGTTATATGTAAGGTTTATGACAGTTTTATGACACGAAAGAAAACTCTTTTTGGCTGGTGAAAAATCAATAAGTTAGAAGTGAAAGTGACAATAGCTTGGCAGAAAAATTTTCTTTCTGTGACAGTTTAAAAATAGCTGAAGATGAGACGATGAGAGAGGGGATCGAAAAATGCCCTGCGAAAGCAGGGCATCAGATTATTGACAAAGTGCGCGTTGTTCATGCCGGATGCGGCGTGAACCTCTTATTCGGTCTACAAAATAGTGCAAATTCAATATATTGCAGTAACCACGTAGGCCTGATAAGCGTAGCGCATCAGGCAGTTTTGCGTTTGTCAGCAGTCACATGCCCTGCTTACGCAGGGCATCCATTAATTACTCAACCGTAACCGATTTTGCCAGGTTACGCGGCTGGTCAACGTCGGTGCCTTTGATCAGCGCGACGTGGTAAGCCAGTAGCTGCAGCGGAACGGTGTAGAAGATCGGTGCAATAACCTCTTCCACATGCGGCATCTCGATGATGTGCATGTTATCGCTACCGACAAAACCTGCATCCTCATCGGCGAAGACGTACAACTGACCGCCACGCGCACGAACTTCTTCAATGTTGGATTTCAGTTTTTCCAACAGTTCGTTGTTCGGTGCAACGACGATAACCGGCATATTCGCGTCAATCAGCGCCAGCGGACCGTGTTTCAGTTCGCCTGCAGCGTAGGCTTCAGCGTGAATGTAAGAGATCTCTTTCAGCTTCAATGCGCCTTCCAGCGCGATCGGGTACTGATCGCCACGGCCCAGGAACAGCGCGTGATGTTTGTCAGAGAAATCTTCCGCCAGGGCTTCAATTCGTTTGTCCTGAGACAGCATCTGCTCAATACGGTTCGGCAGCGCCTGCAGACCATGCACGATATCATGCTCAATGGAGGCATCCAGACCTTTCAGGCGAGACAGTTTCGCCACCAGCATCAACAGCACGGTTAACTGAGTGGTGAATGCTTTGGTGGACGCCACGCCAATTTCAGTACCCGCATTAGTCATCAGCGCCAGATCGGATTCACGTACCAGAGAAGAACCCGGAACGTTACAGATTGCCAGCGAGCCCAAATATCCCAGCTCTTTCGACAGACGCAGGCCAGCCAGGGTATCCGCGGTTTCGCCAGACTGCGACAGGGTGATCATCAGGCTATTGCGGCGTACTGCAGATTTGCGATAGCGGAATTCAGAGGCGATTTCGACGTCGCACGGAATACCTGCCAGCGATTCAAACCAGTAGCGGGAAACCATACCGGAGTTATAAGAAGTACCGCAGGCGAGGATCTGAATATGCTCAACCTTCGACAGCAGTTCATCCGCGTTCGGCCCCAGCTCGCTTAAATCCACCTGGCCGTGGCTGATACGCCCGGTAAGGGTGTTTTTGATCGCGTTCGGCTGTTCGTAGATCTCTTTCTGCATGTAGTGACGGTAAATACCTTTATCGCCCGCGTCATATTGCAGATTGGATTCGATATCCTGACGTTTCACTTCCGCGCCTGATTTATCGAAGATAGTTACCGAACGGCGAGTCACTTCGGCAATATCGCCTTCTTCGAGGAAGATAAAGCGACGAGTCACTGGCAGCAGCGCCAGCTGGTCAGAAGCGATAAAGTTTTCGCCCATACCGAGGCCAATCACCAACGGACTACCAGAACGTGCCGCCAGCAGGGTATCCGGGTGACGGGTATCCATAATTACCGTGCCATAAGCGCCACGCAGCTGCGGAATAGCGCGCAGAACAGCTTCACGCAGAGTGCCGCCCTGTTTCAGTTCCCAGTTCACCAGATGAGCAATAACTTCGGTGTCGGTTTCAGACACGAAGGTATAACCACGCGCTTTTAACTCTTCACGCAGCGGTTCATGATTTTCGATAATGCCGTTATGCACCACCACAATGTGTTCAGAAACATGCGGATGCGCATTCACTTCTGAAGGTTCGCCGTGCGTCGCCCAGCGAGTATGAGCAATACCCGTACCGCCATGCAAAGGATGTTCTTCCGCTGCCTGAGCCAGCATCTGGACTTTACCGAGGCGACGCAGGCGGGTCATATGACCTTCTGCATCAACAACGGCCAGACCGGCAGAGTCATATCCGCGGTATTCCAGACGACGTAAACCTTCAAGAAGGATTTCTGCTACATCACGTTGCGCGATCGCGCCAACAATTCCACACATAGTTTTTGATTCCGGTTTATATCGTTGTCGGTCAACCTGTATGCCCGTTTTTTCGGGCGCCCCGAGCCTTGTAGAGAGTGGGGTTATTTTTATAGTTACTGCTTGTGGGAGGGAGATTATGTTATCTCCTCATCCCTGGAGGCCGGATTTACCCAGCCAGAATTACTTTTTCTTTACCGGACGACGCCAGCCTTCTTTTTGCGACTGCGGCACGCGGCTGATCGCCAGGGCGTTTTCGCCAACATTACGCGTCACAGTTGTACCGGCAGCAATCGTCGCACCTTTACCCACCGTTACAGGAGCCACCAGCTGGGTGTCGGAACCGACAAAGACATCATCGCCGATAATGGTTTTGAATTTATTCGCTCCATCATAGTTGCAGGTAATAGTTCCCGCACCGATGTTAACGTTATCGCCGATCTCCGCATCGCCCAGGTAAGTCAGATGACCGGCTTTCGAACCTTTACCCAGACGCGCTTTTTTCATCTCAACGAAGTTACCGACGTGTGCGCCTTCCAGCAACTCAGCACCGGGGCGCAGGCGGGCAAACGGGCCGATGGTACAGGCTGCTGCCAGATTAGCATCTTCCACTACGGTATACGGGCTAATTTCGCAATCATCGCCAATCACGCTATTTTTAATCACGCATCCGGTGCCGATTTTCACGCGATTACCGAGAGTAACGTTGCCCTCGATGATAACGTTAGTATCAATTTCAACATCGCGCCCGTGAGTTAGCGTACCGCGCAGATCAAAACGGGCTGGATCGCGCAACATAACGCCGGCTAACAACAGTTTTTCAGCCTGTTCGGACTGGTAAACGCGCTCCAGACGAGAGAGTTGCAGGCGGTTATTCACGCCTTCAACTTCGCTTAAACGTTGCGGGTGAACGGCAACGATTTCACGTCCTTCCTGATACGCCAGCGAAATAATATCGGTGATGTAGTATTCGCCCTGAGCGTTATTGTTGGTCAGCTTCGCCAGCCAGCGTTTCATATCTGCGCCGTTGGCGATCAGAATGCCGGTGTTGATTTCCTGAATCTGACGCTGCTCGTCGGTGGCATCTTTGTGCTCAACAATGCCGGTAACTTTGCCGTTTTCACGGGTGATACGTCCATAACCGGTCGGATCATCCAGTTTCACTGTCAGCAGGCCAATGCCGCCCTGCGGTTTAGCATCACGCAGGCGCTGGAGTGTTTCAACAGAGATCAGCGGCACGTCGCCATAGAGCATTAAAATGTCTTCATCATCGGCAAAGAAAGGTGCGGCCTGCTGCATTGCATGACCCGTACCCAGCTGTTCTGCCTGAAGCACCCAGTTAAGGTTGTCATCTTTCAGCGCCTGTTTAAGCAGATCGCCGCCGTGGCCGTAAACCAGGTGAACGTGCGCTGCACCTAATTCATTCGCGGCATCAATGACATGCTGAACCATCGCTTTCCCGGCAAGGGTATGCAGCACTTTCGGAAGATCGGAATACATGCGAGTGCCTTTGCCTGCTGCAAGGATCACTACGCTCATAGCATTATTCAACATACGCGTCCTGACTGTAATTTGAGAACGAATTTAAACCGCTTCACATTGAAAAAACTACATTTTTTTCATCGTGAAATGGACAGGGGATAAATTGCTCAATAACGGATTATCCCCGCTGGTGAAAGAGCCATTTTCGACCATCGTCACGCCTTTTGTCTTCATAAATGTAAGACACCACCTTCATTTAAGCGTCAGGCTGATGTTTTTGCTCTTATTTCGATCAATGAATAAACAGGAAAATCAGCGAAGGATTTCGCGTAATTATAAAAATGAGTTTAATTGCGGGATATAAAAATGCGCAGGATATAGCAGAACCAATCTCGCTGCGGCGCGCGAAAAAAAAGCCAGCCTGTTTCCAGACTGGCTTTTGTGCTTTTCAAGCCGGTGTTACATCGCTTTTTTGGTCAACTCGATAACGCGCAGCTGCGCGATCGCTTTGGCCAGTTCCGCAGACGCCTGAGCGTAATCTACGTCGCCGTGAGAGCTGCTAATGTGCTCTTCAGCCTTACGTTTCGCTTCCATGGCTCGCGCTTCGTCGAGATCCTGGCCGCGAATTGCGGTGTCGGCCAGAACGGTCACGTTGCCAGGCTGCACTTCAAGAATGCCGCCAGACAGATAGATAAACTCTTCGTGACCGTGCTGTTTCACGATGCGAATCATACCAGGCTTAATGGCGGTGAGCAGCGGTGCGTGGCCCGGGTAAATTCCCAGTTCACCTTCGCTACCCGTTACCTGGATTTTCTCGACCAGACCAGAGAACATTTGTTGCTCTGCGCTGACGACGTCCAGGTGGTAAGTCATTGCCATATCACCCTCCGATTAAGGCGTTAAAGTTTTTTGGCTTTTTCCACAGCTTCTTCGATGGAACCGACCATGTAGAACGCCTGCTCCGGCAGGTGATCGTATTCGCCTTCCATGATGCCTTTAAAGCCACGGATGGTGTCTTTCAGGGAGACGTATTTACCCGGAGAACCGGTGAATACTTCTGCCACGAAGAACGGCTGGGACAAGAAGCGCTGGATCTTACGAGCACGCGCTACCACCAGTTTGTCTTCTTCAGACAGTTCATCCATACCCAGGATGGCGATAATGTCTTTCAGTTCCTGATAACGTTGCAGGATGGACTGAACGCCACGCGCGGTGTCGTAGTGTTCCTGACCAACTACCAGCGGGTCCAGCTGACGGCTGGTGGAGTCCAGCGGGTCAACGGCCGGGTAGATACCCAGAGACGCGATCTGACGGCTCAGTACCACGGTTGCGTCAAGGTGCGCAAAGGTGGTTGCCGGAGACGGGTCAGTCAAGTCATCCGCAGGTACGTATACTGCCTGTACGGAGGTGATAGAACCAGTTTTGGTGGAGGTGATACGTTCTTGCAGAACGCCCATCTCTTCCGCCAGGGTCGGCTGATAACCTACCGCTGAAGGCATACGGCCCAGCAGTGCAGATACTTCCGTACCGGCCAGGGTGTAACGATAGATGTTGTCAACGAACAGCAGTACGTCACGACCTTCGTCACGGAATTTCTCAGCCATGGTCAGACCGGTCAGAGCAACGCGCAGACGGTTTCCCGGCGGCTCGTTCATCTGGCCATACACCAGGGATACTTTGTCAATAACGTTGGAGTCGGTCATTTCGTGGTAGAAGTCGTTACCCTCACGAGTACGTTCACCTACGCCCGCAAACACAGAGTAACCGGAGTGCTCGATCGCGATGTTACGAATAAGCTCCATCATGTTTACGGTTTTACCTACACCCGCACCACCGAACAGACCAACTTTACCACCCTTAGCGAACGGACACATCAGGTCGATAACTTTGATACCGGTTTCCAGCAGTTCCTGAGAGTTTGACAGCTCTTCGTAGGAAGGTGCTGCGCGGTGAATCGCCCAACGCTCTTCTTCACCGATCTCGCCTTTCATGTCGACCGGTTCGCCCAGTACGTTCATGATACGGCCCAGAGTCGCTTTACCTACCGGGACTTCGATCGGGTGTTCGAGGTCTTTTACATCCAGACCGCGACGCAGACCGTCGGAGGAACCCATTGCGATGGTACGCACGATACCGCCGCCGAGCTGCTGCTGAACTTCCAGCACCAGACGCTCATTACCATTTTGCACCTCAAGAGCATCGTACACGCGCGGTACGGCATCCTGAGGGAATTCGACGTCAACTACGGCGCCGATTACCTGGACAATCTTTCCAGTAGCCATCTTAAATCCTCTACGAAATAACCTGTTTAAACCGCGGCGGCCCCCGAGACGATCTCGGTGAGTTCCTGAGTAATGCTGGCCTGACGAGCTTTGTTGTATACCAACTGCAGCTCTTTAATCAGGCTGCCGCCATTGTCGGTCGCGGCTTTCATCGCCACCATACGGGCGGCCTGCTCGCTGGCCAGGTTTTCAACCACGCCCTGATAAACCTGAGATTCGACATAACGACGCAGCAGGGTATCCAGCAACGCCTTCGGATCGGGTTCGTACAGGTAATCCCAGGATTTGTGTTTCAGATCATCATCATCTGACGCCGGTAACGGCAGCAGCTGGCTGATGGTCGGAACCTGAGACATGGTGTTAATAAATTTGTTGCTGACAATGTAAAGCTTGTCCAGACGGCCTTCGTCGTAGGCCTGCAACATCACTTTTACCGGACCGATCAGTTCGGACAGGGAAGGGTTATCCCCCATGCCTGTAACCTGGGCAACAACATTGCCGCCCACGGAGTTGAAGAACGACACACCTTTCGAGCCGATCATTGCGAGGTCGCATTGAACGCCTTTATCGGTCCAGGTCTTCATTTCCGCCAGCAGTTTTTTGAACAGGTTAATGTTCAAACCACCGCACAAACCACGGTCGGTCGACACCACCAGGTAGCCCACGCGTTTAACGTCGCGTTCTTCCAGGTATGGGTGCTTATATTCCAGATTACCGTGCGCAAGGTGACCAATCACTTTGCGCATGGTTTCTGCATAAGGACGGCTGGCCGCCATGCGATCCTGCGATTTACGCATTTTGGAAGCGGCGACCATCTCCATCGCTTTAGTGATCTTTTGCGTGTTCTGGACGCTTGCGATCTTACTACGTATCTCTTTTGCGCCGGCCATGAGCTTCTCCTCAATGCCTTGCGGCCTGCCCTAAGGCAAGCCGCCAGACGTTACCAGGATTGGGTTGCTTTGAAGGAATCGAGGATGCCTTTCAGCTTGCCTTCGATTTCGTCGTTGTAGCCACCGGTCTGGTTGATCTCTTGCATCAACGGAGCGTGATCACGGTCGACGTAAGCCAGCAGAGCGGCTTCGAAGCTGCCGATTTTCGACAGTTCAACATCCGCCAGGTAACCACGTTCTGCTGCGAACAGAACTAGAGACTGCTGCGCAACGGACATCGGCGCATACTGTTTCTGTTTCAACAGTTCGGTCACTTTCTGACCGTGGTCAAGCTGCTTACGCGTTGCATCGTCAAGGTCGGATGCAAACTGAGAGAACGCTGCCAGTTCACGATACTGCGCCAGAGCGGTACGGATACCACCGGACAGTTTTTTCATGATCTTGGTCTGTGCTGCACCACCAACACGGGATACGGAGATACCCGGGTTAACCGCAGGACGAATACCGGCGTTGAACAGGTTGGTTTCCAGGAAGATCTGACCATCGGTAATGGAGATTACGTTGGTCGGAACGAACGCAGAAACGTCACCCGCCTGAGTTTCGATAATCGGCAGTGCGGTCAGAGAACCGGTTTTCCCTTTCACTTCACCTTTGGTGAAGGCTTCAACGTATTCGGCGTTAACACGCGCAGCACGCTCCAGCAGACGAGAGTGGAGGTAGAATACGTCGCCCGGGAATGCTTCACGTCCAGGCGGACGACGGAGCAGCAGGGAGATCTGACGGTAAGCAACAGCCTGTTTAGACAGGTCATCGTAAATGATCAGCGCATCTTCACCGCGGTCACGGAAGTATTCGCCCATTGCGCAACCGGCATATGGCGCCAGGTATTGCAGTGCAGCGGATTCAGACGCGGTTGCTACCACAACAATGGTGTTAGCCAGAGCGCCGTGCTCTTCCAGTTTACGTACCACGTTAGAAATGGTGGACGCTTTCTGGCCGATAGCGACATAGATACATTTGATACCGGAATCGCGCTGGTTGATGATGGCATCGATTGCCAGTGCGGTTTTACCGGTCTGACGGTCACCGATGATCAATTCACGCTGACCACGACCGATTGGGATCATGGAGTCAACGGCTTTATAACCGGTCTGTACCGGCTGATCTACGGACTGACGTTCGATAACGCCCGGAGCGATTGCTTCTACAGCAGAGAAGCCGTCGTGATCCAGCGGACCTTTACCGTCGATTGGTGCACCCAGAGTGTTAACCACACGGCCCAGCAGGCCACGGCCAACCGGAACTTCCAGGATACGGCCAGTACACTTAACTTTCATGCCTTCGGCAAGGTCAGCGTACGGACCCATAACAACCGCACCTACAGAGTCGCGCTCGAGGTTCAGTGCGATAGCGTAACGGTTACCCGGCAGGGAGATCATTTCACCCTGCATACAATCGGCCAGGCCGTGAATGCGGATAACACCGTCACTTACAGAAACAATAGTACCTTCGTTGTGAGCTTCACTCACAACATTGAACTGAGCAATGCGCTGCTTGATCAGTTCGCTGATTTCGGTGGAATTCAGTTGCATGCTCCAGTCCCCTTAAGACTGCAAGACGTCTGCAAGGCGCTCAAGACGACCGCGTACGCTGCCATCAATGACCATATCACCCGCTCGGATGATAACGCCTGCCATTACAGACTTATCGATTTTGCAATTCAGCTTAACTTTGCGTGACAGACGTTTTTCCATCGCAGCAGAAATTTTCGCGAGCTGTTGTTCACTCAATGCAGCAGCGGAAATGACGTCTACCTCAGCGGTAGCCTCACTCACGGCACGCAGGTGAATAAACTGCTCCAGAACATCCGGGAGCGCGTTAAGACGACCATTTTCAGCCATAACCCGAATCAGGTTCTGACCGTTTTCGTCCAGTTGCTCACCACAAACTGCGATAAACGACTCGGCGAGCGTTTCTGGCGCCAGTGCACCAGAGAGAAGCTCTGCCATCTGTTCGTTTTTGGTTACCTCGGCGGCAAACGCCAGCATGTCCTGCCAGCGTTCTACACTTTGGTGTTCGACGGCAAAGTCAAAAGCTGCTTTGGCGTAGGGGCGAGCTACCGTAATAAATTCAGACATCAGCCCCTCCCTCCTTACAGTTCAGCGACAAGTTTATCCACGATGTCGCTGTTAGCAGCTTCATCCACGGAACGTTCGATGATCTTCTCGGCGCCAGCAACAGCCAGGATAGCAACTTGCTTACGCAGCTCTTCACGGGCACGTTTACGCTCGGCTTCAATTTCCGCCTGCGCCTGGGCCACGATTTTAGTACGTTCCTGTTCTGCCTCAGCTTTCGCTTCGTCCAGAATCTGCGAGCGGCGTTTGTTCGCCTGCTCGATGATTACCTGGGCTTCCGCTTTCGCTTTTTTCAGCTGGTCGGTCGCGCTGGCCTTTGCAAGGTCAAGGTCCTTATGTGCTCGTTCTGCGGAAGCAAGACCGTCAGCAATTTCTTTTTGACGTTTTTCGATGGCTGCCATTAATGGCGGCCATACGTACTTCATGCAGAACAGAACGAACAGGACAAACGCGATGGCCTGGCCGAGGATTGTTGCGTTAAGATTCACAGCACAATGCCTCTATTTAGTTAACGTTCTGATATTGCTCTTTAAATAAAAGCAACGCTTACTACGCGACAGCGAACATCACGTACAGACCCAGACCTACAGCGATCATCGGGATAGCATCCACCAGACCCATAACGATAAAGAACTGAGTACGCAGCAGAGGAATCAGATCAGGTTGACGCGCTGCGCCTTCCAGGAATTTACCCCCGAGGATGCCGATACCGATCGCAGCACCGATTGCCGCCAGACCCATCATCACAGCGGCAGCCATGTACAGCAGATCCATATTCAGGTTTTCCATGACAGTCTCCAGTTTGTTTCAGTTAAAACGTAGTAGTGTTGGTAAATTAATGCTCTTCAGACGCCATCGACAGATAGACGATCGTCAGAACCATGAAGATGAAGGCTTGCAGCGTAATGATCAGGATGTGGAAAATGGCCCACGGCACATTCAGGATCCACTGTGACCACCACGGCAACAGACCAGCAATCAGAATGAAAATCAGCTCACCAGCGTACATGTTACCGAACAGTCGCAAACCGAGTGAAACTGGTTTGGACAGCAGGCTTACCCCTTCAAGGATTAAGTTGACAGGGATGAACGCCCAGTGATTGAACGGCTGCAGCGTCAACTCTTTCGTGAAGCCGCCGATGCCTTTCATTTTGATGCTGTAGAACAGAATCAGGATAAATACGCCCAGTGCCATAGACAGTGTTACGTTCACGTCCGCAGACGGAACCACACGCAGTGCAGGCAGACCCAGTACATGTTCAGCAATGTACGGCAGCAGGTCGATAGGCAGTAAATCCATCAGGTTCATCAGGAACACCCAGACGAAGATCGTCAGGGCCAGCGGAGCAATCAGCTTGCTTTTGCCATGGTACATGTCTTTCACGCTACCATTAACAAAGCCGATCACCAGCTCAATCGCGGTCTGAAACTTACCTGGCACGCCGCTGGTTGCCTTTTTGGCTACGCTACGGAATAAAACCAGGAACAACAGACCCAGCACCACCGAGAAGAACATGGAGTCAATATTAATTGTCCAGAAGGTGGCTGGGGGGTTATGCGGATCCACCAGCGAGAATGTACGCAGGTCCAGCTGAAGGTTATTCAGGTGGTGTCCTATGTAATCCTGCGGCGTCATATTTTCTGAAGCCATGATGCCTTTTACCCTTTGTTGTTAATTACAGCCGGTGCCAGTATCTGAACCACCAGCACCAAAACCCACGTAACGATCAGCGGCAAGAATACCGCCTTTAAAACAGCCAACGCCACCACCAGTAACACCAACATAGCCAGAACTTTGAAAGCTTCGCCAAATGCGAACGTCCAGGCCACCCGGCCTTTCGCTGGTGTATGCGCCTGGTGACGCCAGGCAAATATCATAAAAAAAACGTTAGGCAGAAAGACTGCCAGGCCTCCACTTAACGCAGAGACGCCCCAGAAGGGGTCTTTGAGGCTGAACAGCAATCCACTTGCTATCACCACCAGTAACTGAACGAGCAGAAGCTTCCGAGCAACGTTTCGACTCAAGAGCGACACAGACATCACGTTTTTCACTCCTGCTCCCTTCGAGGTATGCCGCGTGTCGTATAAAACTTTCTTTAAGGCTTAGAGTCAAGCATCAAAAAGCGGTCAAATTATACGGTGCGCCCCCGTGATTTCAAACAATAAGTAGCCAAAAGGTGAATAAATGTTTAAATATTTTTCCAGTGCATACAATTGCGACTTTTCTGCTGACCGTGGTGGATCATGAAAAACTGTAAATAACGCGTAAACACTAGTGGTAAAGCGTGCTTCAGATCACATATCGAGCATGTTCACCCGTAGCATATTTATTTACTTGGCAAATGATGCCTTTGCAAGCTTCTGATATTTAAGTCTAAAAACAGATACTCTTTTCACAAATAGCATTTACACAACAAAAACCACCCATTGACATTCTTAATAAAATTTTAACAGACAATTATGGTTCTTAGCGCCGATTTTTAGCAGCCTGATATTTTCACTAATGACTTATTTTCTGCTTACCAAAAAAAGCCACGTTACTTTGTTGATACAAAATAGTGAACGTGGCGTTAAATGTAACCAGTTATATCAGTAGAAAACCTGGTTGTTGTTAACAGTCTAACCGGTCAATTTTTTATTATTTTTTTGATAAAAATTAAATTTTATTTGCTTTAATAACCACCAGATGACGTTCGCCATCCAGGGCTGGAACCTGAAGTTTAATCACTGATTCAACCTGATATTCTTCGGGCAACAAAGCGATTTCATCTTCCGGCATTTGCCCTTTCAGCGCGTAGAAACGGCCTTGCTCACCAGGAAGATGATGGCACCAGCTCACCATATCGTTCAGAGAGGCAAAAGCGCGGCTAATTACGCCATCAAATGGTGGCTCTGACGGAAACTCTTCTACCCTGCTTTGTACTGGCTCAATATTCTCCAGTTTAAGCTCATGTTGCACCTGACGGAGGAAACGCACGCGTTTACCAAGGCTATCCAGCAATGTGAAATGGGCTTCAGGACGCACGATGGAAAGCGGTATGCCAGGCAACCCCGGTCCGGTTCCCACATCAATAAAACGCTCACCTTGCAGATATGGAGCAACGACAATGCTGTCGAGAATATGGCGTACCAGCATCTCGTTAGGATCGCGGACCGAGGTCAGGTTGTACGCTTTATTCCATTTATGCAGCATATTTACGTAGGCAATAAGCTGATTTTTCTGGTGATCGGTAAGCGAAATTCCTGCGTCTTTCAGCAGTGAAGAGAGTTTGTTGAGCACGGTGATTACCTGTTCTTGATGCGTTGCCAGGTAAGCGGGTGCTTACCTGGCATTTTTAATGCGTTATGCGCTACGACGCAGCATACCCTGTTTTTTCAGCCACACCAGAAGAATGGAGATGGCCGCAGGCGTAACGCCAGAAATACGCGAAGCCTGACCGATAGATGCCGGTTTGTGATCGTTAAGTTTGGCGATCACTTCGTTAGACAGACCGGATACCTGGCGGTAATCCAGCGTCGCAGGCAGCAGCGTGTTCTCGTTACGCTGTTGCTTTTCGATCTCATCTTGCTGGCGCGCAATATAACCTTCGTATTTAACCTGAATCTCAACCTGTTCCGCCGCCTGTTCGTCTGTCAACGCAGGGGAAAACGGCGTCAGCGTGGTTAATTTTTCATAAGTCATTTCCGGACGACGCAGCAGATCTTCACCGCTGGCTTCACGGGAAAGCGGCGCAGTCAGGTGGGCATTCACTTCGGCTGCAGCTTCCGCTGACGGCGTTACCCAGGTTGACTTCAGGCGCTGACGCTCACGCTCGATGTTCTCAAGCTTCTCGTTAAAGCGCGCCCAGCGTTCGTCATCTACCAGACCCAGTTCACGACCGATTTCAGTCAAACGCAGATCCGCGTTATCTTCGCGCAGCATCAGACGATATTCTGCGCGGGAGGTAAACATACGGTACGGTTCTTTGGTTCCTAAAGTGCACAGGTCATCAACCAGTACGCCGAGATACGCCTGAGAACGCGCCGGAGCCCAACCTTCTTTGTCAGCAGACAGACGGGCAGCGTTAAGACCGGCCAGCAAACCTTGCGCAGCGGCTTCTTCATAACCGGTAGTGCCGTTAATCTGACCAGCAAAGAACAGGCCCTGGATAAACTTACTCTCCAGCGTTGGTTTCAGGTCACGCGGATCGAAGAAGTCATATTCGATGGCATAACCAGGACGCACGATCTTCGCATTTTCCATCCCCTGCATGGAACGGACGATTTGCATCTGCACATCGAACGGCAGGCTGGTGGAGATACCGTTCGGATAAATTTCGTTAGACGTCAGCCCTTCCGGTTCAAGGAAGATCTGATGCTGATTTCTGTCGGCAAAGCGCATGACTTTGTCTTCGATCGACGGGCAGTAACGTGGGCCAACACCTTCGATCACCCCCGCGTACATTGGGCTGCGATCGAGGTTACTGCGGATCACATCATGGGTTTTCTCGTTGGTATGGGTGATATAACACGGAACCTGCTGGGGATGCTGGGCCGCATTGCCCATGAACGAGAATACCGGCATTGGGTTATCGCCATGCTGTTGCGCCAGCACGCTGAAGTCGATAGTGCGCGCATCGATACGCGGCGGCGTCCCGGTTTTCAGACGACCAACGCGCAGCGGCAGTTCACGCAAACGGCGAGAAAGCGGAATGGATGGCGGATCACCAGCACGGCCACCGCTGTAATTATCCAGACCGATATGAATTTTACCGTCGAGGAACGTCCCAACGGTGAGCACGACGGCTTTGGCACGGAACTTCAGTCCCATTTGGGTAACTGCACCGACCACGCGATCGTTTTCGACAATAAGATCTTCAACCGCCTGCTGGAAGATCATCAGGTTCGGTTGGTTCTCCAGCGCAGTACGTACTGCCTGACGATAGAGCACACGATCCGCCTGAGCTCGGGTAGCGCGAACCGCCGGTCCCTTGCTTGCGTTTAGTATCCTAAACTGGATACCCGCCTGATCGATCGCTTTCGCCATCAGACCGCCGAGTGCATCCACTTCTTTTACCAGATGTCCCTTCCCAATACCGCCGATCGCCGGGTTGCAGCTCATCTGCCCCAGAGTGTCGATATTGTGTGTCAAAAGCAGAGTCTGTTGACCCATACGCGCCGCGGCCATCGCGGCCTCGGTGCCTGCATGACCCCCGCCAATGATGATGACGTCAAAAGGATCCGGATAAAACATGGTGATTGCCTCGCATAACGCGGTATGAAAATGGATTGAAGCCCGGGCCGTGGATTCTACTCAACTTTGTCGGCTTGAGAAAGACCCGGGATCCTGGGTATTAAAAAGAAGATCTATTTATTTAGAGATCTGTTCTATTGTGATCTCTTATTAGGATCGCACTACCCTGTGGATAACAAGGATCCGGCTTTTAAGATCAACAACCTGGAAAGGATCATTAACTGTGAATGATCGGTGATCCTGGACAGTATAAGCTGGGATCAGAATGATGGGTTATACACAACTCAAAAACTGAACAACAGTTGTTCTTTGGATAACTACCGGTTGATCCAAGCTTCCTGACAGAGTTATCCACAGTAGATCGCACGATCTGTATACTTATTTGAGTAAATTAATCCACGATCCCAGCCATTCTTCTGCCGGATCTTCCGGAATGTCGTGATCAAGGATGTTGATCTTCAGTGTTTCACCAATCTGTTTTGCACCGGAATTTTTGAGTTCTGCCTCGAGTTTATCTATGGCCCCACAAAAAGTGTCGTATTCACGACTGCCAATACCGATTGCGCCAAAGCGCACCGCAGAAAGATCGGGCTTTTGTTCCTGCAATGCTTCATAGAAAGGAGAAAGGTTGTCCGGAATGTCTCCGGCACCGTGGGTTGAGCTGATAACCAGCCAGATCCCAGAGGCAGATAAATCTTCTAACAGCGGACCGTGCAGCGTTTCGGTGGTAAAACCCGCCTCTTCCAGCTTTTCAGCCAGGTGTTCTGCTACATATTCGGCACCGCCCAGGGTGCTGCCGCTGATAAGAGTGATATCTGCCATAAACCGCCACCTTTATTAAGAGTGGCGTATTGTACGCTGTGAACGCGCTGGGATCTACCTGTGGAAAAGTATGGGATTAAAAAAGCTGATCATGGCTTGATGGTGCGCATGATCGGGTTCTGCAGGACGATCAGTGTCTCAGTGGACTGAATTTCATCAATTGTTTGGATCTTGTTGATAAGTACATGCTGGAGGGCGTCGATCGAGCGGCACATTACTTTTATAAAGATGCTGTAGTGGCCGGTGGTGTAATAGGCTTCGGTGACTTCGTCGAGACTTTCCAGCTTTGCCAGCGCGGAAGGATAGTCTTTTGCGCTCTTCAGGATAATGCCGATAAAACAGCCTACGTCATAACCGAGCTGTTTTGGGCTGACGTCGATACGGGCGCCGGTAATGATCCCCGCCTGCTTCATTTTCTCTACACGAACGTGAATCGTCCCCGGGCTTACGCCAAATTGTTTCGCCAGTTCGGCGTAAGCGGTGCGTGCATTGCCCATTAATGCTTCCAGGATGCCGCGGTCCAGATTGTCGATCAGATAATTTTCCATAGGATTTTCTTATGTGTATTGATGATTTGTTCTATTTTAGCCTTCTTTTTTAACGAATCAAAAATGAGTTTGGCTTTTTATTGAATGATTATTGCATGTGTGTCGGTTTTTATTGCTTAATCATAAGCAACAGGACGCAGGAGTATAAAAAATGAAAACCGCTTACATTGCCAAACAACGTCAAATTAGCTTCGTGAAATCTCACTTTTCTCGTCAACTGGAAGAACGCTTAGGGCTGATTGAAGTCCAGGCGCCGATTCTTAGCCGTGTGGGGGATGGCACGCAGGATAACTTGTCGGGCTGTGAAAAAGCGGTACAGGTAAAAGTGAAAGCTCTGCCTGATGCCCAGTTCGAAGTGGTTCATTCACTGGCGAAGTGGAAACGTCAGACATTAGGGCAACACGACTTCAGCGTGGGCGAAGGGCTGTACACGCACATGAAAGCCCTTCGCCCCGATGAAGACCGTCTTTCCCCGCTGCACTCGGTCTATGTTGACCAGTGGGACTGGGAACGCGTAATGGGCGACGGTGAGCGTCAATTCTCCACTCTGAAAAGCACAGTAGAGGCGATCTGGGCGGGAATTAAAGCAACCGAAGCTGCTGTTAGCGAAGAGTTTGGTCTGGCACCGTTCCTGCCGGATCAGATCCACTTCGTACACAGCCAGGAGTTACTGTCTCGTTATCCGGATCTCGATGCCAAAGGGCGTGAGCGGGCGATTGCGAAAGATCTTGGCGCGGTATTCCTCGTAGGGATTGGTGGCAAGCTGAGCGATGGTCATCGCCACGACGTGCGCGCACCGGATTATGATGACTGGAGCACCCCGTCAGAGCTGGGTCATGCGGGTCTGAACGGCGATATTCTGGTATGGAACCCAGTACTGGAAGATGCGTTTGAGCTTTCTTCCATGGGGATCCGCGTGGATGCCGACACGCTGAAGCATCAACTGGCGCTGACCGGTGATGAAGATCGTCTACAGCTGGAATGGCATCAGGCGCTGCTGCGTGGTGAAATGCCGCAGACCATCGGTGGCGGTATTGGCCAGTCTCGTTTGACTATGCTGCTGCTGCAACTGCCGCATATCGGCCAGGTTCAGTGTGGTGTATGGCCGGCAGCTGTTCGCGAGAGCGTCCCTTCTCTGCTGTAATCGTTTATCGCCGCCAGCGTCTGAGCAGGCGGCTTCGCATCCCGGTATCAAAGCGCCAGATATGATCGAAAATGCGCATGATGCCGGGTTTGCCGTGTGCTGACATCGCCACGGCGTGAAAGCGATGCTGATGTACCCGCTGCAACTCTTTCACTTTACTCGTCACATCGTCAGGCAACCGCTGGGCGATAAAATCAGAAATCACCACCGCATCAGCGTCAAACCATTCCCGACTTTGTAAGCGTTCCATAATGGCGCGAAAACAACTGGCCAGATCGGTGCCGCCACGAAACTGCTGACTTAAAAAGCGGATCGCTTGTTCAAGACCTTGTGGGCCTGAAAGCTCGTAACGGACGATCTCGGTGGAAAATAACATAATATAGCAGCGTCGATTTTCAGCGAGGGCTATGCGCATCAAGGCCAGGCAGAACGCTTTCGCACACTGCTCATTAAAACCGCCCATTGAGCCGGAAGTATCTACGCAGACAATAAACGGTCCACGCGGTTGTTCGTCGTAATCTTTATGTACCACCGGGCGTTCGATCACTTTTTCACGCCATGATTCACCGTGCAGACGATAGGTGAGCAACTGTTTTTCCACCAGCCGACGATAAAATTCATATTCCAGTTCAGTGATGCCCAGTGTCGCCAGTTCCGGCGGCAGAAGGCGTAAAATATCATCGCTTTGTTGCAGGCCATCAACCTGCTCAGGAACGGTTGCCGGTTCGCGCACCATAGTGCGGAAGGTTTCCATCTGCGCATCGTTGCGGGGTATTGATTTGGCCTCCCGCGAACGTCCCAGCTGTTCCGCCAGACGTTTCAGTTCCGGCTGTTCGTTAAGAAATTCCCCGTATTTCACAATCAACTGATAGTCGCCGCGTTTAAGCTGACCGGCGCTCATATCCCACAGACGACCGGCTGCGGTGTTGTTATCTGCCAGAACTGGTTCGAGCTGTCCGCTTAATGTCATGCGTTCCTGAACTTCGCTCAACAGTTGTTCGCGTTCTTCTTCTAATAACTGCTGATTCAGGGTCGTCGCTTGCACAATCAGGCTTAAGCGCCAACGCTGGAGAAAAAGCGTATGCAATGACGGAGTGATAGTGCTGTTAGCATCAACCAGCTGTCGGGCTTGTTCGGCCCACGGGGAATTCAGACGATGCAGTAAGTCCAGAATCTGCGGCAGCTGCACAATAAACTGCGGCGTGGAGAGAAGCTGGCTTTGCTGATAGCACATGACCTCTTCAGTGAGTTCCGGCGGGACACGCGTATCTTTCAGACGGCTATGCAGCACCTCACGCCAGCGGGGAATATCATCGGTGATTGCCGCCTTGAGGCGCGGGAATTTTTCAAAGAATACCACCAGCTGCGGTGAGGCCAGCAGCGCGATGATCATCTCTTCGATCAATCCCTCTTCGCTGACGGCCAGCATCACATTGAGCGTATCCAGTGTTAGCATTGTTGCGCCTGGCGAATCTGGGCACCGACATCCTGTAGGCTGGCTTCAATGCGACCTAACCAGTCGCCAGGGATAAACAGACATTTTTGCTGTTCGCTGAATAAAATGTGTTGCTTACGCCAGTCGCTTTCAAGCTCTTCCAGTTGTTGTTTTATTTCATCTGGTAGACCTTCAGCCGATGAACCGGGGAGCGCCAGCATACTGCCTTGTAAACTTACATCGCGTACAACCAGATGTTGGGCGCTATCAACTTCCAGATTCAGTTTCTGGGCAAAGCCGATACCGTTCAGTTTGCCACGAATTTCACCACCTTTGCTCAGCCACTGTTCCAGCGCGCTACGCTCAAAGGAGATATGAACTACTTCCATATCATGCAGTTTTAACGGTTTTTGCAGCAGCAGAGTCAGATTGGAAGCAGTAACGTTGACAGGAAGCTGATACTGCTGACGACGGCTGAAAATGCCGCCCAGACGAATTACCGTTAAGGCTGTTTTATCGCTTTGTTGCTGCTGGAGTTGCAGACGACGTTGCACAATCGCGCCCAGGCGGGTCAACATCCCCTGCTGTTGCCAGGCATGACCGGTCATCAATAAATCAATTTGTTGTTGAATCAAATTCAGGCTTTGCGCGTCATACCACAGGCAATCTTTCAGCAAGATAAGATCAACCGGGGCAACAGCACTGCGACCACTAAAAAAAGCGCTGGCCTGCAATAAGCGGATCGCTTTTTTCCAGCGACGATCGGAGACGTAAGGCGCATCTGGTAATTTATCCAGTTGCTGGCGCAGCATAAAAATCAGCTCAAATACATGATCGGGCAGCGTAATTTCACTAATCTCTTTCTGCCAGCGTTCATATTCTTCATCAGTGACCTGCAAGGCGGCAGGAACCGGATTGTTATTTTCATCTTGTTGGCTGGTCAGCATGGAGCGGAAATTCGCTTTATCCTGCACTTTATCTAACCACAGACGAATCAGCATGCGGTCATATAACGCTTCCAGACTGCTGTCTGCTTCCGGCAGCTCGTTGGAGGCCGCCACGAGCAAGCGCATCGGGATTTTTTCGACATGAGCACCGTTACGGAATTGACGTTCGTTAATAGCGGTTAGCAGGGTATTAAGAATTGCCGGGCCAGCTTTCCAGATTTCATCCAGAAAGACGATTTCTGCTTCCGGCAGGTAACCGCTGGTTAAGCGTTCATAGCGTCCCTCATCTTTTAACGCCTGAATGGAAAGGGGGCCAAAAACTTCTTCCGGGGTGGAGAAGCGGGTCATCAGATATTCAAAATCGCGCGCATTCTGGAAGGCGAATTTTAAGCGACGGGCGATCAGACTTTTAGCAATACCTGGGGGGCCAAGCAGGAACACGCTTTCACCACTTAATGCCGCTAACAAACACAGGCGGATGGCGTGGCTACGTTCATAAAGCCCCTTTTCCAGCGCGCTGCTCAGGCGGGAAATTCTTTCCGCTAATAAATGAGGGTGAGCCATAATGAAGTGGCGTCCTTTCGTCAAAAGTTCTGCGTAAATTGCGAGTATAGACGTTTCTTGCTGGTGGCAAAAATAGTCTCAAAGAAGGGATATTTTTCTTTGAGCCAGGTTAATGTGGCCGCATTTAGGAGTACGATTTTGCCGTTAATCGTGCATACTGAGCGCTTTTTTGTGGGCCAAGGGACTACGCACACATTTCATATTTCAACGAAAGACTAGTCTATGAGCACTGATAATAAGCAATCGTTGCCCGCGATAACCCTCGCGGCGATTGGAGTTGTCTACGGCGATATTGGTACCAGCCCGTTATATACACTTCGTGAATGTTTGTCCGGCCAGTTTGGTTTTGGCGTTGAACGCGATGCCGTGTTTGGCTTTTTATCGCTGATCTTCTGGCTGCTAATCTTTGTGGTTTCCATCAAATACCTTACCTTCGTGATGCGCGCGGATAACGCCGGAGAAGGGGGAATTCTGACGTTGATGTCGCTTGCCGGGCGTAATACGTCGGCGCGAACCACATCAATGCTGGTGATTATGGGGCTAATCGGTGGCAGCTTTTTCTATGGTGAAGTCGTCATAACACCTGCTATTTCGGTGATGTCTGCCATTGAAGGTCTGGAAATCGTCGCCCCGCAACTGGATACCTGGATAGTTCCCCTCTCAATCATCGTTCTTACTTTACTGTTTATGATTCAAAAACATGGCACGGCTATGGTCGGTAAGCTGTTTGCGCCGATCATGCTGACCTGGTTTTTGATTCTGGCAGGGCTGGGGTTACGTAGCATTATTGCTAACCCGGAAGTGCTGCATGCGCTGAATCCGATGTGGGCGGTGCATTTCTTCCTTGAATACAAAACGGTTTCTTTTATTGCATTAGGGGCGGTGGTGCTGTCGATTACCGGAGTCGAGGCGCTGTATGCCGATATGGGGCATTTTGGTAAGTTCCCGATTCGCCTGGCGTGGTTCACTGTCGTCTTGCCTTCCTTAACCCTTAACTACTTCGGCCAGGGAGCGCTGTTGTTAAAGAACCCGGAAGCGATTAAGAACCCGTTCTTCCTGTTAGCACCTGATTGGGCGCTAATCCCGCTGCTGATTATCGCTGCACTGGCAACGGTGATTGCCTCGCAGGCAGTTATCTCTGGCGTTTTCTCATTGACGCGTCAGGCGGTACGTCTGGGATATCTTTCGCCGATGCGTATCATTCACACCTCCGAAAGGGAGTCAGGGCAAATCTATATTCCGTTTGTGAACTGGATGCTCTATGTCGCGGTCGTGATTGTGATTGTCAGCTTTGAGCACTCCAGTAACCTGGCGGCGGCGTATGGGATTGCGGTGACCGGAACGATGGTACTGACGTCTATTCTTTCGACTACCGTGGCGCGTCAGAACTGGCACTGGAATAAGTATTTTGTTGCGCTGATCCTGATAGCCTTCCTTTGTGTCGATATTCCATTGTTCACCGCTAACCTCGATAAACTGCTCTCCGGCGGCTGGTTGCCATTGAGCCTCGGTACGGTGATGTTTATCGTGATGACCACCTGGAAGAGCGAGCGTTTCCGCCTGCTGCGACGGATGCATGAACATGGTAACTCTCTGGAAGCGATGATTGCTTCGCTGGAAAAATCACCGCCCGTTCGCGTTCCCGGAACCGCGGTGTACATGTCGCGTGCAATCAACGTCATTCCCTTTGCGCTGATGCATAACCTGAAACATAACAAGGTATTGCATGAGCGGGTGATTCTGTTAACTCTGCGTACCGAAGACGCGCCATATGTCCATAACGTCCGTCGGGTACAGATTGAACAACTGTCGCCCACTTTCTGGCGCGTGGTGGCAAGTTACGGCTGGCGGGAAACGCCAAACGTGGAAGAAGTCTTCCACCGCTGTGGCCTGGAAGGGTTAAGTTGCCGGATGATGGAAACCTCCTTCTTTATGTCCCATGAGTCGTTGATCCTCGGCAAACGCCCGTGGTACTTACGTTTGCGTGGCAAACTGTACTTGCTGTTGCAGCGTAATGCACTGCGTGCACCAGATCAGTTTGAAATCCCACCAAACAGGGTTATTGAACTAGGTACTCAGGTCGAAATCTAACGCCAGACGCCTCCTTTCTCCATAAAGGAGGCGTTTTTGTTTTTCATGCTTAATCACGATGTAAAACGTTTCGATGTTGATCACATTTCAGTAACGTTGCGATGGTTTTCTCTGTTCAGTCAGGATTAAACTGCTGGTCAGCGAAACGTTTCGCTGATGGAGAAAAAAATGAAAAAAGGCACCGTTCTTAATTCTGATATTTCGTCGGTGATCTCCCGTCTGGGGCATACCGATACGCTGGTGGTGTGTGATGCTGGTTTACCCATCCCAAAAAGTACAACGCGTATCGATGTGGCATTAACCCAGGGCGTACCTTCTTTTATGCAGGTACTGGGAGTTGTTACGAGTGAAATGCAGGTTGAGGCAGCCATTATCGCGGAAGAGATCAAACAACATAATCCGCAACTCCACGAAACGTTGCTCACTCACCTTGAGCAGCTGCAACAACACCAGGGAAACACCATTGAAATTCGTTACACCACGCATGAACAATTCAAACAACTAACCGCAGAAAGTCAGGCGGTAATTCGCAGCGGAGAATGTTCTCCGTATGCGAATATCATTCTCTGTGCTGGCGTGACGTTCTGAGGTCGTCATGGAAGCATTACTACAGCTTAAAGGCATTGATAAAGCCTTTCCGGGCGTAAAAGCCCTCTCGGGCGCCGCGTTAAATGTCTATCAGGGCCGCGTGATGGCGCTGGTAGGCGAAAACGGCGCGGGTAAATCCACCATGATGAAAGTGCTTACCGGTATCTATACTCGCGATGCCGGTACGCTTTTATGGCTGGGGAAAGAAACGACATTTACCGGGCCGAAATCTTCCCAGGAAGCCGGGATTGGGATTATCCACCAGGAGCTGAACCTGATCCCGCAGTTGACCATTGCCGAAAACATTTTCCTCGGTCGTGAGTTTGTTAATCGCTTTGGCAAAATTGACTGGAAAACCATGTATGCCGAAGCGGATAAATTGCTGGCTAAACTTAACCTGCGCTTTAAAAGCGACAAGCTGGTGGGCGATCTTTCCATCGGTGACCAGCAAATGGTTGAAATTGCCAAAGTGCTGAGCTTTGAGTCGAAAGTCATCATTATGGATGAACCGACAGATGCGCTGACTGATACCGAAACCGAATCCCTGTTCCGCGTCATTCGCGAGCTGAAATCGCAAGGGCGCGGCATTGTCTATATCTCCCACCGCATGAAAGAAATCTTCGAGATTTGCGATGACGTTACCATTTTTCGTGACGGGCAATTTATTGCCGAGCGTGAAGTGGCATCACTGACCGAAGATTCGCTGATTGAGATGATGGTGGGCCGCAAGCTGGAAGAGCAGTATCCACACCTGGACAAAGCGCCGGGAGATATCCGCCTGAAAGTCGATAATCTCTGCGGACCTGGTGTTAACAGCGTCTCTTTTACCCTACGCAATGGCGAAATCCTTGGCGTCTCTGGTTTGATGGGCGCGGGGCGTACCGAATTAATGAAAGTGCTCTATGGCGCACTGCCGCGCACCAGCGGTTATGTCACGCTGGATGGGCATGAAGTTATTACTCGTTCACCGCAGGATGGCCTGGCAAACGGCATTGTGTATATCTCTGAAGACCGTAAACGCGACGGTTTAGTACTGGGCATGTCAGTAAAAGAAAATATGTCGCTGACTGCGCTGCGCTACTTCAGCCGTACTGGCGGCAGTTTGAAGCATGCCGATGAACAACAGGCAGTGAGTGATTTTATTCGCCTGTTCAATGTGAAAACGCCGTCAATGGAACAGGCAATTGGCCTGCTCTCCGGTGGCAATCAGCAAAAAGTGGCGATTGCCCGCGGTCTGATGACGCGCCCGAAAGTACTTATCCTTGATGAACCTACCCGTGGTGTAGATGTCGGCGCGAAAAAAGAGATCTATCAACTGATCAACCAGTTCAAAGCCGATGGCTTGAGCATCATTCTGGTGTCATCAGAGATGCCAGAAGTATTAGGCATGAGCGATCGCATCATCGTCATGCATGAAGGGCATCTCAGCGGGGAATTTACTCGTGAGCAAGCCACCCAGGAAGTGTTAATGGCTGCCGCTGTGGGCAAGCTTAATCGCGTGAATCAGGAGTAAAAAAATGACAACCCAGACTGTTTCTGGTCGCCGTTATTTCACGAAAGCGTGGCTGATGGAGCAGAAATCGCTTATCGCTCTGCTGGTGCTGATCGCGATTGTCTCGACGTTAAGCCCGAACTTTTTCACCATCAATAACTTATTCAATATTCTCCAGCAAACCTCGGTGAACGCCATTATGGCGGTAGGGATGACGCTGGTGATCCTGACGTCGGGCATCGACTTGTCCGTCGGTTCTCTGTTGGCGCTGACTGGCGCAGTTGCTGCGTCTATCGTCGGCATTGAAGTCAATGCGCTGGTGGCTGTCGCTGCCGCACTGGCATTAGGTGCCGCAATTGGTGCGGTAACAGGGGTGATTGTGGCGAAAGGCCGCGTCCAGGCGTTTATCGCTACCCTCGTGATGATGTTATTGCTGCGCGGCGTGACTATGGTTTATACCAACGGTAGCCCAGTGAATACCGGCTTTACTGAGAACGCCGATCTGTTTGGCTGGTTTGGTATTGGTCGTCCGCTGGGCGTACCGACGCCAGTCTGGATCATGGGGATTGTCTTCCTCGCGGCCTGGTACATGCTGCATCACACGCGTCTGGGGCGTTACATCTACGCGCTGGGCGGCAACGAAGCGGCAACGCGTCTTTCTGGTATCAACGTCAATAAAATCAAAATCATCGTCTATTCTCTTTGTGGTCTGCTGGCATCGCTGGCCGGGATCATTGAAGTGGCGCGCCTCTCCTCCGCACAACCCACGGCGGGGACTGGCTATGAGCTGGATGCTATTGCTGCGGTGGTTCTGGGCGGTACGAGTCTGGCGGGCGGAAAAGGTCGCATTGTTGGGACGTTGATCGGCGCATTAATTCTTGGCTTCCTTAATAATGGATTGAATTTGTTAGGTGTTTCCTCCTATTACCAGATGATCGTCAAAGCTGTGGTGATTTTGCTGGCGGTGCTGGTAGACAACAAAAAGCAGTAATAACGACTACAGGACATCTTGAATATGAACATGAAAAAACTGGCTACCCTGGTTTCTGCTGTTGCGCTAAGCGCCACCGTTAGTGCGAATGCAATGGCAAAAGACACCATTGCGCTGGTGGTTTCCACACTCAATAACCCGTTCTTTGTATCGCTGAAAGATGGCGCGCAGAAAGAGGCGGATAAACTCGGCTATAACCTGGTGGTGCTGGACTCCCAGAACAACCCGGCGAAAGAGCTGGCGAACGTGCAGGACTTAACCGTTCGCGGCACCAAAATTCTGCTGATTAACCCAACCGACTCCGATGCGGTGGGTAACGCCGTGAAGATGGCAAACCAGGCGAACATCCCAGTTATCACCCTTGACCGTCAGGCCACGAAAGGCGAAGTGGTGAGCCACATTGCTTCTGATAACGTACTGGGCGGCAAAATCGCCGGTGATTACATCGCGAAGAAAGCGGGCGAAGGTGCCAAAGTTATCGAGCTGCAAGGCATTGCCGGTACATCCGCAGCCCGTGAACGTGGCGAAGGCTTCCAGCAGGCTGTTGCTGCTCACAAATTTAACGTCCTTGCCAGCCAGCCGGCAGACTTCGACCGTACCAAAGGTTTGAACGTAATGCAGAACCTGTTGACCGCTCATCCGGATGTGCAGGCAGTGTTCGCGCAGAATGATGAAATGGCGCTGGGCGCACTGCGTGCGCTGCAAACTGCTGGTAAATCGGATGTGATGGTCGTCGGATTTGACGGTACACCTGATGGCGAAAAAGCAGTAAATGATGGCAAACTGGCAGCGACTATCGCTCAGTTACCCGATCAGATTGGCGCGAAAGGTGTCGAAACCGCGGACAAAGTTCTGAAAGGCGAAAAAGTTCAGGCGAAATATCCGGTTGATCTGAAACTGGTTGTTAAGCAGTAGTCTTAGTCAGGTTTTATAACCTGATAGTGGCATCAATACGTCATCGACAGATGAACGTGTAATATAAAGAAAAGCAGGGTACGCGCCACCCTAACCCGGTGGCGCATTTTATGGACATCCCGAATATGCAAAACGCAGGCAGCCTCGTTGTTCTTGGCAGCATTAATGCTGACCATATCCTTAATCTTCAATCTTTTCCTACTCCAGGCGAAACCGTAACCGGTAACCACTATCAAGTCGCATTTGGCGGCAAAGGCGCGAATCAGGCGGTGGCAGCAGGGCGTAGCGGCGCGAATATCTCGTTTATAGCCTGCACGGGCGATGACAGTATTGGCGAGAGCGTACGTCAGCAGCTCGCTACTGATAACATTGATATTTCTCCGGTCAGCGTGATCAAAGGTGAATCAACAGGTGTAGCGCTGATTTTTGTTAATGGCGAAGGTGAGAATGTCATTGGTATTCATGCTGGCGCTAATGCTGCCCTTTCCCCGGCGCTGGTGGAAGCGCAACGTGAGCGTATTGCGAATGCCTCAGCATTATTAATGCAGCTGGAATCACCACTCGAAAGTGTGATGGCAGCAGCGAAAATTGCCCATCAAAATAAGACTATCGTTGCGCTTAACCCGGCCCCGGCTCGCGAACTTCCTGACGAACTGTTGGCGCTGGTGGACATTATTACGCCAAACGAAACGGAAGCAGAAAAGCTCACCGGTATTCGTGTTGAAAATGATGAAGATGCGGCGAAGGCGGCGCAGGTACTGCATGAAAAAGGTATCCGTACTGTACTGATTACTTTAGGAAGTCGTGGTGTATGGGCTAGCGTGAATAGTGAAGGTCAGCGCGTTCCTGGATTCCGGGTGCAGGCTGTCGATACCATTGCTGCCGGAGATACCTTTAACGGCGCGTTAATCACGGCGTTGCTGGAAGAAAAACCATTGCCAGAGGCGATTCGTTTTGCCCATGCCGCCGCTGCGATTGCCGTAACACGTAAAGGTGCACAACCTTCCGTACCGTGGCGTGAAGAGATCGACGCATTTTTAGACAGGCAGAGGTGACGCTTGGCTACAATGAAAGATGTTGCCCGCCTGGCGGGCGTTTCTACCTCAACAGTTTCTCACGTCATCAATAAAGATCGCTTCGTCAGTGAAGCGATTACCGCCAAAGTTGAAGCGGCGATTAAAGAACTCAATTACGCGCCATCAGCTCTGGCGCGTAGCCTCAAACTCAATCAAACACATACCATTGGCATGTTGATCACTGCCAGTACCAATCCTTTCTATTCAGAACTGGTGCGTGGTGTTGAACGCAGCTGCTTCGAGCGCGGTTATAGTCTTGTCCTTTGTAATACCGAAGGCGATGAGCAGCGAATGAATCGTAATCTGGAAACGTTGATGCAAAAGCGTGTTGATGGCTTGCTGTTACTGTGCACCGAAACGCATCAGCCTTCGCGTGAAATCATGCAACGTTATCCGACTGTGCCTACCGTGATGATGGACTGGGCGCCGTTCGATGGCGACAGCGATCTCATTCAGGATAACTCGTTGCTGGGAGGCGATTTAGCAACGCAATATCTGATCGACAAAGGTCATACTCGTATCGCCTGTATTACCGGGCCTCTGGATAAAACGCCTGCCCGATTGCGGCTGGAAGGTTATCGGGCGGCGATGAAACGTGCTGGCCTCGACATTCCCGATGGCTATGAAGTGACTGGCGATTTTGAATTTAACGGCGGGTTTGACGCGATGCGACAGCTGTTATCACATCCTCTGCGTCCTCAGGCGGTCTTTACCGGAAATGACGCAATGGCAGTGGGTGTTTACCAGGCGTTGTACCAGGCTGGATTGCATGTCCCGCAGGATATCGCGGTGATTGGTTATGACGATATTGAACTGGCACGTTATATGACGCCACCGCTCACCACTATCCATCAACCGAAAGATGAATTGGGAGAGCTGGCGATTGATGTACTCATCCACCGAATGGCGCAGCCAACCTTACAGCAACAACGATTACAACTTACTCCGATTCTGATGGCGCGTGGCTCGGCTTAGATTTTTGCTGGCGTTTAATCAAATTATTACCATCAGTTGCCTTCAGGAGCATGAACATCGCTGCTGAAGCAACCGTAATAATCCCCATCGTAATAAACGTATAGTGGAATTGTTCAACAATCGTCGTACCTTCCATCCCTTCGTAAACGCGAAGAACGGCTGCGCTAACGGCTACACCTAAACTGATCGACAACTGTTGCGTGACAGCCAGAACGCTATTACCACTGCTGGCGTTGTCATCGGTCAGATCGGCAAGTGTTATGGTATTCATCGCGGTAAATTGCGTCGACATCGCCATCCCTAAAATAAACAACGGCAAAATTAGCATCCAGATCGCCATTGCCGGAGATTGCAATGAGAACTGGGCGATCATCAAACCAATAATCACCGTAATTCCCACTAACGTATGGCGATAGCCCTGACGCCGTAAAACCTGCGTAACCATCGATTTCGCAATAATGGAGCCTAACGCTATCGGTGCCATCATGCAGCCAGCAATAAACGCCTGATAACCAAATCCTACCTGTAACATCAATGGCATAAGGAACGGTACACAGCCGGTCCCCAGACGGGTTGCAATATTGCCTACGATACCGATCGAGAAAGTGCGGGTTTTAAATAAATTTAATGAAATTAATGGGTTTGGCGTTCGTCGCGCATGGAGGATATAGAGAAGCAGTAACACTATGCTGGCCACAATGACCGTCAAGGCTATCCAGGTTTCAACAATTTTCTCACCAAACAGCTCTATTCCACTTGAGAAGAGCACAAGGCTAAGACCAAACAGTAAGAAACCAGTGATATCAAATTTTCGACGTGCTGTGGTGAAGTTGGGCATATGTTTGCGAGCGTAAAGAAGGCCCGCAATACCAATGGGAATATTGATTAAAAAGATCCAGTGCCATGTCGCCCACGTGACTAACATGCCACCAAGAACGGGCCCTAAAATCGGCCCTACCAGACCCGGCATGGCGACAAAATTCAGTACCGGGAGGAGTTCATTGCGTGGGTATGCGCGCAGTAACGCCAGGCGAGCGACCGGCATCATCATTGCGCCGCCTATCCCCTGAATAACACGGAAGACAACCAGTTGTGGCAGCGAGTTTGAGAGTGCGCAGGCCAGAGAACCCAACGTGAACAAGCTAACGGCAATGGTGAAAACGCGGCGTGTGCCGAAGCGATCGGCCAGCCATCCGCTGACCGGAATAAGCATCGCCACCGTCAGCGTGTAACTGATGATGGCCGATTGCATAGCGAGGGGGGAGCGATTAAGACTATGAGCGATATCGGGGAGGGCTGTATTCAGGATAGTGGCATCAAGTGCCTGCATGAAGAAAGCCATCGCCGCAATCCATGGCAAACCCGCCATACTGCGCTTCTTTTTCTCGCTCATTCAATGTCCCTTTGTCTGGTTATCACTTATCCGGAGTGTGTAGTAGCGCCTGACAAGCCTTAAATGCCGCGTTGCCATCGCTTTGGATAATCGCATCGACGATCGCCTGGTGCAGATCCAGCTTTATCACGGTGTCACTGGTTATTGACGTGAAGTAAGTGTGATAAACCGAATGGAATAGCGAGGCGAAAGAGGTCAAAAACGGATTGGCGCTCATTTCATAGATGTGCTCATGCCAGGCCATATCGACCTCAACCCAACGTTCTCGGCGAAAGTTATCTTTTAATGCGACCATTTCGGCCATTAGCGTGTTGAGATGCGCCTTCTGTTCTGCTGTTCCTACCGTTGCAGCCAGTAAACAGGCTTGCGGCTCCAGACAGATACGCATAACCAAAAAGTGATCAATGACCTGATGAAAGTTCTCTTCTGTCATCCACCAGGTGAGTAATTCCTGATCAAGAAAGTTCCAGTTGGATTGTGGCATGACCCGAGTACCAATTCGTGGACGCGGTAAAACCATCCCCTTTGCCGTTAACGTCTTGACCGCTTCGCGTACCGCAGTACGACTCACACCAAATTGCTCACCCAGTTCAATTTCACCCGGCAAAATGGTGCCAGGTGCGTATTCACCTTTTAAGATTCGTTGTGCCAGCTTCTCAGCCAGAACATATGAAAGGTTTTTCTGTGCAGCTAACTGTTGTGCGCTTAAAGGCATTACTTATCTTCCTTTTTCTTTTTATTCCTCTTTAGTATGCCACCTGGAAGTGTGATTGCGGTTGCAAAAACGGCAAATTGCTTGTTTTATGGCACGCTCACAGGTGTTTTGCTGAAAAAACGCGCATTCGGAAAATTATTTTAAATTTCCTCTTGTCAGCTCAGAATAACTCCCTATAATGCGCCACCACTGACACGGAACAACGGCAAACACGCCGCCGGGTCAGCGGGATTCTCCTGAGAATCTCAACAGAGAAAAGCAAAAAATGCTTGACTCTGTAGCGGGAAAGCGTATTATGCACACCCCGCGCCGCT
>NZ_VATL01000002.1:0-34627 GCF_005781065.1 Escherichia sp. E1130
GATCTGATTTCAGCAGCTGATGTAGAGAAGCAAAATCGCATAGATCAGGCCAACGATTACATGAACAGCAAACAGTGGCCTGGCAAAGCGGCTATGGGAAGGTTGAGCGATTCGGATAAGACGCAGTATAACGCGAGGCTTGATTATCTGGATGCATTGGAAGCAGTTGATACGTCTACTGCGCCGGATATTAACTGGCCTGAAAAGCCTGCTTAAAGGAGAGTGCTGCAGCCACGTCGTATGCAAGAACGGGCTGCAGCTGGCTGGCGATCGTTCGATAGTGCGAGTATTGAATGGCTGCCAGCCGGCGGCGAGTTTACACGGTGGTTACTGAACAAACCAGTCGTCCGCGTTCTCCCACGCATCCTGCAAAGTTTCTTGCACAAATGCCTTCGCTGCATCTTTATCAGGTGCGCGGAGGACCGACAGACCGTCATTGCTGGCGGACTTCACAATGACCTCTACATCGTCATAGCGTTGGCTGACACGGCGTATCATTTCCTGTTTTAATGCTTCAGTAGAGCCTTTCGGCATTTTGCCGATCTTCTCTTTGGCAATGCTGATTTCGATAATCATAATGGTGCACCTATACTGGTTGAATATACAGTAAATATTTAACTGGTTATTCATACAGTGTCAAGGTGGGTGCTTAAGGTGTGTGTACATATTGGTGTACTTAATTGAGGGGTTTCTATTTTATTTATTCTTATATTTCATTGCATTGTTTGTTTTTGTTGTTATATCCATTTAACTAAGAGGACAGCGCGGCATGAGTATACCCGCTAATGGACTGCGGGGTAAGTACACTGCCGCTCGATTGCTTAAACGCTCGCCACTCATGCCGGATTTTTATCTTTTTTCTTAATGTTTTCCGCACGTTCTGCTTTCTGACGTGCTTCTTCTTTTCGCTTATTGCTCATGTCGTTGCGAATTTGCGCATGACTCATCAACGCGAAGATAAAGGTGCCGCCACAGATGTTTCCCGCCAGAGTGGGAAGCGCAAATGGCCAGACAAAATCGCTCCAGTGTAGTGTACCGTTAAACACCAGATAGAGGATCTCTACGGAACCGACAACGATATGAGTGGTGTCTCCCAGGGCGATAAGCCAGGTCATCAAAATAATCACTACTATTTTTGCCGCACCCGCCGCCGGAAACATCCATACCATAGTAGCTATTAGCCAGCCGGAAATGATCGCATTGGCAAACATCTCGCTGGGCGAGTTCTTCATCACATCCATGCCGATTTTGACAAACGCATCACGGGTTTCTTCATCAAAGATAGGCATATACTCAAAAGCCCACGCCGCAATACCCGTTCCCAGAATATTACCTAACAGAACAACGCCCCAAAGTCGTAGCAATAAACCGACATTGCCCATTGTCGGTTTTTGCATTACGGGTAGTACCGCTGTCACGGTGTTCTCAGTAAATAATTGCTGGCGCGCCATAATAACGATAATAAAACCAAAGGTATAACCGAGATTCTCCAGCAAGAAACTCCCTGGCACGCCTTCCAGTTCGACATGAAATATCCCTTTTGCCAGTAGCGATGCACCCATCGACAGACCTGCTGCAATAGCTGACCACAGTAGCGCCATTGCGTCGCGTTCCAGCTCTTTTTCGCCGTCCTGACGAATATGTTCGTGGATAGCCATTGCCCGGGAAGGGAGCCGATCTTCATCTATTTCAATTTTTTTTCCGCGCTCTTTTTCTTCACTCTCGACTTCAATTTCGTCGCTGTGTTTATCAATTTTATCGTTATCCATGGTGAGTTCTCTTGATTAGCACGTATGGCTAAAGCGTAGCGGCTTTTTTGCTCGCAACTGGCGGGAGTTACTCTGAAAATGAATAAAAGGCAACGTTTGCCTTTTTCTGTTTCTATAGAATCAAGTAGCCTACAGGGCGGTGATTACCAGGCTATGATCAAATCAGCAAAACAGGGCGTATGGACATCATTTGACGTGCTGTTACAATCGCCCACACCTAAACAGGCGGATACGGTATCGTTCCGTCATGGATGGCAAACTGCATAAGCCATAAAAAAAACAGGGAGACATTTATGAAGCTTCGCCTGTCGGCGCTTGCTCTGGGAACTACGCTTCTGGTGGGGTGTGCGAGTTCCGGAACAGATCAGCAAGGGCGTTCTGACCCGTTAGAAGGGTTCAACCGCACCATGTACAATTTTAACTTCAATGTGTTAGACCCGTATGTGGTTCGACCGGTGGCTGTCGTGTGGCGTGATTATGTTCCGCAACCGGCACGTAATGGGTTAAGCAACTTTACTGGCAACCTTGAAGAACCTGCAGTGATGGTTAACTACTTCCTGCAGGGCGACCCTTATCAGGGGATGGTCCACTTTACCCGCTTTTTCCTGAACACTATTTTGGGGATGGGGGGTTTTATTGATGTTGCTGGGATGGCGAATCCGAAACTGCAACGAACGGAACCTCACCGTTTTGGTAGCACGCTCGGTCACTATGGCGTGGGGTATGGGCCTTATGTTCAGTTACCGTTCTACGGTAGCTTCACGCTGCGTGATGACGGCGGTGATATGGCTGATGGCCTCTATCCAGTGCTTTCGTGGTTGACCTGGCCGATGTCGGTAGGAAAATGGACACTTGAAGGTATCGAAACGCGTGCGCAACTGCTGGATTCTGATGGCCTGCTTCGTCAGTCGTCCGATCCTTACGTCATGGTGCGCGAGGCGTACTTCCAGCGTCATGATTTCATCGCCAATGGCGGAGAACTCAAACCGCAGGAAAACCCGAATGCGCAAGCGATTCAGGATGATTTAAAAGATATCGATTCTGAATAAGAAGCCAATAAAAAAGGTGAGTTGGAAAACTCACCTTTTTTCTTATTAAGCTAGCGTGTTATTAGAACGCGTAGTTAAAGTTAGTACCGAACAGCCAGGCTTTACCTTCAGACTCGAACTGATACGGGCCTTCGTTGATCTTCACGCTCTGACCGTGCATATAAGAGACACCAACATCGACAGATGCATCTTTATTAAATGCATATGTCGTACCTGCGCTCAGCCAGAAACGGTCCTGATCCGGAATGGAAATCGAACGGTTCTGTGCCGGAACGGGGCTATCATCGAAGGCGATACCGGTACGGAAGGTCCAGTTATCATCGTAGTAATAAGTGGTACCCAGTGCGATGCGGTAAGCATCTTTAAAGCCTTCATGCTTCTGGAACAGCGTATCACCACTGGTGGACGTAGCTTTCAACTCCTGGAATTGACTCCAGCTGGTGTAAGCCAGACTATAGTGAATCGCCCACTGCGGCGCGACACGGTTATAACCAGACACTTCCCACATTTCAGGCAGATTTAGCGTCAGATAACCTGACTGCGTAGCTCCGCCCGTAGCCGTTGGCAGACCGAAATTGTAGTTGTTAATAGCAATTGGCAGATCGCTACTGTAGTTACCTTTGAAGTCAATTTTAACTTCAGAACGGTAGGTCAACGCGTAGCGATTATTTTTATCCAGTTCATACAGGATGCCGGCATTCCAGCCAAAGCCCCATTTGTTACCATTCAGATGGGCAATTTTCTCATCGCTTGGGATACTATTAGCCATGCCCGCCAGTTGCTGTCCTTGTAGAGTCGCCCCGGCGGGAGATTGCATAATCTGACCTGCAACCAGCTGCCCCAGATCGCCTGCGAAGCGTTCAATTTTCGCACGGGCATAGACGGCATTCAGACCGAGACCAAAACTCCATGCGTTATTTAAGCGATAGGCGCCGCTTAAGTTCATGTTGATGGTCTCGAGGTCGGTTGTACCACCGACAGAACCGCCTGCATAAGTATCGTTAAACTCTGTCGCCAGGCCATAGTTAGAGGTAATGGAAGCTCCCCAACCAAATTGATCGTTAATTGGCGCAACAAAGTGAGCGTTCGGAACCCATGCCGTAGGCGCGATATTATCCGCGTCCAGGCTACGACCAGACGGAGACGTTCCGCTGATATTTACATCCGGATCAATATAAACCGCGCCCGCTGAAAAAGTTGGGCGGTCAAACATGGTAATCAACGCGGGGTTACGGCTGACGTTACCGGCATCATCGGCAATTGCGCCTTCCCCTGAATAAGCCCGGCCCAGGCCTGAGGAAGAAAATTCGTTTAACTGAAAGCCTGCCGACCAGGCTTGGGTGGAGATAAGTGCCACTGCGACTGCGATAGCAGACTTTGTAAACAGGGTTTTCTGGCTCATGACCATAACCTCAATAATTTATTTTTATACAAACTATGTTACGTGCTGTAACAGGAGCGCGAAGTGTAGGGTCTGATGTACATCTTAGAAATCAGACCAGTGGCGAGAGTATAGGTCGGACCAGATGGAATGTTGCAAGTATGTTTCTATGTTTTTTCAAATATGATCTAAGAAACGCGATCCAGCTGGCAAAATTTGGAGGTAGTGCACTCATAGATTTGGGTGAATTTTGTTTTAGATCATTTTTAAGTGTGATTTCGGTCACTTATCCGATTTTGCAGAATTAACAACTGGAGTGGCACTTTTCAGAAGCGTAAAATATCCGCAACGTTTATCTGGCACCTTAGGTGCACATACAGAGGAAATCAACGATGAGTAAATGTAGTGCTGATGAAACCCCGGTTTGCTGCTGTATGGATGTTGGCACCATTATGGACAACTCCGACTGCACCGCGTCTTACAGCCGTGTGTTTGCAAACCGCGCAGAAGCAGAACAAACGCTGGCGGCGCTGACTGAAAAAGCCCGTAGCGTGGAATCCGAACCATGCAAAATCACCCCGACTTTCACTGAAGAGTCTGACGGTGTGCGCCTGGATATCGATTTCACTTTTGCCTGCGAAGCTGAAACACTGATCTTCCAGCTGGGTCTGCGTTAATTCCTCTCGGGTACGTACGCCCCTGCCAGCAACAGGCAGGGGCGTTTTCTTTTCTTTCTCCTGTCTTCACTGTGTCATAGCTCCCACTTTCCCTTTTCTCCGCTTGGCTAAATGTAAAAAAATGGTTAAGACTATGATCAGGTCAGACCACTTTATATCTTATTTTTACAGGGGAGTGTTATGGGTCAGGTTTTACCGCTGATTACCCGTCAGGGCGATCGTATCGCCATCGTTAGCGGGTTACGTACGCCTTTTGCCCGCCAGGCGACGGCTTTTCATGGCATTCCTGCTGTTGATTTGGGGAAGATGGTCGTAGGCGAATTGCTGGCACGCAGCGAAATTCCCGCAGAAGTGATTGAGCAACTGGTCTTCGGTCAGGTTGTGCAAATGCCGGAAGCGCCCAACATTGCGCGTGAAATTGTTCTCGGCACTGGAATGAATGTGCATACCGATGCTTACAGCGTCAGCCGCGCTTGCGCTACCAGTTTCCAGGCGGTTGCAAACGTCGCAGAAAGCCTAATGACGGGAACTATTCGAGCGGGGATTGCCGGTGGGGCAGATTCCTCTTCCGTATTGCCAATTGGCGTCAGTAAAAAACTGGCGCGCGTGCTGGTTGATGTCAACAAAGCACGAACCATGAGCCAGCGCCTGAAACTTTTTTCTCGCTTACGTTTGCGTGACTTAATGCCGGTGCCTCCGGCAGTGGCGGAATACTCCACTGGATTACGGATGGGCGACACCGCCGAACAAATGGCAAAAACGTACGGCATCACCCGTGAACAGCAAGATGCGTTGGCCCACCGTTCGCATCAACGTGCCGCCCAGGCGTGGTCAGAAGGTAAATTAAAAGAAGAAGTCATGACCGCTTATATCCCGCCTTATAAACAGCCTCTCGCAGAAGACAATAATATTCGCGGCAATTCCACGCTTGCCGACTACGCAAAGCTGCGCCCGGCGTTTGATCGCAAACACGGGACGGTAACGGCGGCAAACAGTACGCCGCTGACCGATGGCGCGGCCGCGGTGATCCTGATGACTGAATCCCGGGCGAAAGAGTTAGGGTTGGTGCCGCTGGGATATCTGCGCAGCTACGCATTTACCGCTATAGATGTCTGGCAGGACATGCTGCTCGGTCCGGCCTGGTCAACACCGCTGGCGCTGGAACGTGCTGGTTTGACAATGGCCGATCTGACGTTGATTGATATGCACGAAGCGTTTGCCGCCCAGACGCTGGCCAATATTCAGTTGCTTGGCAGCGAACGTTTTGCTCGCGACGTACTGGGGCGTGCACATGCCACTGGCGAAGTGGACGATAGCAAATTTAACGTGCTTGGCGGCTCGATTGCTTATGGTCATCCCTTTGCGGCTACCGGCGCACGGATGATTACCCAGACCTTACATGAACTGCGGCGTCGCGGCGGTGGGTTTGGTTTGGTGACTGCCTGTGCCGCAGGTGGGCTTGGCGCGGCAATGGTTGTAGAGGCGGAATAATGGAAATGGTATCAGCGTTTACCCTCAATGTCCGTCTGGACAACATTGCCGTTATCACCATTGATGTTCCCGGCGAGAAAATGAATACCCTGAAGGCGGAATTTGCTTCGCAGGTGCGCGCCATTATTAAGCAACTCCGTGAAAACAAAGAGTTGCGCGGCGTGGTGTTTGTCTCCGCTAAACCAGATAACTTCATCGCTGGCGCAGACATCAACATGATCGGTAACTGCAAAACGGCGCAAGAAGCGGAAGCACTGGCGCGGCAGGGCCAACAGTTGATGGCGGAGATTCATGCTCTGCCTGTTCCGGTTATTGCCGCTATTCACGGCGCTTGCCTGGGGGGCGGGCTGGAGCTGGCGCTGGCATGTCATGGCCGTGTCTGTACTGACGATCCTAAAACTGTGCTCGGCTTGCCGGAAGTTCAGCTTGGATTATTGCCCGGTTCAGGCGGAACTCAGCGTTTGCCACGCCTGACAGGTGTCAGCACAGCATTAGAGATGATCCTCACCGGAAAACAACTTCGGGCGAAACAGGCATTAAAGTTGGGGCTGGTGGATGACGTCGTTCCGCACTCCATTTTGCTGGAAGCCGCTGTTGAGCTGGCAAAGCAGGATCGTCCATCTTCCCGCCCTCTACCTGTACGCGAGCGTATTCTGGCGGGGCCGTTAGGTCGTGCATTGTTGTTCAAAATGGTAGGCAAGAAAACAGAGCAAAAAACTCAGGGTAACTATCCAGCGACAAAACGCATTCTTGACGTTATTGAAACCGGTTTAGCGCAGGGGACCAGCAGTGGCTATGACGCCGAAGCTCGGGCGTTTGGTGAACTGGCGATGACGCCGCAATCGCAGGCGCTGCGCAATATCTTTTTTGCCAGTACTGAAGTGAAGAAAGATCCCGGCAGTGATGTTCCTCCTGCGCCATTAAACAGCGTGGGGATTTTAGGCGGCGGGTTGATGGGCGGTGGAATTGCCTACGTTACTGCCTGTAAAGCGGGTCTGCCGGTAAGAATTAAAGATATCAATGCCCAGGGCATAAATCATGCGCTGAAATACAGTTGGGAGCAGCTGGAGGGTAAAGTGCGCCGTCGTCATCTCAAAGCCAGCGAACGCGACAAGCAACTGGCTTTAATTTCGGGGACGACGGATTACCGTGGCTTTGCCCATCGAGATCTGATTATTGAAGCGGTGTTTGAAAATCTCGAATTAAAACAGCAGATGGTGGCAGAAGTTGAGCAAAACTGCGCTTCTCATACCATTTTTGCATCGAACACGTCCTCTTTACCGATTAGCGATATTGCCGCGCACGCCACGCGACCAGAGCAAGTTATCGGCCTGCATTTCTTCAGCCCGGTGGAAAAAATGCCGCTGGTGGAAATCATTCCTCATGCGGGGACATCGGCGAAAACCATCACCACCACGGTAAAACTGGCGAAAAAACAGGGCAAAACGCCGATTGTGGTAAAGGATAAAGCTGGGTTTTATGTCAATCGCATCCTGGCGCCGTATATTAATGAAGCTATCCGCATGTTGACCGAAGGCGAACGTGTTGAGCATATTGATGCCGCGCTGGTGAAATTTGGTTTTCCGGTGGGGCCAATCCAACTTTTGGATGAGGTAGGAATTGATACCGGGACTAAAATTATTCCTGTACTGGAAGCAACTTATGGAGAACGTTTTAGCGCGCCTGCAAATGTTGTTTCTTCAATTTTGAATGATGATCGCAAAGGCAGAAAAAATGGCCGAGGTTTCTATCTTTATGGCCAAAAAGGGCGTAAAAGCAAAAAACAGGTCGATCCCGCCATTTACCCGCTAATTGGTGTACAAGGGCAGGGGCGACTCTCCGCACCGCAGGTTGCTGAACGGTGTGTGATGTTGATGCTGAATGAAGCAGTACGTTGTCTGGACGAGCAGGTTATCCGAAGTGTGCGTGACGGGGATATTGGCGCGGTATTTGGAATAGGCTTCCCACCGTTTCTTGGTGGCCCGTTCCGATATATCGATGCTCTCGGCGCGGGGGAAGTCGTTGCAACAATGCAACGACTGGCCACGCAGTATGGTTCTCGTTTTACCCCTTGCGAGCGTCTATTAGAGATGAGCGAGCGCGGGGAAAGTTTTTGGAAAACAAGTGCAACTGACCCTCAATAAAAAGGTCAAAGCTATATGAATCCGCGCTGAATGGCGGAGTGTTGGTCAAAATGTAAACACATATTGACTATACTTGCGCCATTGAGGTAAAAAACAGCGTTTCATTCGGTGAATGGATAAGGCACAATGCCGGCCACCGCCTTGTTTCTCTGGTTTCAGATGAACGGGGCGGGTGAATCTGGTTAACAAAAGCGGTGCAATATGCAAGTTTTTATCATGCGTCACGGCGACGCAGCCCTCGATGCCGCCAGTGATTCGGTTCGTCCTCTGACCACTAACGGTTGTGACGAATCTCGCCTGATGGCGAACTGGTTGAAAGGTCAAAAAGTGGAAGTCGAACGTGTTCTGGTGAGCCCGTTCCTGCGAGCCGAGCAAACACTGGAGGAAGTAGGGGATTGTATGAACCTGCCTTCCAACGTGGAAGTTCTGCCGGAGTTGACGCCCTGCGGCGATGTAGGGCTGGTCAGTGCATATTTACAGGCGCTGACCAACGAAGGTGTCGCTTCGGTACTGGTTATCTCCCACTTACCGTTAGTCGGGTATCTGGTTGCCGAGTTATGTCCGGGCGAAACGCCGCCTATGTTTACCACTTCGGCCATTGCCAGCGTAACGCTTGATGAAAGCGGAAACGGCACATTCAACTGGCAGATGAGTCCGTGTAATTTGAAAATGGCAAAAGCAATCTGATGTGATCGTAAAGTGCCCGATGGCGCAAGCTATCGGGCCTGAATTTTTCATACCTTATTGAAATTCTCCCAATAACGATGCAGATGGCGTCTTTTTAGCGTTTAATCGCCGATTTGTATAAAGTTACATCTAGAAACATTTATTAACTTTTCTGGTATTTTATTTCCAGAGTTAACCACTGTGAACGCAGAATAAGAGAGTAGAAAAGAGATATTTTTGGGTCTTGATTTTATATTAATTATAGTGTTTTAATATTGTATCGGCAAAAAATAAAAATACAATCGTGTTATTTGTTGTTGGTCGTTTTTTGCTCTTTAATCATTCACTCCATGATGTGTTTATACCATATTTTAGCCATTTGCCACGTAATTCCAGGAAAGTTCTCAAAATATTATTTGTTTTGTTAATTATTTAAATATTTCTAAATATTGTTGTTAGTAAATTTAAATTGTGCCACGCGCTCTATAATATCAACATGCTCGCCACGCCAAAGAATATCATCTCACGAGACCTCAGAAATCCTATTCAATGGTGGGTTATAAGCCACTGCAAATTACACTGAAAGTTATTATATTCAGTATTAATATGTCAGTTGGCTGACATTTTAATCATTTATGATTTAAGGACAAATAATGAGTAAGTTTGTAAAAGCAGCCGTCGCCACAGCAATGCTTATGGGGGCGCTGACTTCAGCATCGGTCGTAGCCGCAGGGAACAACGGTACAGTGAGATTTTTCGGTATAATTGAAGACTCTCCGTGCTCAATTGTTCCTGATGACCATAAGCTGGAAGTGGATATGGGGAGCATCGGTACCGGTTCTTTAACGGGTGGCAAAACTACCACACCAAAGGATTTCCAGATTCGTTTACAGGATTGCAATTTCAATACTGAAACAACGATGACCACGACATTTACCGGTAATCCATATTCCGGTAATCCAAATAATTACTCCCTGTCTAACCTGGATAATGGCACCGAAGTTCCAAACGTAAGTCTGGTGATTGGCGACCAGCGTGGTAAAGGCTATGACCTGGGCAAAGGTATCGATCAGGCCATCGCAATGGACAGTTCAACGGGTAAAGGCAAACAGAAACAAACGCTGAAATTTAAAGCCTGGTTAGTAGGTGAAACTGCTGCGGTAACACCAACTCCGGCTCCGTTTGAAACGCTAACAACATTCCAGATTACGTATCTTTAATGTGACTCCCCCATAACTGCAAAGTTATGGGGTTTTTAAATGAAAGATAATTAAATTATAATAATTACGGATGGATACGTAAATGCCCGAACATTCTTTTCTCCGTTTACGGGGGCTTTCGTGGTGGATTGCTCTGGCAATTTCCGGAAGTCCATTTTATGCCCTGGCAGATGATACCATTCAGTTTGATGCCCGATTTCTCGAGTTAAAAGGGAATACCAAAATTGATTTGGGTCGTTTTTCCCAAAAAGGTTATGTTGAGCCGGGTAAATATAATTTACAGGTTCATGTAAATAACCAATCCTTACCTGATGAATACGATATCTACTGGTACGCAGTCGAAAACAATCCTGATAAATCGTATGCCTGCTTACCGCCTGAACTGGTTGCTCAGTTAGGCTTTAAAGAAGATATCACGAAAAATTTGCAATGGATTCGTGATGGTCAGTGTTTGAATACTGAACCGTTAAATGGCATGGAAATGACTGGCGATTTAAGCCAGTCAGTTCTCGTGATTTCTTTGCCACAGGCTTATCTTGAATATACCGACAGTGAATGGGATCCACCTTCACGTTGGGATGAAGGTATTCCCGGTCTTATTGCCGATTACAGTATCAACGCCCAGACCCGGCATGAAGAGGGTGGGGATGATACTAACGATATTAGTGGTAATGGTACGGTTGGCGTTAACGTTGGCCCGTGGCGCCTGCGTGCCGACTGGCAGAGCGACTATCAGCATACCCGCAGTAACGATGATGGTGATGCTAACGATAGCGGCACGCAAAAAAACTGGGAGTGGAGCCGTTATTACGCCTGGCGCGCCTTGCCGTCATTAAAAGCCAAACTTTCGCTGGGTGAAGATTACCTCAACTCCGATATTTTTGATGGCTTTAGCTACATTGGCGGTAGCATCAGCACCGACGATCAAATGTTGCCGCCAAACCTTCGCGGCTACGCCCCGGATATTTCCGGTGTAGCACATACCACCGCGAAAGTTACGATAACGCAAATGGGGCGCGTCCTTTATGAAACCCAGGTCCCCGCAGGCCCGTTCCGTATTCAGGATATTGGTGATTCGGTATCTGGTACTCTGCATGTCCGTATTGAAGAACAAAATGGTCAGGTGCAGGAATATGACGTCAGCACGGCTTCCATGCCGTTTCTGACCCGACCAGGCCAGGTGCGATATAAAGTGGCGATGGGCCGTCCGCAAAACTGGGATCATCACGTCGAAGGGAGTTTCTTCTCAGGAGGCGAAGCGTCATGGGGGATCGCCAATGGCTGGTCGTTCTATGGTGGTGCGTTAGCGGATGAAAACTACCAGTCAGCGGCAATTGGACTTGGACGCGATTTGGCACTGTTCGGCGCGTTAGCGTTTGACGTTACCCACTCCCGTACTCGTTTTGACGACAACAGCGTATACGGTAACAAAACGCTGGATGGTAACTCTTATCGCGTCAGTTATGCCAAAGATTTTGATGAACTCAACAGCCGTGTGACCTTTGCCGGATATCGCTTCTCTGAAAAAAACTACATGACCATGAGCGAATACCTGGATGCCAACAACGCCGATCGGGCGCGCACGGGTAACGACAAAGAGATGTATACGGTCACTTACAACCAGAACTTTAGGGATGCGCGTGTTTCGGTCTATCTCAACTATTCCCACCACACTTACTGGGACCGCGAAGATCAAACCAACTACAACATGATGCTTTCTCATTATTTCAATATGGGAAGTATCAGAAACATGAGCGTTTCTCTGACCGGTTATCGCTATGAATACGATAACAATGCCGATAAAGGTATTTATCTTTCCTTAAGCCTGCCGTGGGGTGACAGCAGCACCATTAGTTACAACGGCAACTATGGCAGTGGTGCCGACAGCAGCCAGGCGAGCTTGTACCATCGAATAGATGACGCCAGCCACTATACGGTGAGCACAGGGACCAGTGAAAACCACGCCAGTGTAGATGGTTATTACAGCCACGATGGCACTATGGCAAAAGTTGATCTGAGCGCCAACTATCATGAAGGGCAATACACTTCCGCGGGTATCTCTTTACAGGGCGGTGCAACGCTGACTGCCCACGGCGGCGCGCTGCATCGCACGCAGAACATGGGCGGCACGCGTTTGCTGATTGATGCCGATGGCGTTGCCAATGTGCCAGTAGAAGGCAACGGTGCTGCTGTTTATACCAACATGTTTGGTAAAGCCGTGGTGGCCGATGTTAACGACTACTACCGTAATCAGGCTTATATCGATTTGAATAACCTGCCAGAAAATGCTGAGGCCACCCAGTCGGTGGTCCAGGCAACGCTAACGGAAGGTGCCATTGGTTATCGTAAATTTGCGGTGATCAGTGGGCAGAAAGCAATGGCGGTATTGCGATTGCAGGATGGTAGTCATCCGCCATTTGGTGCGGAAGTGAAAAATGTTAATAAACAGCAAGTTGGTCTGGTTGATGATGAAGGGAATGTCTATCTGGCGGGCGTTAAACCGGGTGAACGCATGACGGTATCCTGGGAGGGAGAATCCCACTGCGATATCAGTCTGCCGGACCCGCTACCGGATGATCTCTTCAATGGCTTGCTGTTGCCATGCCAGCAAATTGGGGGAAGTGCTCCCGCAATATCACATGATATTCAGCCCGTCATTCAGGAGCAGACACAACAGGTGACACCAATGGAACCACCAATGTCTGTTTCATCGAATTAATAACGTGATTAAGGAATGATCCATGTCTAAACATATCTCTTCAAAAAAGATCGTCACTGCATTGACGTTGATGGCGGCGGCTGCAAGTTTTTACGCACAGGCTTCAGTGACGCCCGATCGTACCCGTTTGATTTTTAACGAAAGTGATAAATCTATTAGTGTTACCCTGCGTAATAACGATCCTAAACTTCCTTACCTGGCGCAAAGCTGGATTGAAGATGAAAAGGGTAACAAGGTGAGTTCACCATTAGCTGTTTTACCTCCTGTACAGCGTATTGATGCGATGATGAACGGTCAGGTGAAAATTCAGGGATTGCCAGATGTCCACAAATTGCCTGCCGATCGCGAAACGATGTTCTACTTTAACGTTCGCGAGATCCCGCCTAAATCGAATAAAGCTAACACGCTGCAAATTGCTCTGCAGACACGTATCAAACTTTTCTGGCGTCCTAAGGCACTGGAAAAAAGCAGCACACAAACTCCCTGGCAGCATAAAGTGACCCTAACCCGCAGCGGCCAGGAATTTACCGTTAATAACCCAACGGCGTATTACGTCATCATCAGCAACGCCAGTACGCAGAAAAATGGCAATCCAGCGGCAGGTTTCTCGCCGTTAGTCATGCCGCCCAAAACCAATGCTCCGTTAAACGTGAAAATGGATAGCACTCCAGTGCTGACCTATGTCAACGACTATGGTGCGCGTATGCCGCTCTTTTTCCGCTGTAGCGGTAGTGCCTGCCTGGTGGATGAAGAACTAAGCAGCAAAGGCTGATTCCAGGAGAATCCGATGAGAAAGATGTTTCTGGTTAAATTACTGCTGGTTTTTGGTGTGGTGAGCCATCCTGCGGCAGGCGGAGAATCGAAATCCGTTGATCTGATATTGCGGGTGCTGGTCGATGCTCCGCCACCTTGTTCAGTAACGGGTAGTGCTGTGGAGTTTGGTGATGTGATCATCAAAAAGATCAATGGCACCAACTATCGCATGAATGCTGAGTACAAATTGGACTGTAAGGGAAGTCTAAGTGACGACCTGCAAATGCAGTTTAAGGGAACGACTACCACGATTAATGGCGAAACAGTGTTGAGTACAGGAATTTCTGGATTTGGGATTCGAATTGAAAGTGCGTCTGATAATTCGCTGTTTCCGATTGGCGAAAACAACTGGACGCCTTTCAACATCAACAGCCAACCGAAACTGAAAGCGGTGCCAGTAAAAGAGAGCGGTGTATCACTCGCGGCGTCGGAATTTAACGCCAGTATGACGATGGTGGTGGATTACCAATGAAACGACTCGGTTTTTTTGTGATTTGTGGTTGCTGTTGCGTGGTACAGGCGGCGACACCAGACATTACTTTTCACGGAACTTTGGTATCACCGCCAGTTTGTACCATTAGCGGCGGGAAAACCATTGAAGTGGATTTTGGCGACATCCTTATTAATGACATTGACGGTGTTAACTTTCGTCAGACTGTACCCTATGAGATCACCTGTGATTCTGGAGTTCGTGATGCGGTTTGGGAGATGACTCTGACCTGGAAGGGGACTCCCACCAATTACAATACGTCGGCAGTCCAGACCAGCGTTACCGACTTGGGCATTGAAATGCAACAAAATGGCAGTCCGTTTGAGCTGGATAAACCTCTGAGTATTGATCCTGCCAGCCCCCCAATGCTCAAGGCGGTACCGGTGAAAGCCAGCGGCGCGGTGTTGGGAGACGGAGCATTTTCCGCGTATGCCACGCTACAGGTGGATTACCAATGAAAACACAAGAATATGTTCTCGCAACGCTGCTGGGGAGCTTAATGCTGATCTGTGTAGCGCCGGTGCAGGCGGCTGACAACCTGCATTTTTACGGTAATTTATTGAATAAAACCTGTACACCGGTAGAGACACAAGGATTGCTGGCGGAAGTACAGTTTCCTACGGTGAGTGCACAAGATTTAGTGGTCGCCGGGCAGTCGGCCCGTGTGCCGGTGGTTTTTCAACTGAAAGACTGTAAGGGACCAACGTCATACAACGTAAAGGTAACCTTGACCGGCACGGAAGATAGCGAACAGCCGGGTATTCTGGCGCTGGATGCGTCATCGGGTGCGCAGGGAGTTGGTATAGGTATGGAAAAAAACGACGGCACACCTGTTGCCATCAACAGTTCTACTGGAGCGACCTTTGTACTTAATAACGGCAGCAATAGTCTTAATTTCCGGGCCTGGTTACAGGCAAAAAGCGGTCGTGATGTGACTCCTGGCAATTTTACCGCCCAGCTAACCGCAACGTTTGAGTACCTTTAAAATGAAAAAATTACGCCATGTTTTTTGCTTACTAGTGTTGATACTAATGGTACCCACCGCGATGGCATCAACAATATTTCGTGATATGCACACGTTGATGGGGTATGCCGGTAACGGTAATACCGCAATCTGGTATGAACTTAATGTCCAAACTTTATCTGGCGTCTATCAGGGAACATATCACCGGGATGGTTATACTCTTTATACCGGAGATATTCCCAATATATCCTGGAATGGGCCAGGGACAGCACCAGAAATTAATGTGAAAAGTGGGGATTATATTGACTCATCGAATTGCCCAGGGTTGCCGACATCGGGAGGTTTTAGTTGTAGTAAGGTTATCATGGATATTATCGTTGAAGGCGATCCCGGTAGCTGTCCCTGGATAGTGACCAGTAATATCAAAACACAAGCAAGAGCGACTGGTACTGTTTACCTGGGGCCTTCAGCGTTTAACTCCACCTGTCCGCCAGTTCCTTTAGACCCTTATGATGTTTCATGGAGTCCAAATTCGGTAGTGCATAGCAAGCTGTTATCATTGAAATCCACGGGAGGGATAATCGAAAATACACTCCCTACCTTTTTGATGAAGGATGGCAAGTTGTGTGATGGTAGCCAATTTAACGAGCGTGGCGCATATTGTCGTTTTATTTCGCAAATGATCACTTTTACGTCATATGGTTGTACAGATAGCAAAGTGACAACCATACCAAACCGACATGCGATAACCGACAAACAACTACATGATATTGTGGTGCGTGTCGATACTACTACACCGCAGCCAATAGATTCCACTTGCCGATTCCAGTATGTGCTGAATATGTTGTAGCGACCAAACCGGATACGGCGTTTATGCCGTATCCGGTTTTGCGTTCAGGGCAACTCAGGCGGCAGCCACTCTTCCACCTCAATCAACACCAATAACGCCGCATCACCACCGTACTCTTTGGGGGCCTGGTGAAACGCCATCACATGCGGATGTTGCGCCAGCCACAGTGGTGTTTGTTGCTTCAAAATATGCTTACCATGCCCATGCATCACACAGGCGCAAAACACATGTTCACGGCGGCAGGCGGCAATCAACGCGCCCAGCTCCTGTTTGGCTTGTAGCTGCGTCAGACCGTGCAAATCAAGAAACAACTCCGGTGAATAATCACCGCGCCGCAGTTTCTTCGCCTCAAAATGGCTTACATCCGGGCGGACATATTTCACCGGGCCTTCGGTATTCAATAACGGCTGAAACTCATCTGAGAAATAATGGCTGGCATCGGCCTGTTCCTGAATCAACCGCTTAACCGGCACTTCGCTGACTTTTTTACGCTGCGGTCGGTGGACAATCGTGTCCTGCTTAATCTTGCGAGTCCCCGCCATCAACTGGCGAAACAGAGCCTGGTCCTCCTCGCTAAGTGTTGTTTTCTTTTTCATTGATGTGTCTCTATTTCTAATTTCCCTACAGTTTACCCGACTCGTCGCGCAATCGATCGTTTTAAACGTATTTTTCCTCACTCACCGCGCGTGAATGCTGATTTATCGTCATCTTCATGGCAAACTAGCCGCCGAAATTATTGCGATCATGCCCTGGAGGAATACGTGGATAAAATTTTCGTTGATGAAGCAGTAAATGAGCTGCAAACCATTCAGGACATGTTGCGCTGGTCGGTTAGCCGCTTCAGTGCGGCAAATATCTGGTACGGTCACGGCACCGATAACCCGTGGGATGAAGCCGTACAGCTGGTGTTGCCTTCGCTCTACCTGCCGCTGGATATTCCGGAAGATATGCGCAATGCGCGTCTGACCTCCAGCGAAAAACACCGCATTGTTGAGCGCGTGATCCGCCGCGTCAACGAACGCATTCCGGTGGCTTATCTGACCAACAAAGCGTGGTTCTGCGGCCATGAATTTTACGTCGATGAACGCGTGCTGGTGCCGCGCTCGCCGATTGGTGAACTGATCAACAATAAATTTGCTGGACTCATCAGCAAGCAATCGCAGCACATTTTAGATATGTGTACCGGGAGCGGCTGCATCGCTATTGCTTGCGCTTATGCTTTCCCGGAAGCGGAAGTCGACGCGGTGGACATCTCTCCAGACGCGCTGGCGGTTGCCGAACAGAACATCGAAGAACACGGTCTGATCCACAATGTCATCCCGATTCGTTCCGATCTGTTCCGTGATTTACCGAAAGTGCAGTACGACCTGATCGTCACCAACCCGCCGTATGTCGATGCGGAAGATATGTCCGACCTGCCAAATGAATACCGTCACGAGCCGGAACTGGGCCTGGCGTCTGGTACCGACGGCCTGAAACTGACCCGCCGCATTCTCGGTAACGCGGCAGATTATCTTGCTGATGATGGTGTGCTGATTTGTGAAGTCGGCAACAGCATGGTACATCTTATGGAACAATATCCGGATGTTCCGTTCACCTGGCTGGAGTTTGATAACGGCGGCGACGGTGTGTTTATGCTCACCAAAGCGCAGCTTATTGCCGCACGTGAACATTTCGCGATTTATAAAGATTAAATAAACACGCAAACACAACAATAACGGAGCCGTGATGGCTGGAAACACAATTGGACAACTCTTTCGCGTAACCACCTTCGGCGAATCGCACGGGCTGGCGCTCGGTTGCATCGTCGATGGTGTTCCGCCAGGCATTCCGCTGACGGAAGCGGATCTGCAACACGATCTTGACCGCCGCCGCCCTGGGACATCGCGCTATACCACCCAGCGCCGCGAGCCGGATCAGGTCAAAATTCTCTCCGGTGTTTTTGAAGGTGTGACCACCGGCACCAGCATTGGCCTACTCATAGAAAACACCGACCAGCGTTCTCAGGATTACAGCGCAATTAAGGACGTTTTCCGTCCAGGCCATGCCGATTACACCTACGAACAAAAATATGGTTTGCGCGACTATCGCGGCGGTGGACGCTCTTCCGCCCGTGAAACCGCCATGCGCGTTGCGGCAGGGGCGATTGCCAAAAAATATCTTGCTGAGAAATTCGGTGTCGAAATTCGCGGCTGCCTGACCCAAATGGGCGACATTCCGTTGGAAATCAAAGACTGGTCGCAGGTCGAGCAAAATCCGTTCTTCTGCCCGGACCCCGACAAAATCGACGTGCTGGATGAACTGATGCGCGCGCTGAAAAAAGAGGGCGACTCCATTGGCGCGAAAGTCACCGTTGTTGCCAGTGGCGTCCCCGCCGGACTTGGCGAGCCGGTCTTTGACCGCCTGGATGCCGACATCGCCCATGCGCTGATGAGCATCAACGCGGTGAAAGGCGTGGAAATCGGTGATGGTTTTGACGTGGTGGCGCTGCGCGGCAGCCAGAATCGCGACGAAATCACCAAAGACGGTTTCCTGAGCAACCATGCGGGCGGCATTCTTGGCGGTATCAGCAGCGGGCAGCAAATCATTGCCCATATGGCGCTGAAACCGACCTCCAGCATTACCGTGCCGGGGCGCACCATTAACCGCTTTGGCGAAGAAGTTGAGATGATCACCAAAGGTCGTCACGATCCCTGTGTTGGGATCCGCGCCGTGCCAATTGCAGAAGCGATGCTGGCGATCGTTTTAATGGATCACCTGTTACGGCAGCGGGCGCAAAATGCCGATGTGAAGACTGATATTCCACGCTGGTAAAAAATGAACAAAACCGCGATTGCGCTGCTGGCCCTGCTTGCCAGTAGCGTCAGCCAGGCAGCGACGCCGTGGCAAAAAATAACCCAACCTGTGCCGGGTAGCGCACAATCGATAGGTAGTTTCTCCAATGGTTGTATCGTCGGCGCTGACACGCTGCCGATACAGTCCGAACATTATCAGGTCATGCGTACCGATCAGCGTCGCTACTTCGGTCACCCGGACCTGGTGATGTTTATCCAACGTCTGAGTAGCCAGGTGAGCAATCTGGGCATGGGGACGGTGTTGATTGGCGATATGGGGATGCCTGCTGGTGGGCGTTTCAACGGCGGTCACGCCAGCCACCAGACCGGACTGGATGTTGATATCTTTCTGCAACTGCCAAAAACACGCTGGACCTCTGCGCAGCTCTTGCGCCCGCAAGCATTAGATTTGGTTTCCCGCGACGGTAAACACGTTGTCCCGACGCTGTGGAAGCCGGAAATTTTCAGCTTGATCAAACTTGCCGCCCAGGACAAAGACGTCACGCGCATTTTTGTTAATCCGGCGATTAAACAACAACTTTGCCTTGATGCCGGCACCGATCGCGACTGGTTGCGCAAAGTGCGACCCTGGTTCCAGCATCGCGCGCATATGCATGTACGATTACGTTGTCCTGCCGATAGTCTGGAGTGTGAAGATCAACCTTTACCGCCACCAGGCGATGGTTGCGGGGCAGAACTGCAAAGCTGGTTTGAACCTCCAAAACCGGGAACAACAAAGCCTGAGAAGAAGACACCGCCTCCGTTGCCGCCTTCCTGCCAGGCGCTACTGGATGAGCACGTGATCTAATGGAAACGTTTAATAGCCTGTTTATGGTTTCCCCGCTGCTGCTGGGAGTTCTCTTTTTTGTCGCCATGCTGGCGGGATTTATCGACTCGATTGCCGGTGGCGGTGGGTTACTCACTATTCCGGCATTGATGGCGGCGGGGATGTCTCCCGCTAACGCGCTGGCAACCAATAAACTGCAAGCCTGCGGTGGCTCTATTTCCGCCACTATCTACTTTATTCGCCGCAAAGTGGTTAGTTTAAGCGATCAAAAACTCAATATCGCCATGACCTTTGTCGGCTCAATGAGTGGCGCACTGCTGGTGCAATATGTTCAGGCCGATATATTACGGCAGATATTGCCCATCCTCGTGATTTGCATCGGCCTCTATTTCTTGCTGATGCCAAAGCTGGGTGAAGAAGATCGCCAGCGCCGGATGTACGGTTTGCCCTTCGCGTTAATTGCCGGTGGTTGCGTCGGTTTTTATGACGGATTCTTTGGTCCGGCAGCCGGATCGTTTTACGCGCTGGCCTTCGTTACCCTGTGCGGATTCAACCTCGCCAAAGCCACGGCTCACGCAAAATTACTCAACGCAACGTCAAATATCGGCGGTTTACTGCTGTTTATTCTCGGCGGCAAAGTGATTTGGGCGACGGGCTTTGTGATGCTGGTGGGGCAGTTCCTCGGCGCGCGCATGGGTTCACGACTGGTGTTGAGCAAAGGACAAAAGCTGATCCGCCCGATGATCGTTATCGTCTCGGCGGTGATGAGTGCCAAATTACTTTATGATAGCCACGGACAGGAGATCCTCCACTGGTTGGGGATGAACTAATGAACAGTACACACCACTATGAGCAGTTAATTGAAATTTTTAATAGCTGCTTTGCCGATGAATTTAATACCCGTCTGATTAAAGGCGACGACGAACCGATCTATCTTCCTGCTGATGCGGAAGTACCGTATAACCGAATCGTCTTCGCTCATGGCTTTTACGCCAGCGCCATCCACGAGATTTCGCACTGGTGTATTGCCGGGAAAGCGCGCCGTGAGCTGGTTGATTTCGGTTACTGGTATTGCCCGGACGGTCGCGATGCCCAAACGCAAAGCCAGTTTGAAGATGTTGAAGTGAAGCCGCAGGCGCTCGACTGGTTGTTCTGCGTGGCGGCTGGATATCCGTTTAACGTCAGTTGCGACAATCTGGAAGGGGATTTCGAACCGGATCGTGTGGTGTTTCAACGGCGAGTACATGCGCAGGTGATGGATTATCTGGCTAACGGTATTCCAGAACGTCCGGCACGCTTAATTAAAGCATTACAAAATTATTATCACACGCCGGAAATTACGGCGGAACAGTTCCCGTGGCCGGAAGCGCTCAACTGAAGCCGGCGCCACGTTTTACAATGAGGAAAGAAGATGATCGCGGAGTTTGAATCACGCATTCTGGCATTAATCGACGGTATGGTTGACCATGCCAGTGATGATGAGTTGTTTGCCAGTGGGTATTTGCGTGGCCACCTGACATTAGCTATCGCAGAACTGGAAAGTGGTGATGACCACTCCGCTCAGGCGGTACATACAACCGTTAGTCAGAGTCTGGAAAAAGCCATTGGTGCCGGTGAATTGTCGCCGCGTGACCAGGCGCTGGTAACCGATATGTGGGAACACCTGTTTCAGCAGGCGTCACAGCAGTAAGTTGCGGCGTCTGGAGCACCATGCCTGATGCGACGCTTATCGCGTCTTATCAGGCCTACACGTCACACGAGGTCGGATAAGGTGTTCACGCCGCATCCGACATTGGGTGCACCATGCCTGATGCGACGCTTACCGCGTCTTATCAGGACTACATGTCACACGTAGGTCGGATAAGGCGTTCACGCCGCATCCGACATTGGGAGCACCATGCCTGATGCGACGCTTATCGCGTCTTATCAGGCCTACACGTCACACGAGGTCGGATAAGGCGTTCACGCCGCATCCGACAAACAATGCCAAAGCAGATTACCCCGCCTTAACCGCTTTACCTTTCAACAACTTCCGCACCCATAACCTATTCGGATTTAACGCCGCCAGCGTACTGGCATCCATCGGAATCGGTTCTTCACTCATCTGTGCCGCCAGAATCTCGGCACACAGCGGGGCAGAACACAAACCACGCGAACCCAAAGCAGCAAGCATAAAGAGATCGTCATAAATCGGCGCGCTTACCGCCTCATCTTTTTGCTCCGTCAGCGACGCATATTCCACGAGTGTCGCGTCATAATCAGGCACGTTGCCTACCATTGGCAGATGATCGCGGGTGGCACAACGCACACCGCAGCGCGCCTCTTTATCACTGACATCAACCGCTTTCGCCCATTGTGCCTGCGGGAAACAATCAATCAATCGCTGGCGATTCTGCAGCTGATCTTCCTCACTGTATGCCGTCTCTTCGCTACCACGGTGATAACTGGCACCAATACAATGGTGTTGGTTCGCCGGATTTTGCGGCGTGAGATAACCGTCATAGCACAGCACCTGCTTCAGTTTTGCCAGTTCCGGCGTTGTCGGAATATGGCTGACCTGCCCGGCAACCGAATATACTGGCAGAGATGATGTTTGGCTGAAACCGCTGATTTGATGCCCGTTCGCCAGTACCACTACACTATGCGTCGCTTGCTGATCACCTGCAAAATTCAACAACCAACCGTCATCCTTACGGGATAAATCCTGTAACTGATGTTGATAACGAATCTGCAAACCTTGCTTTTCCGCCAGTACCAGCACATTACGGGTCAGTTCCGCCGGACACAGCCAGCCACCTTGCGGATAAGTAATACCGCTGCAATTTGTCGCAACGCCCGTAATTTGTTCAACCGCATTTGTCTCAACGGCTACAGCCAGTTCTTCGGGTAAATCCATCGACAGCATCTGTGCGATTTTATGCTGGCTTTTTTCATCCCAGCCTAACTGCGTTACGCCGCACCAGTCATGATCAAATTTAACGGGTAATTGGTCGTAAAGCCGACGAGCAAAAGTAAATGCATTAGAGAAAAAGCGGTTTAGCGCCTCATCGTGTTTACTTAAAAGCGGATACAGCGCCCCCTGGCGATTGCCGGAAGCACCCAGCGCGGGGGCCTCATCCGCGCAATAAAGCGTTACCTGCCAGCCGCGACGTAGTAGTGCCAGCGACAACAACGCGCTGGCAATGCCGCCGCCGATAATTGCCGCTTCCCGTTTGCGGCTGCCCGTACGATTAAACCACGGTGTGGAGCAGGGGAGTGGTAATGTCTGTTCCATCACTCCGCAAAGCATTTCCCGTTTGCGCCCAAAGCCCTTACGCTTTTGCATGGTGAATCCGGCTTCCTGCAAACCGCGGCGGACAAAACCGGCAGAAGTAAATGTCGCCAGCGTGCCGCCCGGACGCGCCAGTCGTGCCATGGCGTTAAACAGATTTTGCGTCCACATATCCGGGTTTTTCGCTGGCGCAAAGCCGTCCAGAAACCAGGCATCTACTTTTTGATTTAGCGAATCGTCCAGTTGGCTGGTCAGTTCGTTTATATCGCCAAACCATAAATCCAGCGTTACGCGGCCTTCATCGAGCAATAAACGATGGCAACCGGGCAGGGGCAAAGGCCACTGCGCCTGAAGCTGTTCCGCCCACGGCGCAAGTTCCGGCCAGTGTTGGTGCGCTAGCGCTAAATCCGCACGGGTGAGGGGAAATTTCTCAAAACTTATAAAGTGGAGGCGCTTTAACTGCGCCTGTGGACGCGCTTCGCGAAACTGATCAAATGCCTGCCAAAGCGTCAGGAAGTTTAATCCGGTGCCGAAGCCGCTTTCTGCTACCACAAACAGAGGATGCGGATGCTCAGGAAAGCGTGCCTCTAATTGGTTACCCCCAAGAAAAACATAACGCGTCTCTTCCAGTCCGTTATCGTTGGAAAAATAGACATCGTCAAAATCTCGGGAAACAGGTGTACCCTCAGCATTAAATTCAAGGTTGGCAGGTTGTATGGAGTAGTGTTTCACGTAAGTTACTCGTCTTACAGGCGGTGGCTCGATCTTAGCGATGTGTGCCAGGCTGCGCAAATTTCTCTATTAATTGGCTGATCGGACTTGTTCGGCGTACAAGTGTACGCTATTGTGCATTCGAAACTTACTCTATGTGCGACTTACAGAGGTATTGAATGAAACGTGCAGTGATTACTGGCCTGGGCATTGTTTCCAGCATCGGTAATAACCAGCAGGAAGTCCTGGCATCTCTGCGTGAAGGACGCTCAGGGATCACTTTCTCTCAGGAGCTGAAGGATTCCGGCATGCGTAGCCACGTTTGGGGCAACGTAAAACTGGATACCACTGGCCTCATTGACCGCAAAGTTGTGCGCTTTATGAGCGACGCATCCATTTATGCATTCCTTTCTATGGAGCAGGCAATTGCAGATGCTGGCCTCTCCCCGGAAGCTTACCAGAATAACCCGCGCGTTGGCCTGATTGCAGGTTCCGGCGGCGGCTCTCCGCGTTTCCAGGTGTTCGGCGCTGACGCAATGCGCGGCCCGCGTGGCCTGAAAGCGGTTGGCCCGTATGTGGTCACTAAAGCGATGGCATCTGGCGTTTCTGCCTGCCTCGCCACGCCGTTCAAAATCCACGGCGTTAACTACTCCATCAGCTCCGCGTGTGCGACTTCCGCACACTGTATCGGTAACGCAGTAGAGCAGATCCAACTGGGCAAACAAGACATCGTGTTTGCCGGCGGCGGCGAAGAGCTGTGCTGGGAAATGGCCTGCGAATTCGACGCAATGGGCGCGCTGTCTACCAAATACAACGACACCCCGGAAAAAGCCTCCCGTACTTATGACGCTCACCGTGACGGTTTCGTTATCGCTGGCGGCGGCGGTATGGTGGTGGTCGAAGAACTGGAACACGCGTTGGCACGTGGTGCTCATATCTACGCTGAAATCGTTGGCTACGGCGCAACGTCTGATGGCGCAGACATGGTTGCTCCGTCTGGCGAAGGCGCAGTGCGCTGCATGAAGATGGCGATGCACGGTGTTGATACCCCAATCGACTACCTGAACTCCCACGGTACTTCGACTCCGGTTGGCGACGTGAAAGAGCTGGCGGCTATCCGTGAAGTGTTCGGCGATAAGAGCCCGGCGATTTCTGCAACCAAAGCAATGACCGGTCACTCTCTGGGCGCTGCTGGCGTACAGGAAGCTATCTACTCTCTGCTGATGCTGGAACACGGCTTTATCGCCCCGAGCATCAACATTGAAGAGCTGGACGAGCAGGCTGCGGGTCTGAACATCGTGACCGAAACGACCGATCGCGAACTGACCACCGTGATGTCTAACAGCTTCGGCTTCGGCGGCACCAACGCCACGCTGGTAATGCGTAAGCTGAAAGATTAAGTCGGAGTAGGTCGGATAATACGCGCCAGCGTCGCATCCGACGTTACACGCCAATGCTGCCTCCGGCACTAAAGAAAAAGGGAACCTGATGGTTCCCTTTTTCACATCATTGACAATCGCCGCCTGTTCCAGGCAAACTTCCCGTTTTGTCGATTTCCTTCTGAAAAGACGTACGCGTTAAATCCTGCCAACGCACCGTAACCCTGAAAACCAGAGAGATGAGACGGGGAGACTCCTCGCCTTGCGCTGCATTCTGGAGTAATGCATGACTGCTGTAAGCCAAACAGAAACACGATCTTCTGCCAATTTTTCGCTCTTCCGCATCGCTTTTGCGGTTTTTCTAACTTACATGACCGTAGGGCTGCCATTGCCGGTTATCCCGCTGTTTGTTCATCATGAACTGGGCTATGGCAACACCATGGTCGGGATTGCCGTCGGCATTCAGTTTCTGGCCACGGTGCTGACGCGTGGCTACGCCGGACGACTGGCCGATCAATATGGCGCAAAACGTTCGGCGCTTCAGGGTATGTTCGCCTGCGGTCTGGCTGGCGGCGCGCTGCTGCTGGCGGCGCTTTTGCCTGTCTCCGCACCAATTAAATTTGCCCTGCTGGTCATCGGGCGTTTGATTCTTGGTTTTGGCGAAAGCCAGTTGCTGACGGGCGCTTTGACCTGGGGATTGGGCATTGTCGGGCCGAAACACTCTGGCAAAGTGATGTCGTGGAACGGGATGGCGATTTATGGCGCACTGGCGGTGGGCGCACCGCTTGGCTTGTTGATTCATAGCCATTACGGTTTTGCCGCACTGGCGCTTACGACAATGGCATTGCCTTTACTGGCGTGGGCTTGTAACGGCACAGTACGCAAAGTACCGGCAATGGCGGGAGAACGTCCATCGCTGTGGAGTGTTGTCGGGCTTATCTGGAAACCGGGGCTTGGTCTGGCGCTTCAGGGCGTTGGCTTTGCGGTTATCGGAACCTTTGTATCGCTCTACTTTGCCAGCAAAGGATGGGCGATGGCAGGCTTTACGCTCACCGCATTTGGCGGCGCATTTGTCGTGATGCGCGTCATGTTCGGCTGGATGCCAGACCGTTTTGGCGGCGTGAAAGTGGCGATTGTCTCTTTGCTTGTCGAAACGGTAGGTTTGTTGCTGCTCTGGCAAGCGCCTGGCGCGTGGGTGGCGTTAGCCGGTGCGGCGTTAACCGGGGCAGGGTGTTCACTTATCTTCCCGGCGCTTGGTGTGGAAGTGGTTAAGCGCGTTCCGTCTCAGGTTCGCGGTACTGCGCTCGGCGGTTATGCGGCGTTTCAGGATATCGCCCTCGGTGTTTCCGGGCCACTGGCAGGTGTCCTGGCGACCACATTTGGCTACTCGTCGGTATTCCTTGCCGGGGCGATATCGGCGGTGCTGGGGATTATCGTGACGATACTGTCATTTCGTCGTGGTTAACTCAATAACCAGACCAATATCACGATGATGGCGGTCAGCAATATCCACAGGCTGGGGCGCATGGCCATTTCTTGCATCGTGTTAATGAATGGCGTAAAGGGATTGAGCAACGGTTGAATATCTCGCGGTTCAATCCCATTCACCCGCCGTTGATAAAGCTGGTTGAGGATATCCTCGGCCTGCGCGGAAGTCAGGGCTGAATGCTGAGAAAGGCCATATTTTTGCTCAACATAGCTCGATAATACTGTCAACTCGCTGGCATCCAGTGGCTGTTTTAGCGCCATCTGAAGCGACTCCAGTGTCGGTGTATTTTGCTGACTTAACACCTGGCGTGCCTGCAACCAGGTAACCAGGTGGGTAAACATTTTGGCCGGGATCAATTCTCCATTTTTTACCCCAGAAAGTTCCAGCATAGATTGCCAAATCTGTTTGCTGGGTTCTCCTGTTGCCGCCGCGAGTTTAGTCACCAGTTGCTTAAGCGTATTGTGTTCTGCCGGTAGCAAAGGGCGATCGGTCGCCTGGCGCTGTTGCGGCTGCGGAATAACCATCTTCCCTTCCTGTAACAGCGTCAGGACGGTTTTTAATTGCTCCGGTGAGAGTTGATTCAGCGGCGTCTGACCAAAGTTATGACGAATGTAATCTGTGACCGCCTGACGATTATTCCCCAGCCGTAAGTACTCGCTCAATTGCGCCAAAAGCTGGCGGACAGAATGGCTTTCTTGCGCGGCCAGTAAACGTTGTGCAAGGTTTTGTTCTGCGGCGGGGAAATTGCGTGAAAGTAACGGTGAATCGCCTGGCAGACCGATGTCGTGCTTTATACCGGCCCACAATTCCGCGCTCTGCTGTTGCGTCAGCGAAGTCACTTTGGTTATCAAACTTTCCAGCACTGTACGTTGCAAGCTGGATAAAGGCTGATTGCCTGCGCCAGACGACAGTTTATCCCCCTGACCCGGTGGTTGCCCAGGAGGGGCGGAAATTGGTTGTATCATTACGTATCCTTATACCTGAAATCATCGCAAGTATGCCTGGCCGCGAGATTATGGCACACTTGTCCGGTTAACTCTCGTTCTCATACAGGTACCACAAACGTGAAAATCCTTGTTGATGAAAATATGCCTTATGCCCGCGAATTATTTAGTCGTCTGGGGGAGGTGAAAGCGGTTCCGGGGCGTCCAATTCCAGTTGCTGAACTGGATGATGCAGATGCTTTGATGGTGCGTTCGGTCACGAAAGTGAATGAATCTTTGCTGGCAGGAAAACCAGTAAAATTTATTGGCACCGCGACCGCGGGGACGGACCATGTCGATGAAGCGTGGTTAAAGCAGGCGGGAATTGGTTTTTCTGCTGCACCTGGCTGCAATGCGATTGCGGTAGTGGAATATGTTTTCTCGTCACTGCTGATGCTCGCCGAACGCGATGGATTTTCACTGCACGAGCGTACCGTGGGGATCGTGGGCGTCGGCAACGTCGGGCGACGTTTACAGGCACGGCTGGAAGCGTGGGGGATCAAAACATTACTTTGCGATCCACCACGCGCCGATCGTGGGGATGAGGGGGATTTCCGCCCTCTTGATGAACTGGTCGCGCAAGCAGACATTCTGACTTTCCATACTCCACTCTTTAAAGATGGTCCGTACAAAACGCGGCATCTGGCGGATGAAAAACTGATTCGCAGCCTGAAGCCGGGGGCGATTCTGATTAACGCCTGCCGTGGTGCCGTTGTCGATAATACCGCACTGCTGACCTGCCTGAATGAAGGTCAGAAGTTAAGCGTAGTGCTGGATGTCTGGGAAGGCGAGCCAGAACTCAACGTCGAGCTGCTGCAAAAAGTGGATATCGGCACGCCGCATATCGCGGGCTACACCCTCGAAGGTAAAGCGCGTGGCACAACGCAAGTGTTTGAAGCCTACAGCAAGTTTATTGGTCATGAACAGCACGTGGCGTTGGATACTTTACTGCCCGCGCCGGAGTTTGGCCGCATCACGCTGCATGGTCCGCTCGATCAGCCGACGCTAAAAAGGCTGGTGCATTTGGTGTATGATGTGCGCCGCGACGATGCGCCGTTGCGTAAAGTCGCCGGAATACCGGGTGAGTTCGATAAACTGCGCAAAAATTACCTTGAGCGCCGTGAATGGTCGTCTCTGTATGTGATTTGTAATGACGCCAGTGCGGCATCATTACTGTGTAAACTGGGTTTTAACGCCGTTCATCATCCGGCTCGTTAATCTCTTCTTCATGCTCTCTGCTGTAACATAGGCAGGGAGCTTTGCATTTTCTGGAGTAAACCACCATGTCTGAAGGCTGGAACATTGCCGTCCTGGGCGCAACTGGCGCTGTGGGCGAAGCCCTGATTGAAACGCTGGCTGAACGTCAGTTCCCGGTTGGGGAAATTTATGCACTGGCACGTAACGAAAGCGCAGGCGAACATCTGCGCTTTGGTGGTAAGACAATCACCGTGCAGGATGCTGCCGAATTTGACTGGACGCAGGCGCAACTGGCGTTTTTTGTCGCAGGCAAAGAAGCGACCGCGACCTGGGTTGAAGAAGCAACCAACTCAGGCTGCCTGGTTATCGACAGCAGCGGATTGTTTGCTCTCGAACCCGACGTACCGCTGGTGGTGCCGGAAGTAAACCCGTTTGTACTTGCTGATTACCGTAACCGTAATGTCATTGCCGTACCGGACAGCCTGACCAGCCAGCTGCTGGCCTCTCTGAAACCGTTAATCGATCAGGGCGGATTGTCGCGTATTAGCGTTACCAGCCTGATTTCAGCCTCCGCCCAGGGCAAAAAAGCGGTCGATGCGTTAGCGGGGCAGAGTGCGAAATTGCTCAACGGCATTCCGATTGACGAAGAAGATTTCTTCGGACGTCAGCTGGCGTTCAACATGCTGCCGTTACTGCCTGACAGGGAAGGTAGCGTGCGCGAAGAACGTCGTATCGTCGATGAAGTGCGCAAAATCATGCAGGACGAAGGGCTGATGATTTCGGCAAGCGTCGTGCAGGCACCGGTATTTTACGGTCACGCTCAGATGGTCAACTTTGAAGCTCTGCGTCCGCTGGCGGCAGAAGAAGCGCGTGATGCCTTTACCCAGGGCGAAGATATTGTGCTCTCTGAAGAGAACGAGTTTCCTACTCAGGTGGGTGACGCTTCCGGTACGCCGCATCTTTCTGTGGGCTGCGTGCGCAATGATTACGGTATTCCAGAGCAAATCCAGTTCTGGTCTGTGGCTGATAATGCCCGTTTTGGCGGCGCACTGATGGCAGTGAAAATCGCCGAGAAACTGGTGCAGGAGTATCTGTACTAATGTCCGACCAGCAACAACCGCCAGTTTATAAAATTGCGCTGGGCATTGAGTACGACGGCAGTAGGTATTACGGCTGGCAACGGCAGAACGAAGTCCGCAGTGTGCAGGAGAAGCTGGAAAAGGCGCTCTCCCAGGTGGCGAACGAGCCCATCACCGTCTTCTGCGCCGGGCGTACTGACGCAGGCGTACACGGCACCGGGCAGGTAGTGCATTTCGAAACCACCGCGCAGCGCAAAGACGCCGCGTGGACATTAGGCGTAAATGCGAATTTACCTGGTGACATCGCCGTGCGTTGGGTTAAAGCTGTACCTGATGATTTTCATGCCCGATTTAGCGCCACGGCTCGCCGTTATCGCTACATCATCTACAATCATCGGCTGCGCCCGGCAGTGCTGAGTAAAGGTGTGACCCACTTCTACGAACCGCTGGATGCCGAACGGATGCATCGGGCTGCGCAATGCTTGTTGGGCGAGAATGATTTCACCTCATTTCGCGCGGTGCAGTGCCAGTCCCGAACGCCGTGGCGCAACGTTATGCATATTAACGTCACGCGACATGGTCCTTATGTGGTGGTAGATATCAAAGCGAATGCCTTTGTACATCATATGGTGAGGAATATTGTCGGTAGCCTGATGGAAGTAGGCGCCCACAACCAGCCAGAGAGTTGGATAGCAGAGCTGTTAGCGGCAAAGGACAGAACGCTGGCGGCAGCAACGGCGAAAGCGGAAGGGCTGTATCTGGTTGCGGTAGATTACCCTGACCGATTTGATCTTCCAAAACCGCCAATGGGCCCGCTGTTTCTGGCGGACTAATGAGAATAATGCTCTAAAAATTTCAGGCTGTAGCCAATGCAGTTACAGCCTGAGAAATGAAGAGTACAAGGCATAGGCAATTATGGACCTGATTTATTTCCTCATCGATTTTATTTTGCATATTGATGTGCATCTGGCGGAACTGGTCGCAGAGTACGGCGTCTGGGTTTATGCCATTCTGTTTTTGATTCTGTTCTGTGAAACCGGGCTTGTGGTAACGCCATTCCTGCCTGGTGATTCGTTGCTGTTTGTCGCTGGCGCGTTGGCATCTCTGGAGACTAATGATCTCAACGTCCATATGATGGTGGTACTGATGTTGATTGCTGCAATTGTGGGTGATGCGGTCAACTACACCATTGGGCGGTTATTTGGTGACAAACTGTTCAGTAATCCGGATTCGAAAATTTTTCGTCGTAGTTATCTTGATAAGACTCATCAGTTTTACGAGAGACATGGCGGCAAAACAATTATTCTCGCCCGTTTTGTACCGATCGTCAGAACGTTCGCGCCGTTCGTTGCGGGAATGGGTCACATGTCGTATCGTCATTTCGCCGCTTTTAACGTGATTGGTGCACTGTTGTGGGTACTGATTTTTACCTACGCAGGTTATTTCTTCGGCACGCTCCCCTTCATTCAGAGTAACCTTAAACTGATGATTGTTGGCATTATTTTTGTTTCAATATTGCCTGGGGTTTTCGAATTTATTCGTCACAAACGCGCTGCAAAATAAAAAGTAACTCCGCGGTTCGACCACTTTTTTATCCAAAGTTTCGGGCTGTTATGTTTTAATGTGCAACATTCATGGTCTGTTGGGGGCAAAAATGGCATTATGCGTCCCCAAAGATAAAACTGGCATCGAACCAGGTTCAGACAGAAAGGTCCCTAATGAGCTGGATTGAACGAATTAAAAGCAACATTACTCCCACCCGCAAGGCGAGCATTCCTGAAGGTGTGTGGACTAAGTGTGATAGCTGCGGTCAGGTTTTATACCGCGCTGAACTGGAACGTAATCTTGAGGTCTGTCCGAAATGTGACCATCACATGCGTATGTCGGCGCGTAACCGCCTGCATAGCTTGTTAGATGAAGGCAGCCTTGTGGAGCTGGGTAGCGAGCTTGAGCCGAAAGATGTGCTGAAGTTCCGTGACTCCAAAAAGTATAAAGACCGTCTGGCCTCTGCGCAGAAAGAAACCGGCGAAAAAGACGCGCTGGTGGTGATGAAAGGCACTCTGTATGGTATGCCGGTTGTCGCTGCGGCATTCGAATTCGCCTTTATGGGCGGTTCAATGGGTTCAGTGGTTGGCGCTCGTTTCGTGCGTGCCGTTGAGCAAGCGCTGGAAGATAACTGCCCGCTGATCTGCTTCTCCGCTTCTGGTGGCGCACGTATGCAGGAAGCGTTAATGTCGCTGATGCAGATGGCGAAAACCTCTGCGGCACTGGCGAAAATGCAGGAGCGCGGGTTACCGTACATTTCTGTACTGACCGACCCGACTATGGGCGGTGTTTCTGCAAGCTTCGCGATGCTGGGCGATCTCAATATTGCTGAACCGAAAGCGTTAATCGGCTTTGCCGGTCCGCGCGTTATCGAACAGACCGTTCGCGAAAAACTGCCGCCAGGATTCCAGCGCAGTGAATTCCTGATCGAGAAAGGCGCCATCGATATGATCGTCCGTCGACCGGAAATGCGCCTGAAACTGGCGAGCATTCTGGCGAAGCTGATGAATCTGCCAGCGCCTAATCCTGATGCGCCGCGTGAAGGCGAAGTGGTGCCACCGGTGCCGGATCAGGAACCAGAGGCCTGATAACTGATAAGGGCAGGGCCACTGGCTCTGCCCTTTTGCTATTTATTCTCCCCGTAACGAATCAGCGGATACCATGATTATCAAACGCACTCCTCAAGCCGCGTCGCCTCTGGCTTCGTGGCTTTCTTATCTGGAAAACCTGCACAGTAAAACTATCGATCTCGGCCTTGATCGCGTCAGCCAGGTTGCGGCGCGTCTTGGCGTCCTTAAACCTGCACCGTTTGTGTTTACCGTTGCGGGAACTAATGGCAAAGGCACGACCTGCCGTACGCTGGAGTCGATTCTGATGGCGGCAGGGTACAGGGTGGGGGTCTACAGTTCGCCGCATCTGGTGCGTTATACCGAGCGCGTTCGTATACAGGGCAAAGAACTGGCGGAGTCGGCCCATACGGCTTCTTTTGCCGAGATTGAGGCCGAGCGTGGCGATATTTCTCTGACTTATTTTGAATACGGTACGCTGTCGGCATTGTGGTTGTTCAAAGAGGCGCAACTCGATGTGGTGATTCTGGAAGTAGGTCTGGGTGGTCGTCTGGATGCTACTAACATTGTCGATGCTGATGTTGCCGTGGTGACCAGTATCGCGCTGGATCATACCGACTGGCTGGGGCCAGATCGTGAAAGCATTGGTCGAGAAAAAGCAGGGATCTTCCGCAGCGAAAAACCGGCAATCGTCGGTGAACCGGAAATGCCTTACACCATTGCCGATGTAGCACAGGAGAAAGGCGCACTGTTGCAACGTTGTGGCGTTGAGTGGAATTATTCCGTCACTGACCATGACTGGTCATTTACCGATGCTCACGGCACGCTGGCGGGATTACCGTTGCCACTTGTCCCGCAACCGAATGCCGCAACGGCGCTGGCGGCACTGCGTGCCAGCGGCCTGGAAGTCAGTGAAAAGGCAATTCGCGACGGAATCGCCAGCGCAATTTTGCCTGGACGTTTCCAGATTGTGAGCGAGACGCCACGCGTTATTTTTGATGTCGCCCATAATCCTCATGCGGCGGAATATCTTACCGGACGCATGAAAGCGTTACCGAAAAACGGGCGCGTGCTGGCGGTTATCGGTATGCTACATGATAAAGATATTGCCGGAACACTGGCCTGGTTGAAAAGCGTGGTTGATGACTGGTATTGTGCGCCACTGGAAGGGCCGCGTGGTGCCACGGCAGCACAACTGCTTGAGCATCTGGGGAACGGCAAACCATTCGATAGCGTTGCGCAGGCATGGGAAGCCGCAATGGCGGACGCTAAACCGGAAGATACCGTGCTGGTGTGTGGTTCGTTCCATACGGTCGCACATGTCATGGAAGTGATTGACGCGAGGAGAAGCGGTGGCGAGTAAGTTTCAGAATCGGTTAGTTGGCACTATTGTGCTGGTAGCTCTGGGAGTTATTGTGCTTCCAGGATTGCTTGATGGGCAGAAAAAACATTATCAGGATGAGTTTGCAGCGATCCCGCTGGTGCCGAAAGCGGGCGATCGTGACGAACCAGATATGATGCCAGCCGCCACTCAGGCGTTGCCGACACAGCCGCCAGAAGGCGCGGCAGAAGAGGTGCGGGCAGGTGATGCCGCAGCGCCTTCGCTCGACCCGACAACCATTGCGGCCAATAATACCGTGTTTGAACCGGAGCCTGCACCGGTCGCTCCACCGAAACCGAAACCGGTGGATCCGCCTAAGCCGAAGGTTGAAGTGCCGCCCCCGCCGAAGCCAGAACCGAAGCCGGTTGTTGAAGAAAAGGCAGCGCCGACGGGTAAAGCCTATGTTGTGCAACTGGGCGCGCTGAAAAATGCCGATAAAGTGAATGAGATTGTCGGTAAGCTGCGTGGCGCGGGATATCGGGTTTATACTTCGCCGTCAACGCCAGTGCAGGGTAAAATCACCCGTATTCTCGTGGGGCCAGATGCCTCAAAAGATAAGCTGAAAGGATCGCTTGGCGAACTGAAGCAGATCTCTGGTTTGAGCGGCGTGGTGATGGGCTACACGCCGAATTAATACGGTTTTGCCTGATGCGACGCTGGCGCGTCTTATC